>NZ_JBVHHY010000035.1:0-64957 GCF_055560835.1 Kitasatospora sp. NPDC023120 | reverse complement strand
GAACCCGGAAGCTAAGCCTCACAGCGCCGATGGTACTGCAGGGGGGACCCTGTGGGAGAGTAGGACGCCGCCGAACAATTCTTCAGAAGAACCCCTGATCCACTCGGATCAGGGGTTTTTCGCATTTCCGGTGACGTATCGTCAGGGCATGGACGATCAGACAGCGGTCATTGCGAACAACGTGCTCCCGCCTGAGCAGCGCGACGGTGCTCTGCGCGTTCTGGCCGAGGCCCAGGCGGTGGACGGTCGGGCCGCCGTGTCCGAGCAGGGCCGGCTCCGGCTGCGGAACGCGGAGACGCCCCGGCCGGGCATCACCCACCTCATCGAGAGCGAAGGCGACGCCGTTCTCGGTTACGGTCAGCTCGAGGTCCCCGAGAGCCCGACCGCCGACCCCGCCGCCGAGCTGGTGGTCGATCCGACCGCCCGCGGCCGCGGCCTGGCCCGTCCGCTGGTGGACGCCGTACTGGCGCAGGCTCACCGGGCGGGGCACGACGCGGTGGACTTCTGGGTGCACGGCGGACACCCGGCGGCCCGGCACCTGGCCGACTCCTACGGCGCCGAGCTGGTCCGTGAGCTGCGGCAGATGCGCCGCACCGGTCGGCAGACCGAGGAGGTGGCCGTCCCCGAGGGCATCGAGCTCCGCACCTTCCGCCCGGGGGAGGACGACGCCGAGTGGCTCCGGCTGAACGCCCTGGCCTTCGCCCACCACCCGGAGCAGGGCTCCTGGACGGAGCAGGACCTGGCCGAGCGGATCGCCGAGCCCTGGTTCGATCCGGCCGGCTTCTTCCTCGCCACCCGCGAGGGCAAGGTGGTCGGCTTCCACTGGACCAAGGTGCACGCGGCGACCGCCTCCGAGCCGGAGCTCGGCGAGGTGTACGTCGTCGGGGTGGACCCGGCGGAGCAGGGCAGCGGGCTCGGTCGCGCGCTGACCGCGGCGGGCCTGCGCCATCTGACCGGCTCCGGTCCGGGTGAGCGCGGCCTGGAAACCGTCCTCCTCTACGTCGACGCCGACAATCCCGCCGCCGTGCGGGTATATGAACGACTGGGATTCGCCATTCACGAGGTGGACCTGATGTACCGAGCCCACTACCAGGAGAACCGGTCGCTCTGACCCTCTCCTCCTACGGCCCAGCCTCTTCCGGGAGGGTGGGTCCAGCCGTCTCCCCCGAGGCGGCGAGCCGGGCGGGAGCGGTCGCGGGTGAGGACCGGAACGGCAACGGCCCTTGCCCCGACCGACTCAGCTTTCCTCCTGGCCATGCGGTGTTTACCGTGGATTCAATTGCTGCCGCGAAGATCACAGGATGAAGTCCGTAGTGTCTCGCTCGTGCAGAGTCGACCGCCACGCACCGGCCGGTCCTGTACGGACCGCGCCCGGTGGATGGGCGCAGCTTCCGGATTCGCTCCGGGGCGAGGACGACGGCCCGCAGAGCCATTGGCGTCCGGACGCCGTCCTGCTGCTGGAGGAGCTGGAGCCCATGAGCATCCCCCGCCCCGTCTCTGCCCCGCTGTCGCCGACGGCCCGGATGTCGAGTGCGCTGGGCGTCCCGCCGGAGCTGCCGGCCACGGACGAGCAGGAGTACGAAGCGCTGCCGCAGGGCCGCTTCCTGGACCGCGAGCGCAGCTGGCTCGCGTTCAACGAGCGTGTCCTGGAACTCGCCGAGGATCCGGGAATACCGCTGTTGGAGCGGGCCAAGTTCCTGGCGATCTTCGCCAGCAACCTGGACGAGTTCTTCATGGTCCGGGTGGCCGGCCTCAAGCGCCGGATCGCCACCGGTGTCGCCCAGCGCAGCGCGTCCGGCCTCCAGCCGCGCGAGGTACTGGACCTGATCTGGACCCGCTCGCGCGAGCTCATGGCCCGGCACGCCGCGGCCTTCCAGCAGGAGGTGCTGCCGGACCTCGCCACCGAGGGCATCGAGGTGGTCCGCTGGCCGGAGCTGGCCGAGAAGGAGCAGGCCCGGCTGCACACGCTGTTCCGGCAGAAGATCTTCCCCGTCCTGACCCCGCTGGCCGTCGACCCGGCGCACCCCTTCCCGTACATCTCGGGACTCTCGCTCAACCTGGCCGTCGTGGTGCGCAACCCGGTCTCCGGACACAAGCACTTCGCCCGGGTGAAGGTGCCGCAGTCGCTGGCCCGCTTCCTGGAGGCCTCGCCCCAGCGGTACGTCCCGCTGGAGGACGTGATGGGCGCACACCTCGAGGAGCTCTTCCCGGGGATGGAGGTGCTGGCCCACCACGCCTTCCGCGTCACCCGCAACGAGGACCTGGAGGTGGAGGAGGACGACACCGAGAACATCCTCAAGGCCCTGGAGAAGGAGCTCATGCGGCGGCGCTTCGGCCCGCCGGTCCGGCTGGAGGTCGAGGAGTCGATAGACCCCTACATCCTGGACCTGCTGGTGCGGGAGCTGAACATCACCGAGGCGGAGGTCTTCCCGCTGCCCGGGCCGCTGGACCTGACCGGGCTGTTCGGGATCGCCGAGCTGGACCGCCCGGAGCTCAAGTACCCGAAGTTCGTGGCGGGCACGGCCCGTGGGCTGACCGACGTCGAGTCGGCCTCCCAGCCGGACATCTTCGCCGCGATGCGGGAGCGCGACGTCCTGCTGCACCACCCGTACGACAGCTTCTCCACCTCGGTGCAGGCCTTCCTGGAGCAGGCCGCCGCCGACCCGGACGTCCTGGCGATCAAGCAGACCCTGTACCGGACCTCCGGCGACTCGCCGATCGTGGACGCGCTGATCGACGCGGCGGAGTCCGGCAAGCAGGTGCTGGTCCTGGTCGAGATCAAGGCACGCTTCGACGAGCAGGCCAACATCAAGTGGGCCCGCAAGCTCGAGGAAGCCGGCTGCCACGTGGTCTACGGCCTGGTCGGGCTGAAGACGCACTGCAAGCTGTCGCTGGTGGTCCGCCAGGAGGGCGACACCCTGCGCCGCTACTCGCACGTGGGGACCGGCAACTACCACCCGAAGACGGCCCGGCTGTACGAGGACCTCGGCCTGCTCACCTCGGATCCGCAGGTCGGCGCCGACCTGTCGGACCTCTTCAACCGGCTCTCCGGCTACTCGCGCCGCGAGTCCTACCGCCGCCTGTTGACCGCCCCGCGCGGCCTGCGCGACGGGCTGGTCTCGCGGATCCACAACGAGATCGCCCACCACCGGGCGGGCCGCCCGGCGTACGTGAAGCTCAAGGTCAACTCGATCGTCGACGAGGCCCTGATCGACGCGCTGTACCGGGCCTCGCAGGCCGGGGTGCCGGTGGACGTCTGGGTGCGCGGGATCTGCGCGATCCGCCCGGGCGTGCCGGGGCTGAGCGAGAACATCCGGGTCCGCAGCATCCTGGGCCGCTTCCTGGAGCACTCCCGGATCTTCGTGTTCGGCAACAACGGCGATCCGGAGGTCTGGATCGGCAGCGCCGACATGATGCACCGCAACCTGGACCGCCGGATCGAGGCGCTGCTGCGGATCACCGATCCGGCGCACCGCGCCGAGCTGTCCGGGCTGATCGACCTCGGGGTGTCGGACGAGACCCAGTCCTGGCACCTGGGGCCGGACGGTGCCTGGACCCGCCGCTCGCAGGACACCGAAGGCCGGCAGCTGCGGCACGTCCAGGACCTCCTGATCGATTCTCGCCAGCGCCGTCGGGCCGCCGCCTCGCGCTGACGCGTCCACTGATGCGAAGCCGCCGCCATGGACGGCCCTCCAGAAGGGCAGCCGGCCCGGCGGTCGGCCACCAGCTCCGGGGAAGGACCCCGGGGGAACGGGGATCTTCCACGCCATGACCGATGCGCCGATGACGGCCCGGGCGGCTTCCACCGCGACCGCCGGGGACATCCTTTCCCACCACCTCACCGTTCAGGCCGGCGCCTTCCTGCGCGCCCTGCCGCTGGCGGTGGGCGAGGTCGGCGCGAGACCCGGGACGCCCTCGCTCGTCCCGGCGGCGGGCACCGCGGACCTGCTGCGGGCCGTCCGGCGGGTCGGCGGGCTGCTGCACACCTTCGGCTCGGTCTTCGAGCAGACCTGGGCGCAGGAGTCGCGCACCGAGCTGCGCTGGCTGCTCAACCTGCTGGCGCTGGAGCCTGGGTACGTCCGCCGTTCGGCCCGGCTGCTGGGCGCGCTGGACTCGCTGAGCGGCAGCGACCCGGACGGGACGGGCATGCTGGCGGGCCACGCGGGTGCCCCCAAGGCGCGGGCGCTGCTGGACCGGCAGCTGACCCTGGCCAGGACCAGGGCGCACTCCACGGTGCTGCAGGAGCTCCGCTCGGCCCGGCTGCACGCGTTGGCGGACCGGATGACGCTGCTGGTCGGCGAGGCGCCGCTGCTGGAGTCGGCGGGCGGCCGGGCGCCGGCGGTGCTGCTGCCGCAGGCGGCCGCCGCGTTCGCCGCGCTGTCCGCGACCGCCCAGCAGCTGCCGCTGCAGCGGGCCGCGAGGCCGTACGGCGGGGACGGGATGCGTCGGCTGGGCGCCGTCCCGGCGGCCCGGGGCGCGGTGGACGCGGACGCGGCGCTGGCGGCAGACGACGCGCCCTGGTCGCGGCTGCGGATCCTGGGGAAGCGCGCCCGGTACGCGCTGGAGGTGTGCGGCGGCCGGTCCTCCGAGCTGGACGAGCTGGACGCGGTGCTGGACCGACAGCAGGAGGCGGCGGACGCGGCGGTCACCGCCGCCACCGCGGCGCGCACCCCGCGGATCACCCCCGCGACCGCGTACGTGCTGGGCGTGGTGCACGCCGACCAGCGGCTGGAGGTGGAGTCGGCCCGGTACGCCTTCGGCAACCGCTGGCCCGACCTGTCGTTCGGCCCGGACGGCTGGCCGGACTTCCCGGCCGACGGCTGGGTCCACTCCGCCGTACCGGGGACGGTCTGAGTTGGGCGGGCGCCCGGTTCCGGGGCGGCCGGCGGCACGGAGCGTGACCGGGGCGGGGCGCGGCCCGGTGATCCTCGCGGCCGGCGCGGTGCTGTGGCTGCCGGGCCGGCCGAAGAAGAGCGGGCGGCTGGGGCGGCCGCGGATCGCGGTGATCCACCGGCCCAAGTACGACGACTGGAGCCTGCCGAAGGGCAAGCTCGACCCCGGTGAGGGCGTGGTCGAGGCGGCGCTGCGCGAGGTGTGGGAGGAGACCGGGTTCCGCTGCCTGCTCGGGCCGGAGCTGCCCGCCCAGCACTACCAGGTGCAGGGCCGTCCGAAGGAGGTCCGGTACTGGGCCGCGGTGCCGTCGGCCGGCGCCTTCCGGCCCAACCGCGAGGTGGACCGCCTGGAGTGGCTGCCGGCCGGGAAGGCCCGGGCCCGGCTCAGCCACGACCACGACCGGTTGCTGATCGACGCGCTGCTGGCGATCCTGGGGGCGAAGCCGGTTCGGACCCCGGCGGGCCGCCAGTGAAGGAACCGTGGAAGTGATCTACCCGCGCCCTTGCCGTGACGCAACCGTTACTACCTGACGTAGTTTCCTGTCATCCTTTCGAGGTTCACTCCCCGTTCACTTGCGACCGGCTGTCGTGTCACTTCACCGGCCTAACTTCGGGACCACCGGAGGGCCGAACGGGCCCCGGACCACAGCAAAACCCAGTGCTCCGCCGTCCGCGTACGGCCCGCGCACCGGGCAATGCCACAGAAAGGGACACCCAGTGAAGCTCCAGCGGAACGGCCGCTCCAAGGCCCTCGCTATCGGTGCCATGGCGCTCGTCAGCTCGCTGTCGCTCGCGGCCTGCGGCTCGGACAACAACAACTCGACCGCGTCCGGCGGCTCCAGCGGCTCCGCCTCGGCGGGTGCGGCGATCAACTGTGGCAAGCCCGGTTCGCTGATCGCTGCCGGTTCGACCGCCCAGGGCACGGCGATCGACGTGTGGAAGACCAACTTCAGCGCCGCCTGCTCGGGCACCACCATCAACTACCAGGGCGTGGGCTCGGGTGCGGGCATCCAGCAGTTCACCCAGGGCAAGGTCCAGTTCGCCGGTTCCGACTCGGCCCTGAAGCCGGCCGAGGTCGACGCCTCCAAGGCGGTCTGCACCGGCGGCCAGGGCATCGACCTGCCGATGGCCGGCGGTCTGATCTCGCTGGTCTACAACGTCGACGGTGTCGACAACCTGGTCCTGGACGCCCCGACCGCCGCCAAGATCTTCGACTCGCAGATCACCAAGTGGAACGACCCGGCGATCGCCGCCCTGAACCCGGGCGCCAAGCTGCCGGACGCGGACATCCAGTCCTTCCACCGTTCGGACGACTCCGGTACCACCGACAACCTGACCAAGTACCTCGCCGCCGCCGGCAACGGCGCCTGGACCTACCCGGCCAGCAAGACCTGGGCGGCCAAGGGCGGCCAGTCCGCCGCCGGCAGCGCCGGTGTCGCGGCCCAGGTGAAGCAGGTCAAGAACTCGATCAGCTACGTCGAGCTGGCCTACGCCCAGACCAACAGCCTGAAGAGCGCCGCCATCAACACCGGCGCCTCCAAGCCGGTCGAGGCCACCGCCGCCAACGCCGCCACCACCTTCGCCAAGGCGAAGATCGCCGGCACCGGCAGCGACCTGGCGCTGAAGCTCGACTACGCGACCAAGGACGAGGGCGCCTACCCGCTGGTCCTGGTCACCTACGAGATCGTCTGCGACAAGGGCAACAAGGCCGAGACCCTCGAGACCCTGAAGTCCTTCCTGACCTACACCGCCAGCGAGGCGGGCCAGAAGGCGGCCGGCGAGAAGGGCTACGTCCCGCTGCCGAAGGAGCTGACCGACAAGGTCAACGCCGTCATCCCGACCCTGGCCTGACCCGACAGACCACCGGTGGGACGGCCCCGTGAGCGAGGGGGGCCGGGGCCGTCCCACCGGAACGCACCACGACCAGCACCACGTCCGGGGCACCGCCGCCATGGTGCCGTCCCCCTTCCGGGGCGGCGCCACCAGACCGGAGTAGACCAATGACTTCATCCTCCCCTGCCGCCCCGCGAGGCAGGGACCGCCGACCGCGGGACAGCCGGGTCGGCGACAAGATCTTCATGAACCTCGCCCGGGGTTCGGGCATCCTGCTGCTGGTCATCATGGCCGCCATCGCCGGCTTCCTGACCTGGCGCTCGGGCCTGGCCCTCAGCAAGAACGAGGGCAACTTCCTGACCTCCTTCGAGTGGGCGCCGGACGCCCCGAAGCCGGTCTTCGGCATCGCCGTCCTGGCCTTCGGCACCATCGTGAGCGCCGTCATCGCGATGCTGATCGCCGTGCCGGTGGCCATCGGGATCGCGCTGTTCATCTCGCACTACGCGCCGCGCAGGATCGCCCAGCCCTTCGCGTACCTGGTCGACCTGCTCGCCGCCGTCCCCAGCATCGTCTACGGCCTGTGGGGCGCGCTCTTCCTGGTCCCGCACATGGACGGCCTGACCAGCTGGCTCAACGAGTACCTGGGCTGGACGTACATCTTCGACCAGACCAAGACCGGCACGCCGCGCAACCTGTTCACCGTCGGCATCCTGCTGGCGATCATGGTCCTGCCGATCATCACCGCGGTCTCCCGCGAGGTGTTCCGCCAGGTGCCGCGCATGCACGAGGAGGCGGCGCTCGCGCTCGGCGCGACCCGCTGGGAGATGATCCGCACCGCGGTGCTGCCGTTCGGGCGCCCCGGCATCATCTCGGCCTCGATGCTCGGCCTCGGCCGGGCGCTCGGCGAGACCATCGCGGTCGCGGTGGTGCTCTCCTCCAGCAACGTCCTGTCGCTGCACATCCTCGACGCGGGCGGTGGCACCTTCGCGCAGAACATCGCGCTGAAGTTCGCCGAGGCCGGCGAGAACGGGCGCAACGCGCTGATGGCCTCCGGCCTCGTCCTGTTCGTCATCACCCTGCTGGTGAACGGTGCCGCGCGACTGATCATCGCCCGCCGCAAGGAGTACTCGGGGGCCAACGCATGACCACCGCCATCGTCGACGACACCCGGCCCGTCGGCCGCCCGCTGACCGCCAACCGGCTGCCCAAGTGGGCCCCGGTCGCGGTCGCGGCGGGCTCGATCGGCCTCGGCTGCGGGATCGGCGCCGCCGCCGGCCTGGCCAGCCACCTGCAGTGGGGCCTGATCTCCGCCGCGCTGTTCCTCCTGATCAGCTACGTCCTCTCGGCCCGGGTCGAGGGCCGTCGGCAGGCCAAGGACCGCTTCGCCACCTCGCTGGTCTGGGTCGCCTTCATCCTGGCCGTCGTCCCGCTCGTCGCCCTGACGGTCTACACCGTCCAGCAGGGCATCGAGGTCGTCAACGCGAACTTCCTCAGCCACTCGATGAAGGGCGTGCTCCAGTCCGGACCGGGCGGCGGCATCTACCACGCGCTGATCGGCACCCTGGAGCAGGTCGCCCTGGCCACCGCGATCGCCGCCCCGATCGGTCTGCTGACCGCCGTCTACCTGGTCGAGTACGGCCGCGGCGGGCTCGCCAAGGCGGTCACCTTCTTCGTCGACGTCATGACGGGCATCCCGTCGATCGTCGCCGGTCTGTTCATCCTGTCGGTCTGGAACCTCGCGCTGGGCTTCAGCTACTCCGGCTTCTCGGGCAGCCTCGCGCTGGCGATCCTGATGATGCCGGTCGTGGTCCGGTCCACCGAGGAGATGCTCAAGCTCGTCCCGAACGAGCTGCGCGAGGCCTCGTACGCGCTCGGCGTGCCGAAGTGGAAGACCATCCTGCGGATCGTCCTCCCCACCGCGATCGGCGGCATCGCCACCGGCGTGATGCTCGCGGTCGCCCGCATCACGGGCGAGACCGCCCCGGTGATGATGCTGGTGTTCGGCGCCGACTACATCAACAACAACCCGTTCGACGGACCGCAGCAGTCCCTGCCGATGTACATCTGGCAGCAGTACTCGGTGGTCAACAACGACTACGGCTACGCCCGTGCCTGGGGTGCGGCGCTGGTGCTGATCGCCTTCGTGATGGGGCTCAACCTCATCGCGCGGGGCATCGCCCGCTGGCGCTCGCCCAAGGGCGGCCACTGACCGACCGACGTACGAGACAGACGAGAGAAGCAACGATCATGGCCAAGCGCATCGACGTCAGCGGACTGTCGGCCTACTACGGCACCACCAAGGCCATCGAGGACATCTCGATGAGCATCGAGCCCCGCTCGGTGACGGCCTTCATCGGCCCCTCCGGCTGCGGCAAGTCGACCTTCCTGCGGACCCTGAACCGGATGCACGAGGTGATCCCCGGCGCCCGGGTCGAGGGCAAGGTCCTCCTGGACGACGAGAACCTGTACGCCTCCAACGTCGACCCGGTCGCCGTGCGCCGTGCGGTCGGCATGGTGTTCCAGCGCCCGAACCCGTTCCCGACCATGTCGATCTACGACAACGTGGTCGCCGGCCTCCGGCTCGCGGGCGTGAAGAAGAAGTCCGTCCTGGACGAGGTGGTGGAGCGTTCGCTGAAGGGCGCCAACCTCTGGAAGGAGGTCCACACCCGGCTGAACAAGCCCGGTGCCGGCCTCTCCGGCGGCCAGCAGCAGCGCCTGTGCATCGCCCGCGCCATCGCGGTCGAGCCGCAGGTCCTGCTGATGGACGAGCCCTGCTCCGCGCTCGACCCGATCTCCACCCTCGCCATCGAGGACCTGATCGGCGAGCTGAAGTCGCAGTTCACCATCGTCATCGTGACCCACAACATGCAGCAGGCGGCCCGCGTCAGCGACCGCACCGCCTTCTTCAACCTGGCCGGCGTCGGCCAGCCGGGCAAGCTGATCGAGCTGGACGACACCCAGCGGATCTTCTCCAACCCGTCGGTCCAGGCGACCGAGGACTACATCTCCGGCCGCTTCGGCTAGACCGGACCCCGTCACCAGCGGCGCCGCGGCGAGCACGCCGGCGAGCCGCGGCGAGTGACGGAACGCGAGCTGTCCCGTGGTGCTGCATGGCGGTGCCGCCGCGGGACATGAAAAGGGCCCGCCCCCGAGATGTGGGGGCGGGCCCTGTCATGTTCCGCGTGCCGTCCGGGGGAGTCCCCGCGGGATCAGCCCCAGAACAGGTGGACGAACCAGTACACCAGCGCTGCGACGATGGCGGCCGCCGGCATCGTGATGAACCAGCCGAGCACGATGTTCTTCGCGACGCCCCAGCGCACCGCGCGGATCCGCTTGGTGGCCCCCACACCCATGATCGCGGAGGTGATCACGTGGGTGGTGGAGATCGGCGCCTTGTAGACGAACGACGTGATGTACATGACCACCGAGGCGGTGGTCTCGGCCGCGAAGCCCTGCGGCGGGTCCAGCTCGATGATCTTGCGGCCGAGCGTCCGCATGATCCGCCAGCCGCCCGCGTAGGTGCCCAGCGAGAGCATCGTGGCGCAGGAGATCTTCACCCAGACCGGGATGTCGTAGGTGGCCTGCTGGCCGGAGATGACGAGCGCCATGACCACGATGCCCATGGTCTTCTGGGCGTCCTGCAGACCGTGCGCCAGGGCCATCGCGGCGGCCGAGGCGGTCTGGGCGACCCGGAAGCCGCGCTTGGCCCGGTGCGGATTGGCCCGGCGGAAGATCCAGAGGATCGCCAGCATCACCAGGAAGCCGCCGATCAGGCCGACCACCGGCGAGACGACCATCGGAATGATGATCTTGTCGATGACGCCGTCCCAGAGCACCTCGGTGCCGCCGGCCAGCGCCGCACCCACCAGGCCGCCGAACAGGGCGTGCGAGGAGGAGGACGGCAGGCCGAAGTACCAGGTGATCAGGTTCCAGGCGATCGCGCCGATCAGGGCGGCGAACAGGATCGCCATCCCCTGGTTGCCCTTCGGGGTCTCGATGATCCCCTTGGAGACGGTGTGCGCCACGCCGCTGCCCAGGAAGGCGCCGGCCAGGTTCATCACCGCGGCCATCGCGAGCGCGGCCCTGGGGGTGAGCGCCCGGGTGGAGACCGAGGTGGCGATCGCGTTCGCCGAGTCGTGGAAGCCGTTGGTGTAGGTGAAGAAGAACGCCACGCCGATGACGGCGATGAGTGCAGCCGTGTCCACGAGGGTCAGGACTCCTTGACGGCGATGGTCTCCACCGTGTTGGCGACGTGCTCGAACGCGTCCGCCGCCTCCTCAAGGACGTCCACGATCTGCTTGAGCTTGAGCACCTCGATGGCGTCGTACTGACCGGAGAACAGGTGGGCGAGCAGCTTGCGGTGGATCTGGTCGGCCTGGTTCTCCAGCCGGTTGACCTCGATCCAGTACTCGGTGAGGTTCGACATGCTCCGCAGGTTCGGCATCGCCTCCGCGGTGAGCTCGGCGGCCCGCGCCAGCACCTCGATCTGCTGCTCGATCCCCTTCGGCAGGGTCTGGATGTCGTAGAGGACGACCAGGTCGACGGCCTCCTCCATGAAGTCCATGATGTCGTCCAGCGACGAGGCGAGGCTGTAGATGTCCTCGCGGTCGAAGGGCGTGATGAAGGACGAGTTCAGCTGGTGGAAGACGGCATGGGTGGTGTCGTCCCCGGCGTGCTCGGCGGCGCGCATGCGCTCGACGATCTCCGCGCGGGCCGACACGTCTGATCCCAGCAGCTCCAGCAGGAGCTTCGATCCGACGACGAGGTTCTCCGCCGCGGCGGCGAACATGTCGTAGAAGCTCGTCTCCTTCGGGGTCAGGCTAAAACGCACGGAAATCTCCGATGTGCGGGGTAGGGACTGAACGATGCTAGGTGCAACCAAGCGCAATCACGCAAACGGGGGGCCGGGAAAGGAGCCGGAACCTCCCCTTCCGTTCGGCTGCCGCACCGGCTGGTCCGGCCCGCACCACCACGTACGGACCAGGGCCCCAGTCTGACGGAACCTCGCCCGGATTGTCCCCGTCGTGCGTGGGGAAGACCGGGGCGACGCTCAGACGGGTTAACCGCCGCACCGCCCCCGCCGAGGCCCCCGCCCGGCGGCACATGCCGCGTCGGTCGTCGGAACACCACGGGAAGCCCCGGTGTTGGACACTGGTGGCCGACGCAGCCACCAGGCACTCACGACGAAGGCGGGGCCGATGACCACGACGCAAGCGCGTACCGAGCCGAACCACGCGCAGGGGACGGACCCGCAGGCCGAGCACGCCGCACCCGCGGCCGGGCACGGCCCGCACGGCTACAGCGCGCAGAAGGACGCCCACCTGAAGCGGCTGCGCCGGATCGAGGGCCAGATCCGCGGCCTCCAGCGCATGGTCGACGAGGACGTCTACTGCATCGACGTGCTCACCCAGGTCTCGGCCAGCACCAAGGCGCTGCAGTCCTTCGCGCTCTCCCTGCTGGAGGAGCACCTGCGGCACTGCGTCGCCGCGGCCGCCGAGGAGGGCGGCACCGAGCTGGACGCCAAGGTGGCGGAGGCCACGGCCGCGATCAGCCGCCTGCTGCGCAGCTGAGCCCCCGGCCCGCTGCCCTCTGCCGCCCGCTGTCCTGCTGTCCTCGGGCCGACCGGGCCCGCCCCTAGCCGTCGACCTCCCGCTCGGCCGACCCGGGGTCGGTCCGGTCGAGCAGCACCTCGTCGATCCGTTCGGTCGGCAGCCGGTCGCCGGAGCTGGCCGTCGCGGCGATCATCAGCTCGCCGGCCAGCTCGATCTCGTCGAGGGCCGCGTCGTCGTGGCCGCCGCTGCGGCCGCCCGTGGACGACACCACCTGCACCACCCCTTCAGTGCCTCGCCAGCCAGGGCGGCAGCCACCCGACGTCCAGCCTAGGCACTCCGGGGCCCGTCCACATGGCACGGACGGGCCATCTCGGCCCGCCGAAACGGGTGGCCGTCGCTCCCCGGACGGCCACCCGCTCCGGCGGCGCCCCGTCTCGCCCCGGCGCCGGAGCGCTGTCCCGGCGGCCTACTTGGGGCTCTCCGTGGGCTTCATCTGGTAGATGTCCGAGGCCGACGGCTCGGCCGCCTCGACCGGCTTGCCGAAGTCCGACAGCGCGGTGGTCGAGGTCACCTTCACCTGGTCCTTGGGCTCCTTCGACCCGGCCACCCCGGCGAAGGTGAACACCTCGACGACCTTGTGCAGCCGCCCCTGGTCGTCCAGCCAGGCGTCGTACGGGACCTCCTTGACGGTGAAGGTCTGCGCGCCCATCCGCAGGCCGTCCCCGCCCCGCCCGCCGGTCGCGTCGGCCGCCTTGGCAAGGTCCAGGGTGCCTCGGAAGTGGTGCAGCGGGACCCCGTCCACGGTCTCGGTGCCGACCGGCTCCGCCTTCTGCGCCCCGCGCAGAGCCCCCGCCGCCGAGGCCGGGTCGGTCGCGCCACTGCTCACCAGGTTGCCGTCCGGCAGCTGGCGCACGTCCAGCTTGACCCACTTGCCCTCGGGCACCTTGGCGCCGCTGTTCTGCAGGTAGACGGTGCCCGGCAGGACCACCTCGACGATCTTCCCGGTGGTCGCCGCGCCCGGCGGCACCTGGACCTCCAGCCGACCGACCCGCTTCACGTAGTCGTAGCCGCCCGAGCCACTGAAGGCGGCCTTCTTCTCGGCGGACTCGGTGACCAGCTCGGTGGCGGTGCGTGCGGAGCCGGTGCGGCCGGTGATGTCGGCGGCGTTGCGCACCGCCGTCAGCGGGTCCGCGGCGAGCTGGTCCGGGGCGCTCGATTGCCGGTCCGAGGAGCCGCCGGAGCCGCCCGAGCAGCCGGCTGCCCCTGCCGCCAGCGCGGCGGCGAGCAGGGCGGCTCCGGCCGCCGAGCGCAGGTGCGGACCCGGACGGCACATTGGCCGCCCGGTGCGCTGCTGGTCGCTCATCTTCATCCTCGCGACAACCCCCTCGGGCCCGACTGCCCTGCCGGACACCACCGGGCGGGCAGAGCTCTTGCCGGACAAACGAGTTGGGACGCAAAGGGTTACGGGTGTCCGCCGTTCGGAGGGCGTCGCGCACCGGGGGTCCGGCGCGTTACGGTGAACCACGTGCACAGTGAGCTGCCGGCCGCGCCCGGCACCCGGATGCCCGAGCACCACCTCGCGATCAGCGAGCGGGGCTCCTTTGCCTTCGCCTCCTGCAGCTGCGGCTGGTACTCCCCGGCTCGCCGCTCCCGTGACCTGGCCCGCCGCGAGGGGGCCGACCACCTCGCCGAGAGCGGCGTCGAACCGGACTGACCGCGCCGTACCGACGGGCCCGGCGCAGCAGCGGCTCAGGCCGCGAGGTCGGACTCCGGCGGCTGCTCCCCGGCCCGCACCGCCCCGCGCCGACGGCCGCGCGGACCGGTCCCACCGCGGGCCGCCCCGCCGCGCTCCCGCGCCCGGATCAGCGGGGCGACCGCCGTGCGGCTCAGCGCGTGGCAGAACGGGACCAGCACCGCCATCGCGATCGGCGCCAGCAGCAGCACCACGGCGACGGCGAGCGCGAAGCCGCCGATCACGTCGGTCGGGTAGTGGACACCCATGAACATCCGGCAGAAGCCCTGCAGCAGGGCCAGGCCGCCGGCGATCCAGCCGAGCCTGCGGTTCACCAGGAACAGCGCCACCGCGACGCCCATCGTCATGGTCGAGTGGTCGCTGACGAAGGAGTGCGTGCCGGCCTTGCCGTCCACCAGCACCAGCAGCCCGGGGTGGTCGACGAACGGGCGAGGGCGGTCGACGATCGCGGCGATCGGCAGGTTGGCCAGCTCCGCGATGGCGACCGAGAGTGGCACCCAGAGCAGCCCGGCGACTGCCACCGGCGCGTCCGGGCGGCGCCTGGCCTGCAGCCAGGCCACCAGGCCCAGCATGCCCAGGCCGATCAGGATGCCGTACTCGCCGATCCACGAGACCAGGTGGTCCAGCCACTGCGGGGAGCGCTTGGCCAGGCCGTTGACGGCGTAGAGCAGGCCGAGGTCGGGGTTGGTCGTGTCGGCAAGCGGCGTCGACACGCCGCACCTCCTTCTGGTCCGCTGCACCTGATCGTCGTGGCCGGGGCCCGCCCGGTGCGGGAAGCTGACGAGGGGCCACCGGAGGAAACGTCATTTCCGGGGCACAGCGTTCCACGGAAACGCGGGGTTATCGAAACTTGACTCAGCGTCCACAGGGCGCACACAGGTCCCTGGCGTCCCGGCCGCATCCCGGCCTACCGGCCCGCCCCCGCGGGAGCGGGAGCCGATGCGGGAGCCGGTCCGGCCGGTGCGGGCGGGGCCGCCGCGGCGGGCCGGGCGGGGCTCGTCGGAGCCGTCGAACCGGGGCGGGTCGGGGCGTTGACCGCACCGTCGTTGTTCCGGCTCGGCAGCGCCTGCGCGCCGTCCGAGGTGACCCGGGTCGCGCCGATGTACTCCTTGGTGTCGATCTTGTCGTAGCGGATCACCGCGCCGGTGTGCGGCGCGTTGATCATGTAGCCGCCGCCGACGTAGATCCCGACGTGGTGGATGCTCCGCGGATCGCTCAGGTCCGTCGCCCAGAACACCAGGTCGCCCGGCCGCAGCTGATCGCGAGACGGGTGCGGGCCCGCGTACCACTGGTCGTTGGCCACCCGGGGCAGGGTGATCCCCACGCTCGCGTACGCGGCCTGGGTCAGGCCCGAGCAGTCGAACCGCCCGTTCTGCGAGGGCAGGCCCTCACCGCCCCACAGGTACGGGGTGCCGAGCTTGGTCTGCGCGAAGTAGATCGCCGCCGCCGACTGCGCGGACACCTCCAGCGGCGCCGTCGGCGCGGTGAAGCTGCGCGCCATCGCCTGGATGCTCCGCACGTAGCCCTGGGTCTCCTTGTACGGCGGGATCCCCCGGTTGCTCGTCACCGCGTACGGGCCGGCGTTGTAGGCGGCCAGCATGTTGGCCTGCGGGTCGCCCGGGACGTTCGCGACGTCCTTGGCGAGCGCGCAGTCGTAGACCGCCGCCGAGGCGATCGCGTCGTACGGGTCCCAGACGTCCTTCCGGCCGTCACCGTTCGCATCCGTTCCGTACGTCGCCCAGGTGCCCGGCATGAACTGCGCCATTCCCTGCGCGCCGACACCGGAGCGGGCCTTGGGGTCGAATCCGCTTTCCTGGTACAGCTGCGCCGCGAGCATCGGCGGAGAGATCTCCGGGCACAGCGTGCCCCACTTCTGGACCGCCTCCTGGTAGGCCGCGGGGACGGTTCCGGGCGAGAGGGCGGAACGATTCACCGACTGCTGCGGCGTCCCACTTGCCGCATAAGTCCCCATCGTCACCAGGCCGATGAACCCGAACCCGACAACTCCCGCAGCGACGGCGGCCGTCCCGGCCTTCCGGAGTACCATCAGCACCATCCCGACGATTCGTCAGTCGAAGTGTCCCGGAAGGCGTTGCTCACCGCAATCATCAAAGATACAAGGAGTGAGCGCTATCCTTCGTACGGTGGACATCCTCGCGTACGTGTCCGATGCCTCACGACCAATCCGCGAGAAGTAGCCAAGTCGACATCAGATCTGGCCAAGAATAGGTACCGACCCTTCGCGCGGGCCGGGTCCGGGCCCTTGAATTTGCCTGATCGGGCGGTGAGATGGAAATGAACCTGAGCAGCGTGCACACCTATGCGGTCGGCCACCTGGCCGAGGAACCTCCCAAGAAGCCGAATATCGACACCATCATCGGCGGGATCGCCCCGGACTGGGGCCCGTTCGCGAGCCTCGGGTCGGAGGCCCGGGTGATGGTCGAGGTCATCATGGCCGTCGCCATCCTCGTCTGCCTCGGGATCGCCGTCTGGGGCGCCGCCAAGCAGCGGATCGGTGCGACCGCGATGCGGGACAGCTTCGGAGCCGAACAGGGCAAGGGGCTGATCGTCGCCGGGCTGACCGGCGTGTTCATCATCGGATCACTCGGCACCCTGTTCACCATTGTCTACGGCATGGCTATCTGACGATCGGACAGCAGTAGTCCGGCCCGTCCGAGGTCCGGTCCCCGTCCGGGCCCCCTCCGGCGGCGGGCCTGCCAACAGCTCACCCCCGTTCCCACCCTCCGTCCGCGCCCGCCCCCGGGTGGAGGGCCCCCGGAGCCGCCCCCGGCTCCCCGCACCAGGAGGGCCGCCGTGCCGTTGTCCGACGACCAGCCGCACACCCGTACGCGGCTACCGGTCGGCGAACAGCCCTCCTCGCAGCCGAACCTCCGTCAGTCCAGGCCGCTGCGTACCCTGCTGACCGTCCTCGTGGTGGTCACCCTGCTCGTCGTCGCCATCGCCATCGCCAACCGCGGCAAACCCGCCACCGGCAGCGGCGGCAACGGCTCCGCCGACCACGCCGCCCCCAGCGCGCCCTCCGGCGCCGGCCCCGGACCCAGCGGCGACCAGCCCGTCGGCACCACCGTCAACGGCATCGCCGCCGGCTTCCCGCACAGCGACCAGGGCGCCCAGTCCGCCGCCGCCAACTACGCCGTGGCGATCGGCTCCGCGGACATGTTCCGCACCGACAGCCGCCACACCATCGTCGCCACCATCGCCGACCCGGGCGCGGCGGCGACCCTGCAGAGCCGACTGGACCAGGGGTTCGGCGGCGACACCGTCGCCCGCTACGGCCTCGACCCCCAGGGCCGCGCGCCGAAGGGCCTCACCTTCGTCAGCCGCACCGTCCCGGTCGGCACCAAGTCGACGGGCTACACCGAGAGCGACGCCAAGGTCGAGGTGTGGTGCACCGGCCTCACCGGCCTCGCCGGCGAGCGCTCCGTCCAGCCGGTGACCACGAACTGGTTCACCCTCACGCTCTCGCTGCACTGGACGGGCGGCGACTGGAAGCTCGCCGACTTCACCAGCAGGCAGGGCCCTGCGCCGATGCCCGGAGACCAGCAGGCCGCCACCGCCGAGGAGATCACCGGCGCCGTGCAGCAGTTCGGGGGGTTCCGCTATGCCCGTTGACCAGACCTTGCACCGATCCACCACACGCCGCGCCGGCACGCTGGCCGGCGCTCTCGTCACCTTGCAGGTGGCGGCGCTGCTGGCCGCCCAGCGGGTGTTCGCGGAGCCGTCGCCGACCGCCACTCCCACCTGCCAGAAGGTGGATCTTCCGATCCCGGGCAGTGAGGCGGGATGCGCTCCCGGCGGCGCAGTCGTCATTCCCGGCGGCGGCGTCGGGGCCGTCACCGACCCGCTCGGGTCGTTGGCGAAGAGTTGTGCGCAGGCGGCGGCGTGGGTGGTGCGGAACCTGTCGGGGGCGATCGACGGGACGACGCAGGTGGACTTCACCAATGCGTCGTTCCTGCAGCAGTACGCCGTGGTGTTCGCGGTGTCGACGGTGATCACGCTGGTGCTGTGGCTGCTGGCGGTGACGAAGCGCGCGGTGCGGGGGGCGCCGTTGACGACGGCGTTCTCGGAGGCGATCGGCTTCCTGTGGCTGACGGTGGTGGCGTCCGCGTTCACGCCGCTGATCCTGTACACCGTGGTGAGCGTGACGGACGGACTGACCAAGGCGATCGCGGTCGGGACGAAGACGGACACCGGGTCGTATCTGGGCGGGTTCGCGGACACCTTGGAGAAGGGGAACGTCGGCGGCGGTCCGCTGATCCTGGTGCTGGTGTCGCTGGTCGCGGTGCTGGCGGCGGCGGTGCTCTGGATCGAGCTGCTGATCCGGGCGGCGATGCTGTACGTGGGCGCGCTGCTGGGTACGGCGGTGTACGCGGGGCTGGTCGACAAGCAGCTGTGGAAGCACGTGCGCCGGTGGGCGGGGGTGATGCTGGCGGTGGACCTGGCGAAGCCGATCATCGTGATCATCCTGGGCCTGGCGGGCGCGGTGGCGACTGGGGCCGGGGCCAGTGACGACTTCGCGCGGGTGCTGTCGGGGCTGGCGATCCTGTTTCTGTCGATCTTCGCCAGCGCCGCGATCTACCGCTTCGTGCCGGGCTTCGGCGACGAGATCCTGAACATGCGCCAGGCCCGGGCCAACGCGGTGCAGGCGGGTTCGGCGATGATCAACGGCACCGCGAACCTGATGAAGCAGGGCATCACCACCCACGGCGATCGCGGCGGTCAGGCGGGTGGCGGCGGTGCGGGCGGCGGCTCGGTCGCGCCGGGCATCGCCGCCCACGCCGGCCGCACGCCGGCCCCGCCGCCGCAGGCCGGGCCGCCGCCGCAGGCCGCTCCGGTTCCGATCCGCGACAGCAATCCAGCGAAGGGAGGGTGACGGGTAAGTGAGCAGCGAACCGCTCGGCCAGTACGGTGCCCAGTACGCCCAGCCGTACGTGCACCAGCGCCGCACCTACCTGATCGGCAAGGCCCGCCCGAACGCGCCGATCGGCCGGAACCGGGAGTCCGGCGAGATCATGCTGATCATCTTCGGGGCGTTCCTCGGCATGCTCTGGGGCCTGTTGATGCCGATCCTGCCGCTGCGGATCGGCGGCCTGGTCGGCCTGCCGGCGCTTGCCATCGCGGCGGTGTACGTGCCGTACCGCAAGCGGACGTTCTACAAGTGGGTGGAGATCAACCGCACCTACCGCCGGACGGTCCGCAGCGGGCGGGCGGTGTGGCGTTCGGACGTGATGGACGCCGGCACCCGGCTGGACGGCCGGGAGGTGGAGGTCGGCCCGCCGCCCGGGGTTGGGCGGCTGCGCTGGCTGACCGCGCCGTTCGGGCCGGACGAGGTCGGGGTGCTGATGCACCTGGAGCGGCGGACGGTGACGGCCGCGATCGAGATCGAGGGCCCGGGCGTCGGGCTGCGCGACTCGGAGGACCAGGAGGCGCTGGTCGACCGGTTCGGGACGCTGCTGAAGCACGTCGCCAACGGGGACGGCTTCGTGACCCGGCTGCAGATCCTCGCCCGGACCCTGCCGGCCGACCCGGACGCGCACGCCAAGGACGTCGAGCGGCGCGGCGACCGGGACGCGCCGCGCTGGCTGCAGGACTCGTACGACCAGCTGCAGTCGATGGTGTCGACCTCGTCCGAGCAGCACCGGGCGTACCTGGTGGCCTGCATGCACTACACCCGTGACCTGGCCGCCGAGGCGCACGCGATGGGCCGCACGGCCACCGGCCGGCGGGCCCGGGACGACGAGGGGCTGGCGGCCGTGATGGCGCGCGAGCTGACCGACATCTGCGCCCGGCTGGCCGAGGCGGACATCCGGGTGCGCCAGCCGCTGGGCCAGGCCCGGCTCTCCTCGCTGCTGCACTCGATGTACGACCCGGACCACCCGATCGACCACATCCAGGCGATGTCCCGGCGCAACGCCTGGCCGGCCGAGCTGGACGCGACCCACCCGCAGTACCTGCAGGCGAAGACCCGTGAGTCGGCGACCCGGGAGCCGTGGTGCCACGCCACCGCGTGGATCAAGGAGTGGCCGCTCACCCCGGTGGGCGTCAACTTCCTGGCGCCGCTGCTGGTGCACACCCCGGACGTGATCCGGACGGTCGCGGTGACGATGGACCTGGAGCCCACCGACGTCGCGATCGAGCGGATGCTGACCGAGAAGACCAACGACGAGGCGGAGGCCAGCCGCGCCGCCAAGATGAACCGGACGGTCGACCCGCGCGACCTGGCCCACACCGGCCGGGTGGACCAGCGCGGTGACGACCTGGCCTCCGGCGCCGCCGGGGTCAACCTGGTCGGCTACATCACGGTCTCCTCGCGCAACCCCGACGCGCTGGCCCGCGACAAGCGGACCATCCGGGCCTCGGCCGGCAAGAGCTACCTGAAGCTGGAGTGGTGCGACCGCGAGCACCACCGGGCCTTCGTCAACACCCTCCCGTTCGCCACCGGCATCCGCCGCTGAGCACGCCCGTACGGTCCCGTACACCCGTACGCGGCCGCACGACCGCACCCGTCCCCACCGCCCGTCCACCGCTGACCCGTCAGGAGGCCGCCCATGGCGCTCGGCAACCTCACCGAGGCCTTCACCAGCCTGATGTTCGGCAAGGTGGAGACCACCCGTCTGCCGGTGCGCACCTCCACCGGCCAGGCCCAGGCGGTCTACCTGCCCACCGCCGCGCCCGGGCTGGGCGACTCGGGCGTGATCATCGGCCGCGAGGTGTACAGCGGCAAGGGGTACGTGTACGACCCCTTCCAGCTGTACGGGCAGCAGCTGCCCGCCCCGCACTGGCTGGTGCTCGGGGAGTCCGGCAACGGCAAGTCGGCGCTGGAGAAGACGTACGTGCTGCGGCAGTTGAGGTTCCGGGACCGCCAGGTCGTGGTGCTCGACGCGCAGGGCGAGGACGGCGTCGGAGAGTGGAACCTGATTGCCGACGCGCTGGGCATAAAGCCGATCCGGCTGGACCCGATGGCCGCCCGGGACGGCGGGGTGAAGCTCAACCCGCTGGACCCGGCGATCACCCAGACCGGTCAGCTGTCGCTGCTGCGCACCATCGTCGAGGTGGCGATGGGGCGCGGGCTGGAGGAGCGGGCCGGCTTCGCGCTGAAGGCCGCGCACGGCCATGTGGTGGCCTCGGTGACGGGTCGGCAGCCGGTGCTGGACGACATCATCGACACCCTGCGCAACCCCGACCTCTCCTCGGTGGAGTCGCTGGGCGTGGCGGTGGACGAGGTGCAGTCCTGGGGGCTGGACGTGGCGCTGGTGCTGGACCGGCTGGTCGACGGCGACCTGCGCGGCATGTTCGACGGGTCGACCACCGAGGGCATCGACCTGGACGCGCCGCTGATCGTCTTCGACCTCTCGCACATCGACCGCAACTCGATCGCGATGCCGATCCTGATGGCGATCGTCGGGGTGTGGCTGGAGCACACCTGGATCCGGCCGGACCGGAAGAAGCGCATCTTCCTGGTCGAGGAGGCCTGGCACATCATCAACAGCCCCTTCGTGGCCCAACTGTTCCAGCGGCTGCTGAAGTTCGGCCGCCGGCTCGGGCTCTCCTTCGTCGCGGTGGTGCACCACCTGTCGGACGTGGTGGACGGCGCGGCGGCCAAGGAGGCGTCGGCGATCCTGAAGATGGCCTCCACCCGGACGATCTACATGCAGAAGGCCGAGGAGGCTCGGGCGACCGGCCGGGTGCTGGGTCTGCCGCGCTGGGCGGTGGAGATCATTCCCACACTTTCGCCGGGCATCGCGGTCTGGGACGTCAACGGCAACGTCCAGGTGGTCAAGCACATCATCACCGAGACCGAGCGCCCGCTGGTGTACACCGACCGTGCGATGACCGAGGATGCCGTGGCCGAACGGACGCGTGCGGAACGGCAGTTGGCCGCCGAGCCGGGGGTCTGAGGCGGCCCGGGGGCGGGCGCTCCGGGCCGGCTCGGGGTGGCTCCGGGGGGCTCGGCGGAAGGTTCCGGACGGCGGCCTCCGCAGCCTCCGCACCCCGCCGACGGCGATGGTTCGTCAGTAGGTAATCCTCTCGTTACGTTCGACGTCCTGACAGCTACGCGCGTTGACCCTAGGCTTCACACGCGCAACACATGCCAGTACGCCGCTGCTGTCCACAGCCGGTGCTCCTCCGAGGTGCAGGGGACCCCTCATGCTCACCGTCAGATCCCGACGGACGGCGCTCGCCGTCGTCGCCGCCGCAGGTCTGCTCGGCACGGTGGTCGTGCCGACGGCCGCCCAGGCCGCCGACGCCAACGCCAAGCGTCACAAGACCGTCAACCTCCAGCTGCTGGCGATCAACGACTTCCACGGCAACCTGGAGCCCCCGGCGGGCTCGTCCGGCACGATCAAGGAGATCGACCCGGCCACCGGCAAGGAGGTCGCCACCCCGGCCGGCGGCATCGAGTACCTGGCCACCGAGCTGCGCAAGGCGCGCATCCCGGCCGACGACTCGATCACCGTCGCGGCCGGCGACATCGTCGGCGCCAGCCCGCTCACCTCGGCGCTCTTCCACGACGAGCCGACCATCGAGGCGATGGACAAGCTCGGACTGGACGTCACCTCCGTGGGCAACCACGAGTTCGACGAGGGCGCGCAGGAGCTGCTGCGCATGCAGGAGGGCGGCTGCCACCCGACCGACGGCTGCTACGAGCCCGGCCGGACCTTCAAGGGCGCCAACTTCAACTACCTGTCGGCGAACGTCACCGACGAGAAGACCGGGAAGCCGCTGCTCGCCCCGTACTGGATCACCAAGTCCCAGGGCGTGAAGGTCGGTTTCATCGGCGTCACCCTGGAGGGCACGCCGAACATCGTGACCGCCGAGGGCGTCAAGGGCCTGAAGTTCGCCAACGAGGTCACCACGATCAACAAGTACGCCGCCGAGCTCAAGGCCAAGGGCGTCAACTCGATCGTCGCGCTGATCCACGAGGGCGGCTACCCGGCCAGCACCGTCTACAACTACGACTGCGGCGCGGCCGGTCAGGGCATCTCCGGCCCGATCGTCGACATCGCGAAGAAGATAGACCCGGCGGTCGGCGCCATCGTCACCGGCCACACCCACAACGCGTACGCCTGCAGCATCCCCGACCCCAACGGCGTTCCGCGCTCGGTGACCAGCGCGGCCTCCTTCGGCCGGCTCTTCACCCAGATCGACATGAAGCTGGACAAGACCACCGGCGAGATCGTCCGCCCCTCGGTCAAGGCCGAGAACCACGTGGTGCGCCGCACGGTCGACAAGGCCCCGGACATGACGGAACTGGTCCAGCACTACCAGAAGCTGGCCGCCCCGATCGCCAACCGTCCGATCGGCTACATCGGTTCGGACATCAACGGCCGCGGCAGCATCGACCTGGAGAAGCCGCTCGGTGACGTGATCGCCGACGCCCAGCTGGCGGGGCTCGCCCCGGCCGACAAGGGCGGGGCGCAGGTCGCCTTCATGAACCCCGGCGGCATCCGCTCCGACCTGGTCTACAAGGCCTCGGGCAGCGAGGGCGACGGCGTGGTGACCTACGGCGAGGCGTTCACCGTCCAGCCGTTCACCAACATGATGCAGGTCAAGACGCTGACCGGCGCCCAGCTCGTCCAGCTGCTCCAGCAGCAGGTGAGCGGCCCCAACGCCGCCGCGCCGAAGATCCTCCAGCTGTCGTCGAACCTGCACTACACCCTGGACATGCGCAAGACCGGCGCGGACCGGGTGCTCGTGGACTCGATCCGGCTGAACGGCGCTCCGATCGACCCGGCCGCCAAGTACCGCGTCGCGGCGAACGAGTTCCTGGCCGGCGGCGGCGACGGCTTCCCGGCCTTCGCGGCCGGCACCGACAAGCTCGTCGGCGCCTCCGACCTGGACGTCTTCACGGCCTACCTGGGTGCCCACAGCTCGGCGGCCGCGCCGCTGAAGGCCCCGGCGCAGGACCGGATCAAGGTCATCGGCCCGGGCAGCGACATCGACTGACCGTGAGCCGGCTGGGGCCTTCGGGCCCCGGGGACGGGCGGGGCGCTGTCGGGGCGCCCCGCCCGTCCCGTTTTTCGTCCCGTTCTTCGTCCTGTTCCCGTCCCGCTTACCGGCCCGTCACTCGGGCGCGGGCCCGCCGGGCAGCCGGACGGTGGCCAGCGCGCCCGGACCGCCGTCCGCGGCCGCGCCGAGCGTGACCTCGCCGCCCGCCTCCCGGACGCTCTGCGCGACGATCGACAGCCCGAGCCCGGAGCCGGGCAGCTGCCGCGAGGACGGAGAACGCCAGAACCGGTCGAAGACGTACGGGAGTTCCTCGGCCGGGATGCCCGGACCGTGGTCTCGGACGGTCAACACGCCCTGGCTCAGCCGGACGTCGATGGTGCCGCCGGGCGGGCTGTACTTGACCGCGTTGTCCAGCAGGTTGATCACCGCCCGCTCCAGCCCGGCCGCGTCGCCGTGCACGTACCAGGGCTCGGTGCTCGTCTCGAAGACCAGCCCCGGGCCACGCAGCTTCGCCCGCTCGACGGCCCGCCCGGCGATCTCGTGCAGGGCGACCACGGCGAGGTTCGGGCCGGTCTTGGGGGAGTCGGGGCGGGACAGCTGCAGCAGGTCGCCGATCAGGACCGTGAGTTCCTGCATCTGCGCCTTCATGTTGCCGAGCAGCTTGGTCTTGGTCGCTGCGGGCAGCGGACGGCCGGTGTCGTTGCTGCGGATCAGCAGGTCGACGTTGGTCCGCAGGGACGTGAGGGGCGTGCGCAGCTCGTGGCCCGCGTCGGCGATCAGCCTGGTCTGCCGCTCGCGGGAGTTGGCGAGGGCGGTGCTCATCGAGTTGAAGGAGGTGGAGAGCCGGGCGATCTCGTCGTCCCCGTGGACGGGGATGGTGGTGCCGACCTCCTCGGTCCGGGCGATGTGTTCGACGGCGTCGGTGAGCTGGTCGACCGGCTTGAGGGCGGACCGGGCGACCAGGCGGCCGGCGAGGGCGGCGAGCAGGATGCCGCCGACGGAAACGGAGCCGAGGAGGATGGCGAGGCCTTGGAGGGAGTCCTCGACGGGGGCGGTCTGTGCGGCGACCATGACCAGGACCGGCGGGTATCCGGGCTTGAGATTCGGGTACCAGGCGAGGCGGACCATGGCGGGCTTGCCGTCCGTATACTGCCCGTCGCGGACGACCGACTGGCCCTTTTTGAGGGCGAAGACCTTGGCGTCGCTCTGCTCGATGACGATCGCCCGCTTCGCGCCGGGCGGCAGGCACACCTGGGAGAAGTCGGAGGAGACGTTCTGGGTGTCCCGTAGCGGAGGGCTGCCAAGGTCCGTCGGAGGACGGCTGGTGCGAGGAGTGGCCAACGACTGGGCGAGTGCGTCCTGCGGGGTGTTGCCGCAGGGCGGGTTCGGGCCTCGCAGCGGCTCCGGCTCGGCACTGAGCAGGTCCGTCCGGACCTGGGCGTAGAGCTGCTTCTCCACGATGAACCAGCACGCCAGCGCCGACAGCGCGATGGCCACCGCCACCGCCGCCGCGCTCAGGAAGGTGAGGCGGCTGCGCAGGGAGCGGGAGCGGAACCAGTGGACGAGGCGCCGGCGGCGGCCGGGGGTGCGGGGCGGGGCCAGCGGCGGGGGCGGGACGCTGGTCACGCGCCGGCGCCGGCGGCCGGGCGCAGGGCGTAGCCGACGCCGCGTACGGTCTGGATCAGGCGGGGCATGCCGCCCTGTTCGGTCTTGCGGCGCAGGTACATCACGTAGACGTCCAGGGAGTTGGAGGAGGGCTCGAAGTCGAAGCCCCAGACCGCCTTGAGGATCTGTTCGCGGGTGAGGACCTGGCGGGGGTGGGAGAGGAACATCTCCAGCAGCATGAACTCGGTACGGGTGAGTTCGATCGGCTTGCCGCCCCGGGTGACCTCGCGGGTGGCGGTGTTCATCCGCAGGTCGGCGAAGGCGAGCACCTCGCTCTCGTCCTCGGCGGCGGCGCGGGCGGCGGCCTCGGCGGCGAGGGCGTTGCGGCGCAGCAGGGCGCGGACGCGGGCGAGCAGTTCGTCGAGTTCGAAGGGCTTGGCGAGGTAGTCGTCGGCGCCGACGTCGAGGCCGGTGACGCGGTCGCCGACGGCGTCGCGGGCGGTGAGCATCAGCACCGGGACGGTGTCGCCGCGCGAACGCATCCGGCGGACGGCGGTGAGGCCGTCCATCCGGGGCATCATGATGTCCAGCAGGACGAGGTCGGGCCGGTCGCGTTCGACGGACTCGAGTGCTTCGTAGCCGTCGGTGGCGGTGGCGACCTCGTAGCCCTCGAAGGCGAGGCTGCTCTCCAGGGCGTCCCGGAGGGCGGGTTCGTCGTCGACCACGAGGAGCCGGGCGGCGGGGTGACCGGGCTCGGCGGGGGTGCGGTCGTCGGCGGACGGGGTCATGGGCGGCTGCCCTTTCTCGTCGGGTGGAGGGCCTGCTGGGAGCAATTGTCCGTCGTGGGGGCGGTGCCCCGGACGTTCCGGTCTACAGGTTCTGGCCGGCTTCGAGCTTCGGCAGGACCTGCTTGATGGAGTCGATCGGGATGGCGAAGCCGAGGCCGACGCTGCCGGCGGTGCCGCTGCCGGCGGTGGAGCTGGTGCCGTTGGGGGCGTACATGGCCGAGTTGATGCCGATGACCTGGCCGTTGGCGTTGATCAGCGGGCCGCCGGAGTTGCCGGGGTTGAGGGCGGCGTCGGTCTGGAAGGCCTTGTAGGTGGTGCTGGTGCCGCTGTTCGACTGGGGCTGGGTGCCGCGCAGGCCGGGCAGGTCGGGGAAGCCGAAGCCGCCGTTGCCGCCGGTGCTGCCCTCGTCGAGCTGGACGGTGACGTCGCGGTTCTCGGCGCTGATGATGCCGGAGGTGACGGTGCCGGTGAGGCCGTCGGGGTTGCCGATGGCGACGACCGGGTCGCCGACGGCCACGGTGGAGGAGTCGCCGAGGACGGCGGGGGTGAGGTTCCGGGCGCCGGTGGCGGTGATGACGGCGACGTCGAGGGACTTGTCGGTGCCGGTGACGGTGGCCTGGGCGGTGGAGCCGTCCTTGAAGGTGACGGTGATCCGGCCGCCGTCGGCCGCGGTGTCGATCACGTGGTAGTTGGTGAGGATCCGGCCGTCCTTGTCCAGGACGACGCCGGTGCCGGTGGCGGTGCCCTTGCTGCTCTTGACGGTGATCTGGACGACGCTGGGCGAGACGGCGGCGGCGATGGCGGGCACGTTCGCGCTGCCGTCGCTGCGGGCGGAGACCGGGCTGGCGACGGTGCCGACCCGGGTGTCGGCGGACTGCCGGTCGGCGGCGACCACTCCGCCGGTGACCCCGCCGAGGACGGCGGCGACCGCGGCGACGGCGGTCACCAGGACGAGCCGGCCGCGCAGCAGGCCGCGCCGGGCCCGGCTGCCGCGGCCTCCGCCGTCCTCGGGGGTGCCGGGGCCGAGGATGGTGGGCGGCTCGGGCGGCATGGGCGGGGGAGGCGGCGGCCCGTCGAAGCCGCCGCCGGAGTGGTCCTCGCGGTAGGCGTACCCGGCCGGGCCGTTGCTGCCCGCGGTGCTGCCCGTTGTGCTGCTGCCGAGCACGGTGCCCTCGATCACCCGGGGCTCGTACGGGCCGTACCGGTGGTCGTGGCGGTCGCCGGGGTACTGCTGCTGTTCGCTCATGCCGACCAAGCTCCGCCCGGTGGATGAGGAGTGGATGAGAACCGGCTCAGAACGGGGAGAGAAGCCCGTCGGGTTCTCATAAAGCCTGGTCAGGCAGCCTACGGAGTGGAATGGTCGGTTCCGGCGGCGGGCCGGCCGGGGGCGGTGCCGGCGCAGCCGCAGGAGCGGCGGATGACCAGGCGGGACGGGAACTTGCGGACCCGCTCGGTGTCCGAGCCGGGCACCATCAGCGAGTCGTCCAGCACCAGGTCCACGGCGGCCCGGGCCATCGCGTCGCGGTCGGAGGCGACGGTGGTCAGCGGCGGGTCGGCGAGCGCGGCCTCCGGCACGTCGTCGAAGCCGGCCACCGCGAGGTCCTCGGGGACGCGCAGGCCGACCTCGCGGGCGGCCCGCAGCACGCCGATGGCCTGGTCGTCGGTGGAGCAGAAGACCGCCCGCGGCCGGTCCGGTGAGCGCAGCACGTCGAGGGCGACCTCGTACGCGCCGTAGCGGTGGAAGGGGGCGTCGATCAGGTGCGGCTCGGTGGGGATGCCGTGCGCGTCCATGGCGCGCTGCCAGCCCTCGACGTGGTCGATGACCGGGTCGCCGGGGGCGGGGGACTCGACCGGGCCGCCGAAGCAGGCGACGTACGGGTGCCCGTGTACCTCCAGCAGGTGGCGGACGACGGCCTCGGCGCCGCCCACGTCGTCGGTGACCACCGCGACGTCGTCGATCGCCTCGGGGCGGCGGTGCAGCAGCACCACCTTGGCGCCCTCCATCGCGGCGAACTCCTCCGCGGCGCGCTGCGAGGGGCCCTGGCTGACCAGGATCAGGCCGGAGACGCGCATGCCGAGGAAGGCGCGGACGTAGTGGACCTCGCGGTCGTCCACGTAGTCGGAGTTGCCGATCAGCACGAGCTTGCCGCGCTCGGACGCGGCGCGTTCGACGGCGTGCGCCATCTCGGCGAAGAAGGGCTGGCGGGCGTCCGGGACGACCATGCCGATCAGGTTGGTCCGGCGGGAGGCCATCGCCTGGGCGACGCTGTTCGGCCGGTAGCCGAGCTGCTCGATCGCCGCGAGGACCTTCTCCCGGGTCGCGGGTGCGACCGGGCGCGGTCCGTTGTTGATGACGTAGCTGACGACCGCGGTCGAGGTTCCAGCCAGTCGGGCTACATCGTCGCGCGTCACTTTGGCCACGGGTGGAGTCTACGCGTGTGGTCTCCGGGGCGGCAGTGGGGACCTGGGGCCGCTCCCCGGTGGACGGCGGGTGGCTCCGGGATGAACCGGACAAGCCGGGCGGCGAACCGGGCAAGCCGGGCAGCGCGCCGGAGGAGTCCGGACGGTGGACCGGGGAAGCCGGGCGGGGGACGGCCCGCCCGGCCCGCGGGTCAGGCGTCCAGGGTGCCGGCGGGGTGCTGGGCGAGCTCTGGGCGGTCGCCCTTCTCGGGCTTCTCCGGGACGACGAAGCGGTAGCCGACGTTGCGCACGGTGCCGATCAGCTGTTCGTTCTCCACACCGAGCTTGGCGCGCAGCCGCCGGACGTGGACGTCCACCGTCCGAGTGCCGCCGAAGTAGTCGTAGCCCCAGACCTCCTGCAGCAGCTGCGCCCGGGTGAAGACCCGGCCGGGGTGCTGGGCGAGGTACTTGAGCAGCTCGAACTCCTTGAAGGTGAGGTCGAGCGCCCGGCCCTTGAGCTTCGCCGAGTAGGTGGCCTCGTCGACCGAGAGGTCGCCGTTGCGGATCTCCATCGGGCTGTCGTCGATGGCCACCTGGAGGCGGCCGAGCGCGAGCCGCAGTCGGGCCTCGACCTCGGCCGGGCCGGCGGTGTCCAGCAGGACGTCGTCGATGCCCCATTCGGCGGTGACGGCGGCCAGGCCGCCCTCGGTGACCACCAGGATCAGCGGACTGCCGATGCCGGTGGAGCGGAGCAGCTGGCAGAGGCTGCGGATCTGCGGCAGGTCGCGTCGGCCGTCCACCAGGATGACGTCCGCGCTGGGGGTGTCCACCAGGGCGGAGCCCTCGGCGGGGGCCACCCGGACGTTGTGGAGGAGCAGGCCGAGGGCGGGCAGCACCTCGGCCGAGGGCTGCAGCGCGTTGGTGAGGAGGAGGAGAGAACTCATACCCGGTGGTCCCCTTTCCGGGTCGTCGCGGTCGCGTGACGGCTGCCGCCACAGCCGGATGGCGCACGTGCTGAGGGGGAGGAGAGGAGGACGGGCGTCCGGGGTGCGCCGGGGGAGTCGGCGGCGCGCAGGGCTCGACGGCGGACCCGCCGGGGGTCCCGCAACCCCTGGCGCACCGTTTCTGCCCTGCTCGTCACGCGAACCCTCCGGTCTGGTCCGGTCCCCGGGCGGCGGCCCGGGCGCCGGGTGGCGACGTCCCGACCGGTCGTGGCACGCCGTTGTGCCGCGTCGGTCGGGGCGGTCCCTGCGGCGCGCCGGGGGTGGACCGACGAATCGCAAGAACGTCCGTACTGGCGTCCTGAAAGCACAAAAGGACCCGGGGGCGACTCTGCCCGGATCCCTCTTGGTGGTCGAGGATAGCCGACCCGCACCCGCGCCGGGAGTGTTCGCATCCGGCGCTTGCCCCTCCCCCGGCCGAAAACGGCTGGGAAGTGCCCCCACCGGGCGTACGCCGGGTGAGCCTGGACACAGCTTCGAGCGGCGTTCCGCACCTGTCGGGCCAGGGCGATTGCCGGTCGTGGCGGCGGACACGCCATCATGGGACGCACATCGGCGGCGCTGCGCGGGTCCATCGTTCGGGTGGTCGGGTGGGGCGCCCCGGTGGCGAGCCGGACCGGGGCACCGGGGCCGGGCGAGGACGACGAGAAGGGGTGGCCCGATGGGCGCGACCACCGAGCCCGCGAGCGGCGCCCGGGTGCGCGGGACGATCCGCTACTGGGCGGCGGCGAAGTCCGAGGCCGGGCTGGCCGAGGAGCCGTACGAGGCGGCGACCCTGGCGGAGGCGCTGGCCGCGGCCAAGGAGCGGCACGCCGACAAGCCGAAGTTCGTCCGGCTGCTAGGGCACAGCTCGTACCTGGTCGACGGCGCCCAGGTGGGTGCCCGCGACCACGCGACCGTCGTCCTGACCGAGGGCGGGACGGTCGAGGTCCTCCCGCCGTTCGCGGGAGGCTGAGCGGCGTGACGGACATGAACAACCCGAACCGCGGCGGCTACGGCGAATGGCCGCAGCAGCCCCAGCAGCCCCAGCAGCCCCAGGCTCCGCAGGGGTACCCGCAGCACGGACAGCACGCACAGCACGCGCAGTACCCGCCGCAGCAGCAGGGGCAGCAGCCGCCGTACGGCTATCCGGTGGACGACGCGGCGGCGACCAGCCTGCTGCCGCCGGTGCCGGCCTTCGACGACGCGGCCGCGACCGCCCTGCTGCCGCCCTGGCCGCCGCTGGACGACGCCGCGGCCACCACGCTGCTGCCGCCGGTGGTGGGGTCGGGCCCGATGCCCGCCGTGCCGCCGCAGCAGCACCAGCCGCCGGTCCAGCCGCAGCCGCAGGCGCAGCCCCGGGCTCGGGCCCGGCACGCTGCCCCGGCGCCGCAGCCCGCTGCCGCGCAGCAGGCGGCGGAGGCCTTCGACCCGCCGACCATGACGCTCAAGCGCCCGCCCGCCCCTGGCCCGGCGGGTCCGGCGGCGCCGGTGGGCGCTCCGCGCGCGGCGCCGTTCGCGGCCGTCCCCGCGCAGCCCCTTCCCCCGCAGCCCGTCCCGGCGCAGCCCGTCCCGGCCGTCGGCCCGGGTGGCCGCACCGGTTCGCCGATCATCGACCCGGGCCTGCAGCCCGCCCTGATCACCGCCGGCACGGCCGCGCTGCTGGCCGGCGGTGCCGCGCTCGGGCAGGTGGCGCTGGCCCTGGTGGTGGCGCTGCTGCAGCTGCTGACGGCGGCCGGCTGGTTCCGGCTGAACGGCATGTGGCCGGCCCGACAGGGCATCCTGCTCGCCGCGCTGGCCGGGCTCACCGCGGACGCCGCGGTGCTGCTGGCGGACGCGGACGGTGGCGTGGCGGCCGTGGTGGGCACCCTGGGCGGGTTCTTCCTGCTGGTCCTGGTGCTGCAGACGTTCCGTCCGTCGGACCCGAAGGAGCGTTTCTACGCGCTGACCGTGCTGGGCTCGGCGACCGTGGTGACGGCCCTGTGCACCGCGTTCCTGCTGGCCGACTGGGTGCCGGCCGGGGTGGGCGCGGTCGCGCTGGCCACTGTGCTGGCCGCTGCGCCGCTGCCCGGTCCCAAGCAGCTGGGCCCGGTCCTGGGCCTGGTCGCGGCCGTGGCGCTGGGTCTGCTGGTGGGTGCGCCGCCGGCGCTCGGTGCGCTCGCCGGGCTGGGGGCGCTGGTCGGCCGCCGGGTCGCGGCGTACGACTTCCCGTCCCGCTTCGTGCACATGACGGCGGGCGTGGCGCTGCCGCTGGCGGTGGCCGCGCCGCTGATCTGGATCGCCACCGACCTGCTGGCCTGACCCTCCGCGCGCCCAGGCGCCGCTTCCCGTACGACGTCCGGCCCCGGAACCATGCTCCGGGGCCGGACGTCGTACGGTCGTGCGGAAGCGGCCGCGTCCGGTGGCCGCCGCGGAACGGCGAACGACAGCAGCGAACGACAAGCGAACGACAGCAACCAACGACCGCAGCAACCAACGACAGCGACCGGCGACGACGGGGGAGACGATGCGCGGATGGCTGAAGGCCACGATCGGCCTGGCGGTGCTCTCCGGCCTCCTGGTGGGCGCCGACCGGATCGCGGTCGGCGTGGCCGAGGACGAGGCCGCCGACCGGATGGTGAAGAGCGGCCGGATGAGCCAGCGGCCGGACGTCTCGATCGAGGGCTTCCCGTTCCTCACCCAGGTGCTGTCGATGAAGCTGGACGACGTCCGGATCTCCGCCGACGGCGTGACCGTCGGCGACGGCGGCCGCCAGGTGGCGCTGCACTCGTTCAAGGCCAAGCTCGCCGGCGTCACGGTGAGCGACAGCATGAACAGCGCCACGGTGGACAGCGGCACCGGCAGCGGGGTGATCTCCTACCCGGACCTCGCGCAGCTGCTGCCGCCGGCCTCCCAGCTGCTGCACGGCACCAAGCTGCCGGTGGGCAGCAACTCCCGGCTGAGCCTGTCGTACGGCGGGCCGGGCAAGGTGAAGGCCTCGCTGGGGCCGATCGCGATCGGCGAGGGCACCGTGCACAACGACGGGAACACCGTGACGGTGGACGGCTTCCGGCTCAGCTCGCTGGCGGGGATGGTCGCCGGGATCACCAACCAGCAGATCGAGCCGATGAGCTTCACCCTCGACACGCTGCCGGCCGGGCTGAAGCTGGCCGCGAAGGACGGTGACAAGGACGGCGTGACGCCGCTGCCGGAGGGCCTCCAGCTGACCTTCGACGGCAAGGGCGTCAAGCTCCTGGGCTGAGCCCCCAAGCCGCCGGTCGTCGGCGCCGACATCCTGCCGAAACGTTCCGCTCCGCGAGACGCGCTGTCCGGCGCGGACCGCGGAGCGGTGTCGTTTCTGCCCGTTGTGCGCCGCCGAGGGGCGGCCCGGTGGGGCCGGACGGACCGGGAAGGGGCCAAATCTCGCCATGCGACCGTTTCGATCCCAGTATTCGATACGCTGATGACAGCGGGCCGTCGGTGTCCCTAGCATCGTCGGCATGAAGCGACAGACGGATCTCACGAAGCGGCGGGCGGTCGACCTGTGCCGCGTGGCCGCCTGTCTGTGTCGAATGCGCTGACTCGGCGTCCTGGCAGGGCAGTTGATGCCCGCCGCCGATCCCCCTGGTGACCGTTCCCGGCCGTACTCGCGGGCCGGCGCCGAAGTTCTCCGCAGTTCCCCGCCCGGTCACCCCGGTCCGTCCGCTCGTCCCATTATTCGGACATGGATTCGGACCATCTCTCGCCCGGGTGCTCTGCAGAACCTCCTGAGCAGCACCAGCAAGACCTTCCGCAAACCGCCCTCGGATGGAGAACACCACCATGAGCCGCAGCGACGTCCTGGTCGATGCCGACTGGGTCCAGGCCCACCTGGACGACCCGAAGGTCGTCATCGTCGAGGTCGACGAGGACACCTCCGCGTACGACAAGAACCACATCCGCAACGCCGTCCGGATCGACTGGAAGAAGGACCTCCAGGACCCGGTCCGCCGCGACTTCATCGACCAGGCGGGCTTCGAGGCGCTGCTCAGCGCCAAGGGCATCGCCAACGACGACACCGTCGTGCTGTACGGCGGCAACAACAACTGGTTCGCCTCCTACGCCTACTGGTACTTCAAGCTGTACGGCCACGGTGACGTCCGCCTGCTGGACGGCGGCCGCAAGAAGTGGGAGCTGGACTCGCGCGACCTCGTCGCCGAGGTGCCGGCCCGCCCCGCCACCGAGTACACGGCGCAGGCCGCCGACTCGTCGATCCGCGCCTTCCGCGACGACGTGATCGCCGCCATCGGCTCGCTCAACCTGGTCGACGTCCGCTCGCCCGACGAGTTCTCCGGCAAGCTGCTCGCCCCGGCCCACCTCCCGCAGGAGCAGTCGCAGCGCCCCGGCCACGTGCCGAGCGCCCGCAACATCCCGTGGGCCAAGAACGCCAACGACGACGGCACCTTCAAGAGCGACGACGAGCTCAAGGCCCTGTACGAGGCCGAGGGCATCGACCTGGCGAAGGACACCATCGCCTACTGCCGCATCGGTGAGCGCTCCGCGCTCACCTGGTTCGTGCTGCACGAGCTGCTCGGCCAGGAGAACGTCAAGAACTACGACGGTTCGTGGACCGAGTACGGCAGCCTGGTCGGCGTGCCGATCGAGCTTGGCAGCAACTGAGCCCCCGGCTCGACCCGTAAGTCAGAAGGGAAGTACAGACATGTGCGGTGCGAAGGCCGGCGGCCCGGACCTGGCAGGAGTTGACGTGGCGAACGAGACGATCATCCAGGGTTCGGTGACCCGCGACGGTGAGCCGGTCAACGGCTACGTCCGGCTGCTGGACGAGGGCGGCGAGTTCACGGCCGAGGTGCCCACCTCGGCGACCGGCCAGTTCCGGTTCTTCGCCCGCCCGGGCAAGTGGACCCTGCGCGCGCTGGTGCCGGGCCAGACCGTGGACCGTCAGGTGGTGGCCTCCCAGGGCACCGCCGTCGAGGTCGCGATCGCGGTCTGACCGACACGACGCAGCACCGAAGGCCCCTGCTCCGGCAGGGGCCTTCGGTCTACCGTGGAGGGGTGCAGGCAAGGCGGCGGCGTCGCTACTACTTCGTCATGATGGGCGTGTGCCTGGGCCTGTTCGTCATGGCCTGGGGCGTGGTGCGGTTCTTCTCGGTCGGCGCGGCGATCGGCATGTGCGTGGTCGCGATGGTGATCCCGCCGGCCGCCGCGGTGTTCGCCAACAAGCGGGACCCGGACGACGACTGGTGGAACGACCCGCGCTGGGACGACCCGAAGTGGGACGAGCCCGGCCACGACCGGGACCGCCCCGACCACGAGCAGCGGCCGTAGCCGCCGGCGGGCGTCAGTAGACGAGCGCCTGGACGCCGTCCGCCATGATCTCGCTGACGAAGACCTGCGCGCCCGCGATCCGGACACCCTCGACGGTGTCCTTCTGCTCGATCCCGCGCCGGGCCGCGCACTGGGTGCACAGCGTCACCGAGCCGGCCCCGAGGATCGACTCCAGCAGGTCCGGCAGCGGCGCCGCGTGCGGCAGTTCGAACTCCGCCGCCCGGCCCGGCAGCGCGAACCAGGAGGACTCCCCGGTCAGCCAGAGCGAGACCTCGATCCCACTGGCGACGGCCACCGCCGCCACCGTGAACGCCTGCGAGCACCGCTCCGGCGCGTCCGCCCCTGCGGTGACCTTGATGACCAGTTTCTTCGACATGGCGCCACCATAGAGGTCCCGCCGCCCCCGCCGTCCGTCATCCCCGGAACCCTTGGGCAAAGCTTGGGCGGCGTGACGGCCCCGGCGCGCGAAGGTGACGTGGTGGGGCTCACCGCGACCGCCCGGAGCCCGACGGATAGAGTGAGCGCAGCAAAATCCACCACACTGTCGCCGCCTGGGAGCCCCCCGTGTCCGGTCTGGAAATGTTCTTCGACGGTCTGCTGGCCCTCATGGCCGTGCTGATCACCTGGTTCGCCATCTTCTCGGTGATGAAGCTGTACCAGGGCCAGCGCTGAGCCTGCCGTACGGTTGAGGCAGCCCCACACCGACGACGACAGCGACCAGGAACATGATCGAGATCCCCTCTGACCTCCACAAGGACGTCGTGCCGCTCGCCTTCCTCCTCGGCACCTGGGAGGGCGCGGGCGTCTACGCCCCTCTGCCGGGTGAAGGGGGCCCGGGCGCGGAGAAGTGCAACTTCGGCCAGGAGATCGTGATCCGCCACGACGGCCGGCCCTTCCTGGAGTTCCGCTCCCGCACCTGGGTGCTGAACGAGGAGGGCGAGAAGGTCCGCCCGCTGGAGAACGAGCACGCGTTCTGGCGCATCACCAGCAACCAGGACGGCACCACCGGCGCCCGCGGGATCGAGATCTCCTCCGTCCGTGACGACGGCACGGTCGAGATCTGGTACGGCGAGCTGGCCGACGGCAAGCCGCAGATCGACGTCTCCACCGACGCGGTGGCCCGGATCGAGGGTTCGCCGGAGTACTCCGGCGGCAAGCGGCTGTACGGCTTCGTCAACGGCGAGTTGCTCTGGGTCGGCGAGAAGGCCGCCCCGAACGTGCCGCTGCGCCCGTACATGTCCGCGCAGCTGAAGAAGGTGCTCAGCCCGGCCCAGCTGATCAAGGACATCAACGACCTGCCGGACGACGGCATCGCCTTCTTCAAGTAGGCGTTCGCGTAGGCGTTCAGGAAAGCACGGCCCGACCGACGGCACAGTCGGCGAAAGTGTAGGGACCGGCCCGCGGCCGGTCCCTACACTGGCATCAGGACCCCCGACTTTGGCAGGGACAGCACCGTGGCGGACACCGGCACCACCGACTGGCAGCTCTCCGGCGACTGGCACCTCTCCGACGACTGGAAGGCCGACCTGCGCGAGCGCGGCTACCGGCTCACCCCGCAGCGGCAGCTGGTGCTGGAGGCCGTCGACGTGCTCGATCACGCCACCCCCGACGACATCCTCTGCCACGTCCGGCGCACCGCCAGCGGCATCAACATCTCCACCGTCTACCGGACCCTGGAGCTGCTCGAGGAGCTGGGCCTGGTCTCGCACGCCCACCTCGGCCACGGCGCCCCGACCTACCACCTGGCCGGCCGTCACCACCACCTGCACCTGGTCTGCCGGGACTGCGAGAAGGTCACCGAGACCGGCACCGAGATCGCCCAGCCGCTGATCGACAGCCTGCGCGCGCAGCATGGCTTCGACACCGACCTCAAGCATTTCGCCATCTTCGGCCGCTGCGCCGACTGCACCGCCAAGCTGGCGGACGGCCGGTCGTAAGCTGGCCGGTATGACCGGTGTGAAGAGCCCGCTGCTTGCCCTGCCCGGAGCCGTCCCCGCCGAGGGGGCCGACGAGGGCGTCGCCGCCCACTACGGCGACATCTTCCGGGAGCAACGCAATCTCTCCCAGGGCAGCGGCTTCGTCGACCTCTCGCACCGCGGGGTGGTCACCGTCACCGGAGCGGACCGCCTGACCTGGCTGCACCTGCTGCTCACCCAGCACGTCAGCGAGCTGCCGGCGCAGCGGGCCACCGAGGCGCTGGTGCTCTCCCCGAACGGGCACGTCGAGCACGCGCTCTACCTGGTGGACGACGGCACCACCACCTGGGCGCACGTCGAGCCGGGCACCCAGGGCGCGCTGGTCGCCTACCTGGAGAGCATGAAGTTCTTCTATCGGGTGGAGGTCGCCGACGCGACCGCCGAGTACGCCGTGGTCCACCTGCCGGCCGGCTCCGCCGCGTCCGTCGAGGGCGTGGCGGCCGTCCGCGAACTCCCGTACGGGCGGGACCTGTTCGTGCCGCGCGGCGATCTGGAGGAGCTCACCGCCGGATACGGTCCGGCGGCCGGGGTCTGGGCGTACGAGGCCCTGCGGATCGAGGACCACCGGCCCCGGCTCGGCTTCGAGACCGACCACCGGACCATCCCGCACGAGGTGGACTGGCTGCGCACCGCCGTCCACCTGCAGAAGGGCTGCTACCGCGGCCAGGAGACCGTCGCCCGGGTGCACAACCTGGGCCGCCCGCCGCGCCGGCTGGTCTTCCTGCACCTGGACGGCACCGAGGAGACGCTGCCCCCGCACGGCACCGAGGTGCGGCTGGCCTCCGACCCGGACGGGCGGGCGCTGGGCTTCGTGACCTCCTCGGCCCGGCACCACGAGCTGGGGCCGATCGCGCTGGCGATCGTGAAGCGGAACGTCCCGGTGGACGCGGTGCTGCTGGCCGGGACGGTGCCGGGGACGCAGGACGTGATCGTCTCGCAGTAGCGCGGGTCCTCGTGGGTCCGGGTCTCAGACCTCGACGAGGACGGTGAACGGGCCGTCGTTCACCAGCGCCACCTGCATGTCGGCGCCGAACCGGCCCGTCTCCACCTTGGCGCCCAGCTCCCGCAGCCGGGCGACCACCTCGTCCACCAGCGGCTCGGCGACCGGACCGGGGGCGGCGGCGTTCCAGGTGGGGCGGCGGCCCTTGCGGGCGTCGCCGTAGAGCGTGAACTGGCTGATCACCAGCAGCGGGGCCCCGAGGTCCGAGCAACTCTGCTCGACCCCTTCCTCGTCGGCCTCCAGCAGCCGCAGCGTCCAGAGCTTGCGGGCCAGTTGGGCGGCCTTGGCGGGGGTGTCGTCGTGCGTGACGCCGACCAGGACGCAGAGCCCGGGCCCCTCGATCGCGCCGACGGTCTCACCGGCCACGGTCACCCGGGCCTCGGTCACTCGCTGCACCACTGCTCGCATGCGGCCATTGTGCCGGAGCGCCGTACGGCGGCCGGAGGGGGTCGGGGTCCGTCCCGCGGGGCCCGGTGAAGCGTGCGCATCCCCCACGTGCGTCACAGGGGCCGCCCCAGGCGCACGAGAGGGGCGCGTACGAGGGTGGCGCACGCCGTTGGGTGCACGCCTGCGCGGGGTCGGGCGCCGCTCTTCCTGCGGAAAGGACCGGTCGTATCAGCCACCCCCGTTCGCCAGGGGGCCGTTCGGGTGCACGGGCGGTGCGCGCGCGCCGGGCGGGGTGGCACGCTGGGGGACTGTACGAAGGGTCCGGGGCGCCATGAGGTCCGCCGCGCCGGGTCCGGGTTCGGCCGGGCGGTCGAGCCGGTAGGTCAGGCGTTCTGGCGGTGTCGCCCCCACGGGTGGTCGCGGCCGGGGATCGGAACCTCCGGGGGGCTCCCGGGCGTGCCGACGGACGGAACGCCGAGCCCGTCGGGGGACGGGCCGGACCGGCGGCAGGGACGGGGTGCCGCGAGCGGGCGGGATCGGACGACGGCAGGTGGTTGGGTGATGGACGCGAGCAGCGCGGCGCGGGACCGGTCCGGGCGGGTGGTGCGGGCTCCCGGGGACCCGCACGGTCCGGTGGCGGACGTGGCGGACGAGCCCGATCTGGAGGGGCTGGGGCTGGACCAGCTGCGGGTGCTGCGCCGGGAGACCCTGGAGCAGGAGGCCGACCTGTCCTACCTGCGGCGGCTGCTGCACGGGCGGATGGACATCCTGCGCGCCGAGCTCGACCGGCGCCCCGGCGTGGGCCCGGTCCGTACGGCCGGGTTGCCCGACCCGGCCCCCGGCGACCTGCTGGACCGGCTGCCCGCCATCCTGACCGACGCGCCCTCCACCGTGCGGCGCTCGGCCCGGCACGTCACCCTCGGCCCCCCGCGCACCGGGGAGTCCCGGCTGGAGGCGGACGAGCTGATGGGCGACGTCCAGCTGGCCGACCTGGCCGCGCACCCGGCGGAGGAGCTGCTGGCCGCCCTGGAGCGGCTGCGGGCGCACGAGCGGGAGGTGTCCGGGCGGCGCCAGCGGCTGCTGCGGACGGCCGACGGTTGCAATGCCGAGATCACCCGCAGGTACCGTGATGGGGAAGCACGGGTCGACGACCTGCTCGCAGGGGGGCCGCTCTGACCGGGTGAGTCGATGCGGGCGGGTGCGGGGCCCGGCTCGCTCCCGGTTCACCCTCGCCCCGGAAGGCACAACCCGCATGTCCCAGCTCGCCACCGCGCCCGTTCTCGCCGAGGTCATACGATCCGGCTTCGTCGAGGGCCGCCACCACGGCTCCCTGGTACTGCTCGCCGCCGACGGCTCGGTCGAGTTCGCGCTGGGCGACCCGGACGCGCCGGTCTTCCCGCGGTCGACCGCCAAGCCGTTCCAGGCGGTGGCGACGCTGCGGGCCGGGCTGGCGATCGAGGGCGAGCTGCTGGCGCTGGCGGCCTCCAGCCACTCTGCGGAATCGTTTCACCTGACCGGTGTGCGGGCCATCCTCGGTGCCGCCGGGCTCGACGAGTCGGCCCTGCGCACCCCGGCCGACCTGCCGCTGGACGAGGTCGAGGCGGAGCTGCTGCTCGGCGCCGGTGGCCTGCGCACCCCGATCCTGATGGACTGCTCCGGCAAGCACGCCGGCTGGCTGGCCGCCTGCGTGGCCAACGGCTGGGACACCGCGAGCTACCTCGACCCGGCCCACCCGATCCAGGAGCTGGCCCGCGAGGCCCTGGAGGAGGGCACCGGCGAGACCCCCGCCCACGCGGGCGTGGACGGCTGCGGAGCCCCGCTGCTCGCCGTCACGCTGACCGGCCTGGCCCGCGGCTACCGCGGCCTGGTGCTGGCCGCCGAGGGCTCCGCGCCGCGCCGGGTCGCCGACGCGATGCGCGCCCACCCCGAGTACGTGGCCGGCACCCGCCGGGCCGACACCTGGCTGATGCGGGCGGTCCCGGGCGCGCTGTCCAAGATGGGCGCCGAGGCCGTCCAGGTGGTGGCGCTGCCGGACGGGCGGGCGCTGGCCTTCAAGATCGACGACGGCGGCGAGCGCGCCCGCGGCCCGGTGCTGGCCGCCGCCCTGCGCCGGCTCGGGGTGACCGGGGCGGACGAGACCGTCGAGCGGATCGGCTCGGCCCCGCTGCTCGGCGGCGGCGCTCCGGTCGGGCAGGTCCGGGCGGCGTTCTAGGGCAGGAACCTCAGGACCCCCTCAGGACCCTTCAGGACCCGCGGACCCCCTGTACGGAGGTCGGTGGCCGCCCGTCGGGGTGCGGGCGGCGCGGGCGCGGTGCACGGTGGACCGGGGGCCGTCGCACAGCTGAGGGAGTCCGCCATGACCGACCATGTGTACCGGGTGACCGAGATCGTCGGGTCCTCGACCGAGAGCGTCGACGCCGCGATCCGCAACGGGGTGGAGCGGGCCGCCCGGACGCTGCGCAACCTCGACTGGTTCGAGGTCTCGCAGGTCCGGGGCCATCTGGAGGACGGCCGGATCAAGCACTTCCAGGTCTGCATGAAGGTCGGCTTCCGGCTGGAGGACTGACCGGTCAGGCCGACTCCGGCGGGAACGGCAGAGGCCGGGGTCCGCGGACGAATCCGCGGACCCCGGCCCCGGGCTGTCCCGACCTACCTCGAACCGCTTCGATCGAACGAGAATCGAACGGGAATCAAACGAGATCGGAACGACGGCTCAGTGGCCGCCCTGCTCCGCCAGGCGCTTGATCGAAGCGGTGACCTCGGCCTCGGCCTCGGCGCGGCCGACCCAGTTGGCACCCTCGACGGACTTGCCGGGCTCCAGGTCCTTGTAGACCTCGAAGAAGTGCTGGATCTCCAGGCGGTCGAACTCCGACACGTGGTGGATGTCGCGCAGGTGCTCCCAGCGCGGGTCGGTCGCCGGGACGCAGAGCAGCTTGTCGTCGCCGCCGGCCTCGTCGGTCATGTGGAACATGCCGATGGCGCGGCACTTGATGAGGCAGCCCGGGAAGGTCGGCTCGTCCAGGATGACCAGGGCGTCCAGCGGGTCGCCGTCCTCGCCGAGCGTGCCCTCGACGTAGCCGTAGTCGGCCGGGTAGCGGGTCGAGGTGAAGAGCATCCGGTCGAGCCGAAGGCGGCCGGTCTCGTGGTCGACCTCGTACTTGTTACGAGAGCCCTTCGGGATTTCGATAAGGACGTCGAACTCCAACGGTTCCTCCAAGGTAGGGACTGACAGAATCCAAGTGTCTCCTACGGGAGCGAGTGCTCGGGAGAGGGGCCGGTCGGTGGGAGCAGGGGGAGGCGCGGCTCGCCGCCGCAGGGGGACGGCCGCGGGGCTGTTCGGAGCGGCACTGCTGGTCGCCGGAACGGTCCTGACCTCGGGTGGTGCGTACGCGCAGCCCGCCCCGCCGCCGGGCGGGCACAGCGCCGGGCAGGGCGAGGACGAGGACCGCGACGCCCAGGGCGGCCACGGCGGGAAGAAGGACGACCACGGGAAGGGCGGCGCCAAGCCGCGACCGGGCGACGGTCCGAGCGCCCCGCCCGGCCGCCGGTCCGGGTCGCCCGCCGGCTCCGCGTCCGCCGCCGACGGCAGCGACTCCTCCGGCGCGCGCCCGGTCCCCGCGCCGGGCGCCGTCCTGGCCGTCGCCGAGGCCGGTCCGGAGACCGCCGTCCCGACCGCGCAGGGCCTTCAGCAGGCGCTCGCCGCAGTCGTCGCCGACCACAGCCTCGGCGAGGTCACCCTCGCCGTCGCGGACGCCACCGGCGGCCAACTCCTGTACGGCTCGGGGGAGAACGCCCCGGCCACCCCCGCCTCCACCACCAAGCTGGCCACCGCGATCGCGGCGCTGTCCCTGATCCCCGGCGACACCCGGCTGAGCACCCGGGTCGTCCGCGGCGCGGAGCCGGGCACGGTCACCCTGGTCGGCGGCGGCGACCCGACGCTGACCGCGCTGCCCGCCGACCAGGTGCAGATCGGCGGACAGCCCGCCGACGCCGACACCGCCCCCGCCTCGCTGGACGCCCTCGCCCGGCAGACCGCCGCCGCCCTCGCCGCCGCCGGCACCACCACGGTCAGGCTGGACTACGACCTGTCGATGTACACGGGCAGCCCGCAGCACCGCAACCACGACGCGCAGAACATCGCGCTGGTCGTCCCGTTCATGGTGGACGAGGCCAAGGCGGACCCGAAGAGCCGTGAGGACGCGCCGAACCGCGTCGCCGACCCGGCCTCCGCGGCCGCCGACGCCTTTGCCGCCCTGCTCAGGGCCCAGGGCATCACCGTCGAGGGCAGGGCCAAGCCCGCTGCCGCACCGGCCGCCGCCGACGCGCCCGTCCTCGGCCGGGTGGACTCGCCCACGCTCGACCGGCTGGTCGAGCGCCTGCTGACCACCTCCGACAACCAGCTCGCCGAGGCGATCGCCCGTCAGGTCGCGCTCGCCGCCCACCAGCCGGCGAGCTTCGAGGGGGCGGCCGCCGCCGTCACCCAGGAGCTGGCCCGGCTCGGCGTGCCGATGGGCGACGTGGTCCTCAACGACGGCAGCGGCCTGCACCCTGACAACCTGATACCGCCCGCCGTCCTGGTCCGACTCCTCTCCCTGGCCGCCTCCGAGCGGCACCCCGCGCTGCGCCCGGTCCTCACCGGCCTCCCGGTCGCCGGCTTCACCGGCACCCTCGGCAAGCGCTACGGCTCCGCCTCCGGCGCATCCGCCGCGGCGGGCCTGATCCGCGCCAAGACCGGCACCCTCAGCGGCGTCAACACCCTCGCCGGCACCGTCGTCGACGCCGACGGCCGCCTCCTCGCCTTCGCCGTCATGACCCGCACCCCCGCCACCGTCCACGTCGACACCGCCCGCGCCGCGATGGACCGCGTCGCCGCCCGCATCGCCGCCTGCGGCTGCCGCTGAGCCGCCCGGCGCGCGGTGCCAGGACGGCCTCACCGCCCGGGAGTTGGGGTGCCGGCGGGCGTGCGGATGCCCGGTCGCGGGGTGCCCGGGGGGAGGTGTTCCCGGCGGGTGGCTGCCGTTGGTGGTGGGGAGCACGTACGGTGAGGGCATGACGAGCGCGAGTGGCGGTGCTGACATGGTCGACTGGAACCTCGCGGTCGCAACTGCGACCAGGCTGGTGCGGCCGGGGCCGGAGGTGAGCCGCGCGGAGGCGGCGGCGGTGGTCGCCGAGCTGCGTCGGCACGCCCTGGAGGCGGAGGAGCACGTACGGGCGTTCACCGGCATGCGGTCGTCGAGTCTGGCCCGGGCCGCGGCGACGCCGGTGCTGGTGGTGGACCGCCCCGGGTGGGTGCGGGCCAACGTGGCGGGCTTCCGTACGGTCGTCCAGCCGCTGGTGGAGAAGTTGCAGGCGCGCCGGGCGAACAGCGCGACGGCCGGGGTGTTCGGCACCGTGGGGGAGAAGGCGACCGGTATCGAGGTCGGGGCGCTGCTGGCGTTCCTGGCGACCAAGGTGCTGGGCCAGTACGAGACCTTCGCCCCGGCCGAGCCCTCGCTGGAGGCCCCGGACAGCCCGGCGGCGCTGTTCGACAAGCCGCGGCTGGGGCCGGACGGTCCCGGGCCGGGCCGGTTGCTGCTGGTGGCGCCGAACATCGTGCACGTCGAGCGGGAGCTGGACGTCGACCCGTCCGACTTCCGGCTCTGGGTCTGCCTGCACGAGGAGACGCACCGCACACAGTTCACCGCGGTGCCGTGGCTGCGCGACCACATCCAGTCCGAGGTGCAGTCCTTCCTCTCCGAGACGGACGTCGACCCGGGCGCGCTGCTGGACCGGCTGCGGGACGCGGCGGGCTCGCTGGGCGGGCTCCCGGGTGTCGGCGGCCGGGAGGGCTCCTCCTCGTCGAACCTGCTGGAGATCGTCCAGTCGCCCGCGCAGCGCGAGATCCTCGGCCGTCTGACGGCGGTGATGTCGCTGCTGGAGGGCCACGCGGACGTGGTGATGGACGGGGTTGGACCGGCGGTGGTGCCGACGGTCGCGGAGATCCGGGAGAAGTTCCAGCAGCGCCGGGACCGCGGTGCGAACCGGCTGGACCTGCTGCTGCGCCGGCTGCTGGGCATGGACGCCAAGCTGCGCCAGTACCAGGACGGCGCGGTGTTCGTGCGCGGGGTGGTGGAGCAGGTCGGCATGGAGGGGTTCAACCGGGTGTGGACCTCCCCGAACACCCTGCCGACCAAGGAGGAGATCCACGACCCGGCCGCCTGGGTGGCCCGGGTGGCGCGCTGAGCGTGTCCGAGCGGGCCGACCGGACGCTGCCGCGCGGCGAGCCGGGCGGCAAGCGGCGCGCGGTGGTCAAACCCGCTCGTACGAGTGGTCCAATCGGGCAGATGACGAGTGAAGAAGCGTTTCTTCATTCACCCGAACGTGGGACGGTGGTCGTACCGGTGGCGCGGGTGGCGTAGCGGGTCGCTCCTTTCTGCCACCATCTGTGAGCGCCCGGTAACTGGGTGCATGCAGGTGCGCGGTCCCCGCCGCCCGCCGCAGTCCTGTCCCCCCTCCCTCGAGGAGTCGTCCGCCGTGGGCCCTCACCCCGCCGTCGCCGCGATACGCCTGGCCGTCCGCCGCACGCTCACCGACCTCGCCGCCGAGGCCGGTTCCACCTTCACCGCGCCCGTGCGCGAGTCCCGGCAGCGCCCGGCCGGGGCGCCGCTGGTGGGTGCCGCCGTCGGCACCACCCTGATCGGCAACGCCGCGCGCCACCCGTCCGGGCTGCCCCGTACCCCGGCAGCGCCCGGCTCGCCGCTGGTGCTGGTCGCCGTCAGCGGCGGCGCGGACTCGATGGCGCTGGCCATCGCCGCCGCCTTCGAGGCCCCCAAGATCGGCCTGCGGGTCGGCGCGGTCACCGTCGACCACGGCCTGCAGCCCGGCTCCGCCGAGCGCGCCGAACAGGTGGCCGAACGGCTGCGCTCGCTCGGCCTCGACCCGGTCGAGGCGGTCCCGGTGCACGTCGGACGCGCCGGCGGCCCGGAGGCGGCCGCCCGGGACGCCCGCTACGCCGCCCTGGACGAGGCCGCCGACCGCCACGGCGCGATCGCGGTCCTGCTCGGCCACACCCGGGACGACCAGGCCGAGACCGTGCTGCTGGGCTTGGCCCGCGGCTCGGGTGCCCGCTCGCTGGCCGGGATGCCGGCCCAGAAGGGCCGCTACCGCCGTCCGCTGCTGGAGCTGGACCGCGCCGCCACCCGGCAGGCCTGCTCCGCCCAGTCGATCCCGGTCTGGGACGACCCGCACAACTGTGATCCCGCCTACACCCGCTCCCGGGTCCGCCACGAGGTGCTGCCGGTGCTGGAGAAGCACCTGGGCGGCGGAGTGGTCGAGGCGCTGGCCCGTACCGCCCGGCTGTTCCGCGACGACGCGGACGCCCTGGACCAGTGGGCCTCCCTGGCCGAGCGCGACCTCCGTACGGGCGAGGGCACCCTGGACGCCGTGAAACTGGCCGAACTGCCGCCCGCCGTGCGCCGCCGGGTGCTGCGCCGGGCCGCGCTCCGCGCGGGCTGCCCGGCGGGGGACCTCTTCGCCCGGCACCTGGAGACGATCGACCTGCTGGTCACCGGATGGCGCGGCCAGGGGCCGCTGCACCTACCCGGGGGCGTCGAGGCCACTCGCAGGTGTGGCACGCTGGTCTTTCGGCGGCAGGGCGACTGACGGGGGAGGCATGCCCCGGGGGAGCCGGCCGCCGGCCACACAGACCCCGAACGTTTGAGGACGTATCCCCGGTGGACCAGAACGACATGGGCGCTGACCTCGCGAAGGTGCTCATCAGCAAGGACGAGATCGATGCCAAGCTCCTCGAGCTGGCAGAGCGCATCGACCGGGACTACGCAGGCAAGGACCTGCTGATCGTCGGCGTCCTCAAGGGTGCCGTGATGGTCATGGCCGACCTCGCCCGGGCCCTGCACTCGCAGGTGACCATGGACTGGATGGCCGTCTCCTCGTACGGGATGGGGACCAAGTCCTCCGGCGTGGTGCGGATCCTGAAGGACCTGGACACCGACATCGCCGGCCGCGACGTCCTGATCGTCGAGGACATCATCGACTCCGGGCTGACGCTGTCCTGGCTGCTGGGCAACCTGGGCTCGCGCGGCCCAGCCTCGCTCGAGGTCTGCACCCTGCTGCGCAAGCCGGACGCGGCCAAGGTCGAGATCGACGTGAAGTACGTCGGTTTCGACATCCCGAACGAATTCGTGGTCGGCTATGGCCTGGACTACGCGGAGAAGCTGCGTAACCTCCCCTTCATCGGCACTCTCGCCCCGCACGTCTACGGCGGCTGAGCGCCCCGTTCGGGCTATGGGCGGGAACAGTAGGTCGTTCCCGCCCGTTGGACCGGGGGGACAAAGAACCAAAGCCGTGTCGCCGTGCTCCCGCCATGGGCGGGTCCGACTGCGGTACGGTCCAATAAACCGCTCTTCACATGAGCACCAATCGGATGCGCCGCGGCCCACAGCCTCCCGGCGCCGTTGAGTGGCAGGAGGGACGGGGCGGCAACGCCCCGCATGGATGGACGTCAAGCGATACTTCCGTGCGCCGATCATGTGGATCGTGCTGGCCGTCCTCGCCGTCATCGTACTGATGCAGGTCGTTTCGGACTCGAACGGCTACAAGACGGTGGACACCGGTCAGGTCGTCGCGGCGATCGACGCGCACAACGTCAAGTCGGCGCAGATCACCACCGGTGACTCGAACACGATCAAGATCCAGCTGAAGGACGGCGCAACACTGCCCAGCGCCGGTACGGGCAAGGCCCCGTCCGGCAACAAGTTCCAGGCCTCGTACATCGGCGACCAGGGTGTCGCGATCGCCGACAAGCTGCAGGCCCAGATCAACGACAAGGACTCGAGCACGCTCGCCGAGGGCTACACGGTGAGCCCGGAGAAGCAGAGCACCTTCGTCAGCCTGCTGCTGTCGATGCTGCCGATCGTGATCATCGTCCTGGTCTTCCTGTTCCTGATGAACCAGATGCAGGGCGGCGGCTCCCGCGTCATGCAGTTCGGCAAGTCGAAGGCCAAGCTGCTCACCAAGGACACCCCGAAGACCACCTTCGCCGACGTCGCCGGTGCCGACGAGGCGGTCGAGGAGCTCCACGAGATCAAGGAGTTCCTGCAGGAGCCGGCCAAGTTCCAGGCCGTCGGCGCCAAGATCCCCAAGGGCGTGCTGCTCTACGGCCCGCCCGGTACCGGCAAGACCCTGCTGGCGCGCGCCGTCGCGGGCGAGGCCGGGGTGCCGTTCTACTCCATCTCCGGCTCGGACTTCGTCGAGATGTTCGTCGGTGTCGGTGCCAGCCGCGTCCGCGACCTCTTCGAGCAGGCCAAGGCGAACGCCCCGGCGATCGTCTTCGTCGACGAGATCGACGCCGTCGGCCGGCACCGCGGCGCGGGCCTCGGCGGCGGGCACGACGAGCGCGAGCAGACCCTCAACCAGCTGCTGGTCGAGATGGACGGCTTCGACGTCAAGGGCGGCGTGATCCTGATCGCCGCGACCAACCGCCCCGACATCCTGGACCCGGCGCTGCTGCGCCCGGGCCGCTTCGACCGCCAGATCGCGGTGGAGCGCCCCGACCTCCAGGGCCGGCTGGACATCCTCAAGGTGCACCAGAAGGGCAAGCCGATCGCGCCCGACGTCGACCTCTCGGCCGTCGCCAAGCGCACCCCCGGCTTCACCGGTGCCGACCTGTCGAACGTCCTCAACGAGGCGGCGCTGCTGACCGCCCGCTCGGACAAGAAGCTGATCGACAACGGCATCCTGGACGAGGCGATCGACCGCGTCGTGGCCGGTCCGCAGAAGCGCACGCGGATCATGTCCGACAAGGAGAAGAAGATCACCGCGTACCACGAGGGCGGTCACGCCCTGGTCGCGGCGGCCTGCCAGTACAGCGACCCGGTGCACAAGATCACCATCCTGTCCCGCGGTCGGGCCCTCGGCTACACCATGGTGCTGCCGGACGAGGACAAGTACTCCACCACCCGCAACGAGATGCTCGACCAGCTGGCCTACATGCTGGGCGGGCGCGCGGCGGAGGAGCTGGTCTTCCACGACCCGACCACCGGCGCCTCGAACGACATCGAGAAGGCCACCGCCACGGCGCGGGCCATGGTCACCCAGTACGGCATGACCGAGCGCCTGGGCGCGATCAAGTTCGGCACCGACAACTCGGAGCCGTTCCTGGGCCGCGAGATGGGCCACCAGCGCGACTACTCGGAAGAGGTCGCCGCGCTGGTCGACGAAGAGGTCAAGAAGCTCATCGAGAGCGCGCACAACGAGGCCTGGGAGATCCTGGTCGAGAACCGCGACGTGCTCGACAATCTGGTGCTGGAGCTCCTCGAGAAGGAGACCCTGAACAAGGAGCAGATCGCCGAGATCTTCGCCCCGGTGGTCAAGCGCCCGGCCCGGCCGGCCTGGACGGGTTCCACCCGTCGTACGCCGTCCACCCGGCCGCCGGTGCAGTCGCCGAAGGAGCTGGCGCTCACCAACGGCGCCGCCGCCGGGGACACCGCTCCGGTGGACGTCGTGAAGCTCCCGCCGCTGCCGGCCGCCGAGCCGCCGGTCGAGGGCTGACCTCCGGTCCCGTAGGGAATGGATGCCGCGTCACCAGGGTTTGTACCCTGGAGGCGCGGCATCCGTGCTGTTCAGCCAGAGATTTCCCACACCTAAGCGAGGCCCGCATGATCGACCCGGTGACGCTCGACGGTCCGCCCGCCGTCGGGACCTTCGACCAGAAGCGGGCCGAGAACGCCATCCGCGAGCTGCTGCTCGCCGTGGGGGAGGACCCGGACCGCGAGGGCCTGCTGGAGACCCCGGCCCGGGTCGCGCGCGCCTACAAGGAGATATTCGCGGGCCTCTGGCAGGAGCCCGAGGAGGTCCTCACCACCACCTTCGACCTCGGCCACGACGAGATGGTGCTGGTCAAGGACATCGAGCTGACCTCGGTCTGCGAGCACCACCTGGTGCCGTTCCGCGGGGTGGCGCACGTCGGGTACATCCCGTCCATCGACGGCAAGATCACCGGGCTGTCCAAGCTCGCCCGGCTGGTCGACGTCTACGCCCGCCGCCCGCAGGTGCAGGAACGGTTGACCAGCCAGGTCGCCGACGCGCTGATGCGGATCCTGGAGCCGCGCGGGGCGATCGTCGTGGTCGAGTGCGAGCACATGTGCATGTCGATGCGCGGCATCCGCAAGCCCGGCGCCAAGACCATCACCTCGTGCGTGCGCGGCCAGCTGCGCGACCCGGCCACCCGGGCCGAGGCGATGAGCCTCATCATCGGCCGCTGAGCGGCCGCAGGGTCTGCCGGGGCCAGGACTCAGGGCACCTCGTGCTCCGCGTGCGGCGGAGCCGGGGTGCCCAGTGCGTTGCGGCGCTCGGGCATCCGCAGCGTGACCATCCGGCGCCAGCCGTACGCGCGGTCGTACAGGTAGAGCGCGTGCACCCCGAGGGTGACCACGGCGAGCTGCCAACGCGGCCAGCGCAGGATCCGGGCCATCCGGGCGGTGACCGCCAGGCCGACGTCCCGGTGGGTGCGGATCTCGCCGCGGGCGCTGGCCTCCAGGGTGTGCCGGATGTACGGGCCGTGGCCCTCGGCACGCAGCCGCAGCAGCTCCTCGTGGCAGTACGCGAGGTGGTTGTCCTCGTCGGCGGAGATCATCCGCATCGCCCGGCCGAGGTCGGGGTTGTCCCCGTACACCTTGACCAGCTGGCGCATCTGCTCGGCGGCGCGCTGCTCGGTGACCCGGCTGTGCGCGAGGTAGGTGATGATCTCGCGGTCGGTCAGCGGGACGTCGCTGTTCAGCCGCTCGTGGGAGAGGCCGACGCCCTGACGCTCCAGCAGCATGCAGTAGTCGGCCTCGTCCGGGACGGGCACCTTGGGCAGGCCGCGCTTGTTCAGCAGCTGGGTGAAGATCCGGCCGTGCTTGCGCTCGTCGGCGCCGTGCCGGGCGACCTTCGGGGCGAGGACCGGGTCCGTGGTGAGCGCGGTGATCCGCTCGTTCTCCCAGCCGCCCTGGTCCTCGCCGCCGGCCGCGATGCTGCAGAACAGCTGGTACGCCTGGTCGTTCCGGTAGATCTCGTTGAAGAGCGATCGGGTGCTCAGCACGGCGCCTCCTGCGCGGGTCCGGGGCGGCGCCCGCCCTCCGGGCGGACGACGGGGGTTTGAAGACGGGCCCTAGCCGAGGTGGGTGCCCAGCCATTCGAGTGAGGCCGGCAGCTCCTTGGTCCAGCTGTCGACGTTGTGCCCGCCGTCGTCCAGGTAGAGCGAGTCGGCCTTGAACTGCGGGTTGGCCGCCGCGACCTGGGTGGCCTGGTCGACGAACTGGACGGTCTGCGGGTAGTCCGACTCCTTGCGGGTGGAGACCACCAGCAGGTTGAGCGCCGGGACCGGCAGGTTCTTCAGCCGCCAGCCGAGGTCGTGCTGCTGGGCCAGCGCCTTGTCGCCGTTGAAGAGGTCGCCGCCGGTGTAGCCGTCCTGGCGCACGGTGAAGTCGCCGTGCAGGCTCGCCGCGCTGCCGAAGACGTTCGGGAAGCGCATCGCCAGGCGCAGCGCGCAGCTGCCCCCGGTGGAGTAGCCGAAGGTGGCCCAGGAGCCGGCCGTGCGGCCGACCCGGTAGGTGCTGCGGACGGCCTCGGGCACGTCCTGGGCGAACCAGGCCTCGGTGCGCGGCCCGCCGGGGACGTCCACGCACTCGGTGTCCCGGGACGGGACCACCCCGGGGCGGACCATCACCAGGACGGTCGGCGGCATCTTGCCGGAGCGCTGCAGCTCGATCGCGGTCTGCGGGAGGGACAGGTCCTTGACCAGGTTCAGCGCCGTGCCCGGGTAGCCGGCGATGGCGAGCAGGACGGGGAACCGGACGAGGGCGAACTTCGGGTCGAAGTACTCGGGCGGCAGGTAGACGAACATCTGGTCGGAGAAGCCCGTCTCCTTGCCGTTGACCCGGACCGACTCGACCTTGCCGACCTCCTCGGGCGGGCCCTTCGGCAGGTTGGGGACGGTCTCCAGGCCGCCCTCCTCGGTGGGCTGGATCCGCGCGTCGGCGACCGGGGTGCCCTTGTGGTTCTCGTTGCTGGTCAGCGCGAGCTTGGCGTCGCTGGATCCGAGCAGGTCGTCCCAGGACGTGTAGAACCCGAACGAGTTGTTCACCGCCAGCGCGAGCACTGCCACGATCGAGGCTTGAACGACCGTCATCAGTCCGATCCGGCCGAGCATCGGCAGGGGGCGCTGGCGCGCCAGCCGGGGCCAGATCCACAGCGTGGTGACCAGGGCGGCAGCGCCGAGTGCGAGCAGCGAGTTCATCAGCGCGTCGCTGGTCAGTTCCATGCCGTCGGCCTTCCGCTGGGACGCTGTCGGGGCAGGCTTCATCGTCTGGTGGCCCGTCAGGCCGGGCCACCGCAGCTAGGCTGTCCGGGCGCCCCGACGGGGGCCGGAAGGGCGGGGGACGTCGCAGGCAACCGGCACCCTAGAATGCGGCGTCCACCGTACGTAAAGCGTCCCGGAGGGTCCTGCCGCGCCACGCTGCGGAGGCCCCCCGGCTCCTACCGCCGGCTCAACCCGCAGCGCGTCCACGGACCCGGTTTACCGACCGTTTCCGGGTCCTTGGTATGCGCATTGCCTGATGAAGGAATAGGCATGAAGGTCCATCACGCGTCCTCCCCCGGAGTGACCGGACACCGCCCCGCAGCCTCTACGCTGAGCTTCCATGAGCGTTCCCGTGTCCGTTGAGCCGAGCCCCGAGCAGCCGCCGCGCCGTCGCCGCGGCCTGCAGACGCTGCGCACCCAGGCAGCCGCCGTTCCGAGGGCCTGGCTCCCGAGCGCGGTCGGCTACGCCTGTCTGCTGATCGGACTGGTCGACATCGCCAGCGCGGTGTTCCCCAAGCTCCGGCACACCAAGATGCACACCTTCGCCGGGCAGCTGCCGGGCGGCACCACCAGCCTGGCCGCGGTCGGCACGCTGATGGTCGGCATCCTGCTGGTGCCGCTCGCCCACGCGCTGCGCCGGCGCAAGCGGCGGGCCTGGCGGGCGGTGTGCGTGCTGCTGCCGGTCGGCGCGGCGCTGCACATCGTGCGCTGGCACCAGATCGGCCCGGCGGTCGTCTCGCTGGTCGTCCTCGCCGTGATGCTGCTCCACCAGCGCGAGTTCTACGCCAAGGCCGACCCGCGCACCCGCTGGCGGGCGGCGGTCAACCTGGTCGTCATGGGCACCCTCAGCGTGCTGCTCGGCCTGCTGATCGTGAGCACCCGCACCAAGTACGAGATCGGCCACCCGGGCCTGGGCGAGCGGATCCAGCACGTCGGGTACGGACTCTTCGGCTTCGAGGGCCCGATCCGCTACACCAACATGCGGATGTCCGACCTGGTCGCCTACCTGCTCGGCGGGCTCGGCCTGCTGACCGCCTTCACCACCGCCTACCTGGCGCTGCGCCCGGGCAAGCCGAAGCCCGAGCTCACCGAGGAGGACGAGGAGAAGGTCCGCGAGCTGCTGGCGCGGCACGGCGAGCGCGACTCGCTCGGCTACTTCGCGCTGCGCCGCGACAAGAGCGTGCTGTTCTCGCCCACCGGCAAGGCCGCGATCTCCTACCGGGTGGTCTCCGGCGTGATGCTCGCCTCCGGCGACCCGGTCGGCGACGTCGAGGCCTGGCCGGGCGCGATCAAGGTGTTCATGGCCGAGGCCCGCGAGCACGCCTGGGTGCCGGCCGTGATGGGCTGCAGCGAGGTCGGCGGCGAGGTCTGGACCCGCGAGGCGGGCCTGGACGCGCTGGAGCTGGGCGACGAGGCGATCGTCGACACCTCCACCTTCTCGCTCTCCGGCCGGGCCATGCGCAACGTCCGCCAGATGGTCAAGCGCATCGAGCGCAACGGCTACTCCTGCAAGGTGCGCCGGGTCTCCGAGCTCACCGTGGACGAGAAGTACCGGATCGCCGACGCCGCCGCCCGCTGGCGCGGCACGGACACCGAGCGCGGCTTCTCGATGGCGCTGGGCCGCTTCGGCGACCCGCTGGACGACGAGTGCGTGGTGGTCACCGCCCACAAGGAGCCCGAGGAGGGCGAGAGCGGCGACGACCTGAAGGCCGTGCTGCACTTCGTGCCCTGGGGGCCGGACGGCATCTCGCTGGAGCTGATGCGCCGCGACCGCGCCGCCGACCCGGGCCTGAACGAGCTGCTGATCGTCGCCGCCCTGCAGGCGGTGGGCGCCATGGGCATCCGCCGGGTGTCGCTCAACTTTGCGATGTTCCGCTCGGCGCTGGCCCGCGGCGAGCGGATCGGCGCCGGTCCGGTGCTGCGCGCCTGGCGCGGGCTGCTGGTGTTCCTGTCGCGCTGGTTCCAGATCGAGTCGCTGTACAAGTTCAACGCCAAGTTCCAGCCCGAGTGGGAGCCGCGCTTCCTGGTCTTCCCGAACACCCGGGACCTGCCGCGGATCGGCTTCGCCGCGATGCAGGCGGAGGCCTTCATCACCCTCGGCATGCCGCGCTTCGGGCGCAAGCGCCAGCGCGAGGGCCTGATGCCGGTCCCGTCGACCCGCGAGGTCACCGAGGCGGCCTGAGGCACCGCGCCGCTCGGGGCACCGCGCCGCTCGGGGCGCCGAGCTGCTCGAGGCGCCGGAGGCTCCGACAGGGCCCCCGCCGGGAATCCCCGGCGGGGGCCCCGTTCGATAATGGGCGCATGAGCGATACGCCGTCCTTCACCCTCCCGGCCGGTCTGCCGCGGCTCGAGCGCTGCGCCGTGATGGGCGTGGTCAACGTCACGCCCGACTCCTTCTCGGACGGCGGGCTCTGGCACGACCCCGCCAAGGCGATCGCGCACGGGCTCGCCCTGCGCGCCCGCGGTGCGGACCTGGTGGACGTCGGCGGCGAGTCCACCCGGCCGGGCTCGCAGCGGGTGCCCGAGGAGGAGGAGCTGCGCCGGGTGATCCCGGTGGTGCGCGAGCTCGCCGACGCCGGGGTGATGGTCTCCGTCGACACCATGCGTGCCTCGGTCGCCGAGCGGGCCGTCGAGGCCGGCGCCGCGATCGTCAACGACGTCTCCGGCGGGCTCGCCGACCCGGCGATGGCCCGGGTGGTCGCCGAGACCGGCGTGCCCTTCGTGGTGATGCACTGGCGCGGGCAGTCCGCCGACATGGACGAGCTGGCCGTCTACGACGACGTGGTGCGGGACGTCGTCGCCGAGCTGACCGCCCGGGTGGACGCGCTGCTGGCCGCCGGGGTCAAGGAGGACCAGCTGATCCTCGACCCGGGGCTCGGCTTCGCCAAGACCTCGGAGCACAACTGGGCGCTGCTCGGCCGGCTGGACGCGCTCATCGGGCTCGGCCGTCCCGTCCTCGTGGCCGCTTCGCGCAAGCGGTTCCTGGGTACGCTGCTCGCCGACCCGGCAACCGGGGAACTGCGCCCGGCCCGGGAGCGCGACGACGCGACGGCCGCGGTGTCGGCGCTGTCGGCCCGGGCCGGAGCCTGGGCGGTGAGGGTGCACGACGTGTCCGGCACGGCGGACGCCGTCCGGGTGGTCGCGGCCTGGCAGCGCGCGGCGCGGCTGGGGTGAGGGAGGGTCTGTGACAGGTGACGGCAGGTTGAGCGGCGGAACGGCCGGGCGGGCCCGCGAGGCGGACCTGGAGGCCGTGCTGGCGGCGAACCGAGGGCTCTACGAGGCGCTGGAACGGGGAGACCTGGAGGCGGTCGAGGACGCCTGGCTGGGCGCCGCGGACGCCGACGACAAGGGCGGCGTGGTGTGCGTGCACCCCGGCTGGCCGGTGCTGCGCGGACGGGCTCAGGTGACCCGCTCGTACATGTTGATCATGATGAACACGGAGTACATCCAGTTCTTCCTGACTGATGTCGAGGCCGAGGTCCACGGCGATGTGGCCCTTGTCACGTGCACCGAGAACATCCTCTCCGGGGGTGAGGCGGAGGAGGAGGGCGAGCTCGGACCACTGGTCGGCGGAAAGGTCGTGTCGACGAATCTGTTCCGCCGCACCCCGGCCGGGTGGAAGCTCTGGTCGCACCACGGCTCACCCGTTCTGACCAGCGGCGACGAGGACGACGAGGGCTGATTCCGGGGGTTGTCGAAATACGGTGCCGGCACGTCGCCCGGGAATTTCCGAGTGGTCACCGAACGTTCACGTCAATCGCCATTCCGGCGCGCGTGGCGTCGTTTCCTGCCGGGTAGGACGGTCAGGCGTTGTCCGTGCTCGCGGGTAGATTCGAAACGGAGTGGCGGGCGTGCTGCCCGCCTTCGCCCTGCCCGTCCAAGCGTTTCTCCGGGCTGGGCCCGTCCGACTGGGAGCAGTGATTCGTTTGCTGGACCGCGTCACCCTGCGGGGGCTGCGTGCCCGGGGCCACCACGGCGTCTTCGAGCGCGAGCGCATCGAGGGCCAGACCTTCGTGGTCGACCTCGTGCTCTACCTGGACACCCGCCCCGCCGCGTCCGGAGACGACCTCACCCGCACGGCGCACTACGGCATCGTGGCCGAGGAGGTCACGGCGATCATCGCCGGGGAGCCGGTCGACCTGATCGAGACCCTGGCCCAGCGCATCGCCGACCAGTGCCTCAAGCACGAAGCGGTCGAGGAGGTCGAGGTCACCGTGCACAAGCCGGACGCCCCGATCACCGTGCCGTTCGACGACGTGACCGTGACCATCCACCGGGGCCGCGCATGACCCCCACCGCGCGCCCGGTATCCGATGCAGAGGGAACCTTGATGAGTAAGAGCGACCCGACCGCCACGCCGAACGCGTTCGACCTGGAGAACCGGGTGGACTCCGCCGACACCACCCTGCACAGCCAGCGCTGCGCGGTGATCGCGCTCGGCAGCAACCTGGGCAACCGGCTGGACACCCTGCAGGGCGCCGTGGACGCGCTCGCGGACACCCCGGGGCTGAAGATCAAGGCCGTCTCCGCGGTCTACGAGACCGAGGCCGTCGGCGGCCCCGACGAGCAGCCCAACTACTACAACGCGGTCGTCGTGCTGCGCACCTCGCTGCCCCCGCGGGACCTGCTGGAGCGCGGCAACGCGATCGAGGACGCCTTCGGGCGGGTGCGGACCGTCCACTGGGGTCCGCGCACCCTGGACGTCGACATCCTGGCCTACGAGGGCGAGCTCAGCGACGACCCGCAGCTGCTGCTGCCGCACCCGCGCTCGCACGAGCGGGCCTTCGTCCTCGCCCCCTGGCTGGACGCCCAGCCGGAGGCCGAGGTGCCCGGGCACGGGCGGGTCGACGCGCTGCTGGAGGCGCTCGGCGGCCCGGACGCGCAGGGCGTGAAGCGCCGCGAGGACATCCGGCTGACGCTGCCGGAGTAGGCGGGCGAGTCCCCGCCCCGAGGCGCCGTGTCGCGAGCGGGCGAGTCCCCGCCCCGAGGCGCCGTGTCGCGAGCGGGCGAGTAACAGCCGGGGAACTCGGACGGGGGGTCGGCCGTACCAGTAGGTGTCCGCCGTTCGCGCGGGTGTCCGCCCGGCCGGGCCCGGTACGGTGGGCTGGCGCCGCCGCGTCGGGCCTCCGGGCGGCCGGCCGGTTCTGGTGACCCCGGGAAGGACCTCCTCCGAGTGAAGCTGCTTCGCCTCCGCCTGCTGATCGGCATCATCGCCGCCACGACGGCGCTGTCCTGGGCCGGCTCCAAGCTGTGGGCTTCCCTGGACACGCTGCCGGCCGTGCCGGGCGCGGCGCCGGTGGTGCTGGCGGCGGTGGCGGTGATCCTGCTGGCGACCGCGCTGTCGCTGCGGTCCCGGCTGAAGGCGGTGCGCGAGCGGCAGCCCGGCGCGAAGGGCGTCGACCCGCTGCTCGCGGCGCGGGCGCTGGTGCTGGGGCAGGCCAGTGCGCTGGTCTCGGCCGTCGTCACCGGCATCTACGCGGGCGCGGGGATCTACCTGCTGGGGGAGCTGGACGTGTCGGCCCGCAAGGGCCAGGCCGTCACGGCCGGGTTCGCGGTGCTGGCGGGGGTCGCGGTGATCGCCGCGGCGCTCTGGCTCCAGCACGTCTGCAGGTTGCCCGAGAACCACGACGGTCCGAGCGGTCCGAGCGGTCCGGCGGCATCCCGCCGCTGAGCAGGGCCTTCTTCGTGATCTTGAGTGAAAAGCCGGGCACGTGCGGTAAAAACCTCACCCTGTCAAGGGCGGAAGGGGACCCTGGGCTGACAGGGCCCCAATTCGCACGCTAGTTTCTTGGCATGTCTCGCGGACGCCACCGTCATTCTTCCGTCCTCGGCCGGGTCTTTCCCCCCATCGCCGCCGGCGTACTGCTGGTCGCCGCTCTGGCCGCTCTGCTTTTCAGTCAGGACACCATCCTGGTCCGCTCGGTGGGCATCGCGGCGGTGATCGCGACGCTCGGCTTCGCCCTGTTGCTGCGTCAGCGGGACAAGGCGGCCCGGGCGGCCGCCGAGATGTCCGCGGCGCAGCGGATGCGGGCCGAGGAGCGGTTCGAGGAGCAGCTGGCGGAGGCCGAGTACGCGGCCGAGGTCGCCGAGGAGCGGGCCACCCGCTTCGGCCGGCGGCTGACCGCGGAGAAGTCGCGGCTGGCGAAGGCCGAGACCGAGATCGCCCGGCTGCTGCGGGAGCGCGCCGTGGCGGTCGCCGAGCAGGCGCTCAAGGAGGCCGAGGCGGCCCAGCGGGCGCTCGCCGCGAGCCGACCCAAGTACCCGGCCAGCCCGGCCGCCTTCGTGCGGGCGGGGGCCGTGCTGCGGCTGCTGGAGCGCCGCGCGGCGGAGCAGGAGGCGCGGCGGGCGCGTACGGCGAGTGCGGAGGTCGCGCTGCGGGCGTCCGCGGTCCCGGCCGCCCAGTCCGGGCCGGCGCCCGCGCCGGTGGCCGTGCCCGCGCCGGTGGCCGTGCCCGCGCCGGTGGTGCCCGCGGTGCCCACGCCGGCCCCCGCGTCGGCGGTCACGCCCCCGGTGGCGCCCGCGCCGGTGCGTCCGGCGCTGACGGCGACGGTCGGTCAGCTCGGCGGGACGCCGGCCGCTCCGGTCGCGGCGCCCGTACCGGCCGAGCGGCAGCGGCCGAGGTCGGCGCAGTCCGGGCAGGTGCGTGGGCCGGGCTTCAGCTTCTTCGGCCGCGGCTCGGGCGCGCCGGTGCGTCCGGCGGCTCCGGCACCGGCGGTGGGCAGCGTCGCCGAGCTGGGGGAGCGGACCGACCTCGCGGACGTGGTGGGCGACGAGGCGGTGGCCGCCAAGGCCGCTGCCGAGGCCCGGGCGGCGGAGCCGACCGCGGTGCGGAAGGACGCTCGGGAGCCGCAGTCGGCCGAGCGGTCGCAGCAGGACGGCGCGCAGCAGGACGGGCCGACCGTGGTGGACCTGACGCCGGAGGACGAGACCGAGCTGATCCAGCTGCCGGAGCTGCGCGCCTCGCGCTGAGACGGGTGGACGAACGCGGCGCGGGAAGTCGGACGGACCGACTTCCCGCGCCGCGGCGTTGTCAGGGGGTGCGTCAGATCTGGACGCCGAAGTCCTGGGCGATGCCCGCCAGGCCGGAGGCGTAGCCCTGGCCGACGGCGCGGAACTTCCACTCGGCGCCGTTGCGGTAGAGCTCGCCGAAGATCATCGCGGTCTCGGTGGCGGCGTCCTCGGAGAGGTCGTAGCGGGCGATCTCGGCGCCGCCGGCGGCGTTCACCACGCGGATGTAGGCGTTGCGGACCTGGCCGAAGTTCTGGCCGCGGGCGATGCCGTCGTAGATGGTGACCGGGAAGGTGATCTTGACGGCCTCGGCCGGCAGGCCGGCCAGGTTGATGTTGATCGCCTCGTCGTCGCCCGCGCCCTCGCCGGTGCGGTTGTCACCGGTGTGCACGACGGTGTTGTCCGGCGTGCTGGTGTTGTTGAAGAAGACGAAGTGGGCGTTGGACAGCACCTTGCCGTCCGCGTTCAGGACGATCGCGCTGGCGTCGAGGTCGAACTCGGCGCCGGTCGTGGTGCGGACGTCCCAGCCCAGGCCGACGGTGACCGCGGACAGGCCGGGGGCCTCCTTGGTCAGCGAGACGTTGCCACCCTTGGAGAGGCTCACTGGCATGGCGATTGCAGTCCCTTCGTTCGCTTCGTGCGCTTTTCCCCGGGACAACGCAATACTCCGGGGGCTTGGTTCCGCAGGGGCCGTGAATTCTTCGTGGGCGTGAATGCCCGGGCAAAGCCGCGGCAAAGTCGGGGGTCAGACCCGGCGGAACCGGCCCTGCAGCGACCAGATGTTCGGGTTGTCGGCCAGGTCCGGGTGCATGTCGAACAGGTCGGCGAGGGTGTCCTGGAGGAAGTCCCGGGCCTCGCGGCGCAGGTCGCTGTGGCGGACCACGGCGGCCGGCTCGTCCGGCAGCCAGGTCGCGGTGATCTCGACCCAGTTGAAGCGGCGGGCGAAGCGCAGCAGCTCGGTGTTCTGGGTGAAGTCGAGGTCGGCGGTCTGCACCCGGGCGGCCCGGCTGCCGTCCGGGTCGCGGTCGAGGTGCTCGGCGATGTCGCACAGCGCCCAGGCGAAGTCGAGCACCGGCACCCAGCCCCAGGCGGTGGACAGCTCGGCGCCCTCGGCGTCCAGGTAGACGTCGCCGCAGAACAGGTCGTACCGCAGGGCGTGCACGGACGCGGTGCGGTAGTCCGTCTGCGGGGGGTCGGGGAAGCGGTTGGAGAGGGAGTAGCCGAGCTCGATCACGTACGCCATTGTCGGGCTTGGGGGCACGTGGAGGTAACCGGGTGCGGGATGGGGCGCCCCCGCCTTCGTCCCGGAGGCGAGCGGGCGAGTAAACCGCGTGACCGGGGCGGGGCGGGCGCGGGATGATGGGCGCATGCCCGAGCCCATCCGCGTACGGGGGTCGGTGGTCGTCCCCGACGCCGAGCTCGTCTGGCGCTTCTCGCGTTCCTCCGGCCCCGGTGGCCAGCACGTCAACACCTCCGACTCCAAGGTCGAGCTGCGCTTCGACCTGGCCTCCACCAAGGCGCTGCCCGAGGTGTGGCGCGAGCGTGCGCTGGAGCGGCTGGCCGGGCGGCTGGTGGACGGGCGGGTGCTGGTGGTCCAGGCCTCCGAGTTCCGCTCGCAGTGGCGCAACCGGGAGGCGGCCGCGGCCCGGCTGTCGGCGCTGCTGACCGAGGGGTGCGCCCCGCCGCCGAAGTCCCGGCGGGCGACCAAGCCGAGCCGGGGGATGGTCGAGCGGCGGCTGTTCAACAAGAAGCACCGCTCCGAGGTGAAGCAGGGCCGCCGGTCGCCGCGGGGCGGCGAGTAGCGCAGCCGCTCAGCCCAGGGTGCGGTAGCCGCCGCGGAAGTACAGCAGCGGACGGCCGCCCGGATCGGGCACCGCGGCTTCCAGGACGCGGCCGAGCAGCAGGGTGTGGTCGCCCGCGGGTATCCGCTGCTCGGTGCGGCACTCGACGGTGGCCAGCGCGCCCTCGATCAGCGGGGCGCCGGTGCGCGGGCCGCGGTGGTGCGCGGTGTCCGCGAACAGCAGCCGGTCGCTGAGCCGGCCCTTCATGGCGAAGCGCGAGCCGATCGTCTTCTGCCCCTCGGCCAGCACCGAGACCGCCCAGGTGTCGACCCGGGACAGCACCTCGTCCGTCCGGGAGTCCTCGCGCACCGAGATCAGCACCAGCGGGGGCTCCAGCGACACCGAGAGGAAGGACGTGGCGGTCATGCCGATGTCCTCGCCGTCCTCCGGGTCGTGGACGGTCACCAGGCTCACGCCGGCGGCGAGCTGGGAGAGTGCTGCCCGGAACTCGTCGGGCGTGGCGTGGGGGGCAGCTTCGGGCTGCGGGGACGGGTACACGTACCGCACGGTAGTCGTCACCCGCGGGAAACGGCATCGGGCCTTGGTCGTAGGACCGGCGGTGCGGCCGTCGTGCGCCCGCGGTGCGGCTGCGGGGTTGCGGGTCGGTGACCGTACTCACCCTCACGAGTGAAGCCGGGCGGACCGGCGGGCGCAGCCGACTTCAGCTCGCTCCCGAGGAGGTCGACCAGGGGAAAGTCCTGATTTCGCTTTATGTCCCGCTCTGGGGCGGATGAACTGATTAAGGGCGCATTAGTGTCGTGTGATTTAAGTCACAAGTGATGGCCTATTGCTGACCGAGCGTGCCGAACGCTGTGCTCCCTGTGATTCAGTTCTTCTGGCAATCGGACGATAACCAATCAAGAACTATCCGAAGCAGCCGGGGAGCCCCCGCATGGAAGCCGAGTCGGAGCCGTACGTCCGTCTCGCGACCCTCCGCACCTTGCACCGGGTCGTGGCGGACCTCAACGCTGCCCGCAGCCTGGCGGGGACCCTGCAGGCCGTCGTCGAGGGCGCGGTGCACGGGCTCGGCTTCGACGCCGCCGCGGTCAGCCTGGTCCGCCCGGACGGCGACCTCGTGGTGGCGGCCGTCTGGGAGCTGGAGGAGAGCCCGATGGGCGGCCCCTCCGTCCTCCTCGGCCAGGTCGGCTCCCGGGAGTCCTGGGACCGGCTGCTCGGCGTCAGCGACCACTGGGGCACCCTGCGCTTCCTGCCGTACGACCGAGGCTGGGCCGTCGCCAGCGACATCCCGCGCTGGATCGGGGACGGCCCGCAGCCCGTGTACGCGAACGACTGGCACCCCGCCGACGGGCTGCTCGCCCCGATGTACAGCGCCGGCGGCGACCTGCTCGGGGTGCTCTCGGTGGACCGCCCGCGCAGCGGCAAGCGGCCCGGCGCCTGGACCCGCGAGGCACTGGAGATGTTCTCGCTGCAGGCCTCGATCGCGATCGGCAACGCCCGGCTGCGGGCCGAGATGCAACGCGCACTGGCCCGCCTGGAGAAGGAGCAGCAGGCGCTGCGGGCCAGCGAGGAGAGCTTCCGGCAGGCCTTCGAGTACGCCCCCAGCGGGATGGCCATCACCGAGCTGCACGGCGCCGGACGCGGCCAGCTGACCAGGGTCAACGACGCGCTCTGCCGACTGCTCGGCCGCCCCCGCGCGGTGCTGCGCCAGCAGAGCTTCGCCGACCTCGTCCACCCCGAGGACCGCGCGCTGCTGGAGCGCACCAGCGCCGAGAGCGGCCGGGCGGAGCTGCGGCTGTCCCGGCGGGACGGCGGCTACCAGTGGGTCTGCCTGCGCAACTCGATCGTGGCGGACGCGGCCGAGGGGCCCAGCTTCCTGCTCACCCACGTCGAGGACATCGAGGACCGCAAGCGGCACGAGTTCCAGCTCGCCCACCGGGCCAGCCACGACGCGCTCACCGGCCTGCCCAACGGCGCCGAGCTCAAGGCCCGGCTGGCCCGCCGGCTCTGCGCCCAGCCGCAGCCGGTCGGCGCCGCGCCCGGCCCGGCCGAGGCGGCCTACCCGCCGCCGTACGGGTACCCGGCCGACTCCTACAGCGCGCACGCGGCCCACGACGGGCTGGAGGGCGCGGACCCGTACGCCGCGGCGGTGCACGGCTACGGGCTGCCCGAGGGCGGCCCGCCGCCCGGCCTCGGCCCTGGCTACGGGGAGCACGTGCACGCGGTGGTCCCGGCCGACCACGGGCCGGGCGGCGACGCCTGGTCCGCGCCGTTCCGCTCCGGCGGGGCGGCCGTGGTGGACAAGGGGCTCGCGGTGATCTTCTGCGACCTGGACGGCTTCAAGTCGATCAACGACCGGTTCGGCCACAACGCGGGCGACGCGGTGCTGGTCGAGGTCGCCCGGCGGCTGAGCCAGGCCGTCCGGGACGGCGACACCGTGGCGCGGCTCGGCGGCGACGAGTTCGTGGTGCTGGCCGACGGCATCGGCCGCGAGGAGGCCAAGGACCTCGCCCACCGGTTGCGCAACGCGATCATCCCGCCGATGCGGATCGACGGCCGGGCGATGCGGGTCGGCGTGAGCCTCGGGATCGGCTGGGCCGGCTGCGGGATGAGCATCGAGGAGGTGCTGCACACCGCGGACGAACGGATGTACGACGAGAAGCGGGCCCGCGGCGGGGCGGTGCGCGGGGCGCGCGGCGAGCGCTCGCACCGGCGGGCGGGCTGAGCCCGTACGGGGACGGAGGACGCGGCGCCACCGGCTCCGGGGACACGGGCCGGGCGAGGTTACCCGTGAGTTGTCAAGGGTTCTTTTCCGGCTGTCACGTGCGGCAGGTAGGGTGCGCGGTACGACAGCGTCCATGATCTGCGCCGCCCGCAGCCGGCGGCGCGCACCGGATGGGGGAGCAGACCACCGTGACGACCGCCGGCAGCAACGGAATGCCCGAGGGCCAGGGGGGCGGTGCCCCGCAGGACGACGACCCGTTCGGCTACCTCTACCGCCCGGCCGACGGCTCCACCGGGCAGCCGGCCGAGCCGCAGCAGGGGGTCCCCCGGACGTCGTACAACCGGCCGATGGAGGTCGGGCGCGCCCAGTACGGCTACGGCTACCCGCCGCGCGCGCAGCAGCAGCCGTACGGCCAGCCGGGCACGCCGCAGGGGTACCCGGGCGGCCAGCCGCAGGGCCCGTACGGCCAGCCCGGTGTGCCGCAGCAGGCCGAGTACGGTGCCGCGCCCGCCCAGCAGCCCCGCTACGCCGAGCACTCCCGCCCGCAGCCGGGCGACGACCGGCCGAGCAGCGGCCGGAGCAAGGGCGCGGTGATCGGTGCGGTCGCCGTGGTCGCGGCCATAGCGATCGGCGCGGGGATAGCGCTCTCCACGGGCGGCCAGGACGGCGACAAGAACGCCAAGGGCGGCACCGCCACCACCGCCGCGCCGGGCCCCAACACCTCGGCTCCGACCGCCCCGACCGGGACCGGTTCCCCCACGGCGACCGCCACCCCGATAACGGGCCCGTCGACCGTGGACGCGAGCCAGCTGCAGGGGCAGAACGCGCCCTCCGGCAACAGCGTCAAGGGCGCCAAATCGGCGGACGGCAGCTACCTGACCCTCCAGCCGGGCGGCTCGGTGACCTGGAGCGGCGAGATCGCCACGGCCGGGACGTACAAGCTGACCGTGCACTACAACTACTCGGGCGCCGACCTCAAGGGCGCGGCCGCGGTGAACGGCAAGGACTGGCCGAGCGGGTTGACCTACAAGATCTACGGGCCGGCTCCCAAGGACCAGGCGTCCGCGTGGTACACGACCTACATACTGCCGCAGCTCCAGGCAGGGCCGAACTCGGTGACCTTCACGGGGCCCGCCGGGGCGACGATCCTGATCGACCAGATCACCCTGGAGCCGAACGGCGGCTGAGCCGCCCACCGCACGCACCGCGGCCGCCCGTCCCCGCTGGGGGAGGGCGGCCGTCGTCGTTCGCAGCCGAGCGCGGTCAGGCGGGCTTCACGGTGGAGAAGCGATCGCCGCCGACGGCCCATCGGCCGCGGCGCATCACGGCGACCAGGTCGAAGGTCCCGGAGTCGACCACGACGAGGTCGGCGAGCTTGCCGGTCTCCAGTGAGCCGATCGAGTCGCTCAGGCCGAGCAGCCGGGCCGGGGTCGCGGACAGCGACTCGACGGTCTGGCCGAGGCTCAGGCCGTTGACGGTCACCGAGCGCTTGAACGCCACGTCCAGGGTGAGGGTGGAGCCGGCGATCGCGCCGCCCTCGACCAGCCGGGCGACGCCGTTCTCGACCCGGACCTGGAGGGGGCCGAGGGGGTAGAGGCCGTCGCCCATGCCGGCGGCGCCCATGGCGTCGGTGATCAGGGCGAC
>NZ_JBVHHY010000034.1:0-76430 GCF_055560835.1 Kitasatospora sp. NPDC023120 | reverse complement strand
CAGACCATGACCATCGACCCCTGCAACCTCCAGCTCCTCTACCAGGGCAAGTCCCCCAACGCCACCGGCCCCTACGACCAGCTCCCCTGGCGCCCGGGCCTCCTGACCCTCCAGCGCTGAGCCGTCCTGATCCACCACGGGGAACCCCAGCCGATCACGGCTGGGGCTCCCTCCCCGTCAGCCTGCCGACATCACCGAGGGTCCGCCCTCGCTCGATCGAACCGTTTCAACCGGACGGCAGAAGTTCCGCCGTCCGGCGCCCTGACCTCCTGTCCACCCGCAGCGAAGGAAGAGCCGATGAAACGCAGGTCCTCGTTCACGCCCCTACGGTCCGCGATGGTCGTCCTCGTGGCCGCGCTCAGCATGGCGCTGGGCCTCGGCTTCAGCGCGAACGCCGCCCCGGCCAACGCCGCTCCCGTCAACGCCGCTCCCGTCAACGCCGCTCCGGTCGGCACCGCCGCGGGCACCGGTGGCTGCGGCAAGGCACCGTCGCTGGCGAGCGGCCCCCACACGATCGTCAGCAGCGGTCAGAGCCGCGGCTACATCCTGAGGGTCCCCGCCGACTACGACCAGAACCACCCCTACCGGTTGGTCTTCGGATTCCACTGGCGGGGCGGCACCGCCAACGAGGTCGACTCCGGTGGGACCGACGGCTACAACTGGTCGTACTACGGCCTCCGGCGACTGGCGGACAACGCCGGCAACGGCACCGTCTTCGTCGCACCCCAGGGCCTCGACAACGGCTGGGCCAACTCCAACGGCCAGGACGTCACCTTCGTCGACGACCTGACCCGGCAGCTCGAGGCCGGTCTGTGCGTCGACACGACCCAGCTCTTCTCCGCCGGTTTCAGCTACGGCGGCGGGATGAGCTACGCGCTCGCCTGCGCCCGGCCGACGGTCTTCCGGGCGGTCGCGGTCTACGCCGGAGCGAACCTCAGCGGATGCAGCGGCGGCACGCAGCCGATCGCCTACATGGGGCTCCACGGCCTGCGGGACGACGTCCTGCCCATCTCATCGGGGCGGGAGCTCCGCGATCGGTTCGTCAGGAACAACGGCTGCACCCCGCAGAACCCGCCCGAGCCGGCGTCCGGCAGCCTGACGCACGTCGTCACCGCCTACTCCGGGTGCAAGTCCGGTCATCCGGTGGTCTGGGCCGCGTTCGACGGGGCGGGCCACGACCCCGGCCCGATCGACGGGTGCACCTGCGACGGCTGGCGCACCTGGACCTCCGGCGAGGTGTGGAAGTTCTTCAGCCAGTTCGGCTCCGGCACTCCCACCCCCACGCCCGGCGGCAACCAGGAGATCGTGGGCCAGGCGTCGGGCCGCTGCGTGGACATCGGCGGCTCCTCCACGACCAACGGCACCCAGGCGCAACTGTGGGACTGCCACGGCGGAACCAACCAGCGGTGGACCTCCACGGCGGGCAAACAACTCATGGTCTACGGCAACAAGTGCCTGGACGCCTCGGCCGGGGGGACCGGCAACGGCACCGCGGTGGTGATCTGGGACTGCAACGGCCAGGCCAACCAGCAGTGGAACGTCAACTCCGACGGCACGATCACCGGAGTGCAGTCAGGCCTGTGCCTGGACGCGGCCGGAACCGGCACGGCGAACGCGACGAAGATCCAGCTGTGGTCCTGCTCGGGCGCGGGCAACCAGCAATGGAGTCTGCGCAGCTGAACCGAACTCCGGGGGCCCGGGGCGCCGAGCCCGCTGCGCTGTCGTGACATGAACAATGCTCGAACCAGTGGGAGCGCTCCCACTGTGAGGGATGCCCCCGGGTCGGTCAAGAGGCTTGAAGAGTCGAACGCCTTGGCCGAGGAATCCGCGCAACTCCTCTTTTCCTTAGCGGTAGTTGGCGCTACGGTCGGTGCCCACCAGTGGGAGCGATTCCGTCAGTCGACGCGCCGGGAGCGGCGCGTCCTCGCTGCGAGGAGTCGCTCATGCGACACCCCCCACCCTTCTCGGCGTTGTTCGCCGGCACGGTCCTCACCCTGGCGAGCGCCGTGTCCGCCCTGTCCGGCGCAGCGGGTGCGGGTGCGGATGCCGCCGCACCCTCCGCTTGCTCGGTGGTCTACTCCACGGTCAACCAGTGGGACGGCGGCTTCCAGGCCTCCGTGTCCGTGACCAACAACGGCGCGCCCACCAGTGGTTGGCGCCTCGGCTTCACCTTCGCCGGCGGTCAGCGCCTCACCCAGGGCTGGAACGCCACCTGGTCCCAGTCCGGCACCACCGTCACGGCGGTGAACGAGAGTTGGAACGCCTCGCTCGGAACCGGCGAAAGCGTCGCCCTCGGCCTCATCGCCTCCTGGTCCGGCAGCAACCCCGCGCCGGTCGAGTTCACCCTCAACGGCCTTGCCTGCACGGGCGGTTCGTCCACCACGCCCACGCCCACCCCCACCCCGACGGCGTCCCCGACCACACCGGCCCCGACCGGCACACCCACCGGCACACCCACCGGCGCGCCCGAGCTCGGCGTCAGCGGCAACCGCCTGACCGACCCGAGCGGCACCACCCGCCGACTGCTCGGCGTCAACCGCTCCGGCGGCGAGTTCATGTGCGTCCAGGGCCACGGGATCTTCGACGGCCCGGTGGACGACCCCGCGGTCCAGGCGATCGCGGACTGGCAGGCCAACACCGTCCGCATCACGCTCAACGAGGAGTGCTGGCTCGGCCTGGACAACATCCGGCCCGAGTACCGGGGCACCGCGTACGTCGACGCCGTCAAGGCGCTGGTGACCCGGGTCCTCGCGCACGGCATGACCCCCGTGGTCGAACTCCACTGGACGTACGGGCAGTACACCGGTGCTTCGGCGGGCTGCTCGGACGTGCACGCCTCCTGCCAGAAGCCGATGCCGGACGCCCAGTACGCCCCGGCCTTCTGGACCTCGGTGGCCAACACCTTCAAGGACGACCGCCGGGTGGTCTTCGACCTGTTCAACGAGCCCTACCCGGACCGGGCCACCGCCACCACCGACCAGGCCTGGGCCTGTTGGCGCGACGGAGGCACCTGCCCGGGCATCGGCTACGAGGTGGCCGGCATGCAGGACCTCGTGGACGCCGTCCGGGCCACCGGCTCGCGCAACGTCGTCCTCGTCCCCGGCATCGCCTACGCGAACGACCTGAGCGGCTGGCTCGCCCACGCCCCGACGGATCCGAGCGGCCAACTCGCCGCCGCCTGGCACGTGTACAACTTCAACTCCTGCGCCAGCGAGACCTGCTGGACCTCCACCCTGGCTCCGATCGCCGCCCGGGTCCCGCTCGTGGCGGGCGAGATCGGTGAGAACACCTGCGGTCACGCGTTCGTCGACCGCGTCATGAAGTGGTCCGACGACCGCGGGCTCTCCTACCTGGGCTGGACCTGGAACACCTGGGACTGCTCCTCCGGTCCTGCCCTGATCAGCGGTTACGACGGCACTCCCACCGCGTACGGCACCGGGCTGCGCGACCACCTGCGCACCCTGAACGGACGCTGAGCGAACACCGGGACGCCGTGACACCGGAACGCCGACACACAGGGACACCGACGCACCAGGACACCGATTCACCGAAAGGGACACCCGGACCATGAGCCGCACCCCGCGCACCCCGCGCACCACGCACACCACCGATCCCACCGGCCACGCCCTCGCCCGGCTGCGCGGCAGCCGGACGGCCCTGCTCGCCGCCCTCGCCCTGATCACCGCGAGCGGCGCCACCGCCACCGTGCTGTCCGCCTCCGCGGGCGCCGCCACGGCCGGCTGCCGGGTCGACTACCAGGTCTCCAACCAGTGGAACACCGGCTTCGGCGCCAACGTCGTCGTGACCAACACCGGTGACCCGCTGGCCTCCTGGACCCTGGAGTGGACCTTCGCCGGCGGACAGCAGGTCACCCAGGGCTGGAACTCCACCATCAGCCAGTCCGGGGCCGACGTGACCGCCCGGAACATGTCGTACAACGGCAGCCTGGCGACCGGCGGTTCCACCTCCTTCGGCTTCAACGCCTCCTACAGCGGTGCCAACCCGGTCCCCACCGCCTTCAAGCTCAACGGCGTGCTCTGCGACGGCTCCACCACGACGCCCACTCCCACCCCCACGGGCACGCCCACCACCTCGCCCACCGCCACCCCCACGGCAACCCCGACCGGCACCCCCACCATCCCGCCCGGCGGCCGCGTCGACAACCCGTACGCCGGCGCGAAGGTCTACGTGAACCCCGAGTGGTCCGCGCACGCCGCCGCCGAGCCCGGCGGCAGCAAGGTCGCCAACCAGCCCACCGGCATCTGGATCGACCGGATCGCCGCCATCGCCGGCGCCAACGGCAAGATGGGGCTGCGCGCCCACCTCGACGAGGCGCTGCGCCAGAAGGGCAGCGGCCAACTCGTCGTCCAGCTCGTCATCTACGATCTGCCCGGCCGGGACTGCTCGGCGCTCGCCTCCAACGGCGAGCTCGGCCCGACCGAGATCGGCCGGTACAAGACGGAGTTCATCGACCCGATCGCGGCGATCCTCGCCGACCCGAAGTACGCGGGGCTGCGCATCGTCACCGCGGTGGAGATCGACTCGCTGCCGAACCTGGCCACCAACACCACGCCGCGTGCCACCGCGACCCCCGCGTGCGACGTGATGAAGGCCAACGGCAACTACATCACCGGCGTCGGCTACGCGCTCAAGAAGCTGGGCGCCGTGCCCAACGTGTACAACTACGTCGACGCCGGGCACCACGGCTGGCTCGGCTGGGACGACAACTTCGGCACGTCCGCGGACCTGTTCAAGCAGGCCGCGACGGCCGAGGGCTCGACCCTCGCCAACGTGGCCGGCTTCATCGTCAACACCGCGAACTACAGCGCGCTCAAGGAGAACAACTTCAGCATCGACGACAGCGTCAACGGCACCTCCGTCCGCCAGTCCAAGTGGGTCGACTGGAACCGGTACACCGACGAGCTGTCCTACGCGCAGGCGATGCGGGCCAAGCTGGTCTCGATCGGCTTCGACCCGCACCTCGGCATGCTGATCGACACCTCGCGCAACGGCTGGGGAGGCACCGCCCGGCCGTCCGGGCCCGGGCCGAAGACGAGCGTCGACGCGTACGTGGACGGCGGGCGCTACGACCGGCGCTTCCAGACCGGCAACTGGTGCAACCAGGCCGGCGCGGGCCTCGGGGAGCGGCCGCAGGCGGACCCGGCGACGGGCATCGACGCCTACGTCTGGATGAAGCCCCCGGGTGAGTCGGACGGGGCGAGCAAGGAGATCCCGAACAACGACGGCAAGGGCTTCGACCGGATGTGCGACCCGACGTACACCGGCAACCCGCGGAACAACTACAGCATGTCCGGTGCGCTGCCGGACGCGCCGCTGGCCGGGGACTGGTTCTCCGCCCAGTTCCAGCAGCTGTTGAAGAACGCCTACCCGGCGCTGTAGCACCGAACGCCCGTCGACCGTCCGGAGGCCATCGGCGCTCCGGACGGTCGACGGGCCCCGACAGGACCCTTCGGGAGGCCCCGTCAGGAGGGCCTCCCCGGATGGATGACCTCTCAGGAGGACTTCCGCACCACCAGCTCGGTCGGCAGCACCAGGCGGGACGGCTCCGCGCCGTCCTCGCCGGCGATCTGCCGCAGCAGGAGCCCGGCCATCATGCGGCCCATCTCCTCGATCGGCTGGCGGACGGTGGTCAGCGGCGGGTCGAGGTGGCGGGCCACCGGTGAGTCGTCGACGCCGACCAGCGCGACGTCACCGGGAACGTCCAGGCCCCTGGCCCGCAGGACGGCGAGCGCGCCCACCGCCATCAGGTCGGAGGCGGCGAACACCGCGTCCAGGTCGGGGCAGCGCTCCAGCAGCTCGCGCATCGCCCGGCGGCCGCCGTCCTCCGTGAAGTCCCCGGTGGCGACGAGGCGTTCGTCCTCGGGCAGGCCGGCCGCCGCCAGCCCCTGACGGTAGCCGGAGAGCCGCCCCTGGGCGGCGTCCATGTCGAGCGGGCCGGTGATGGTGGCGATGCGGCAGCGGCCGCGCCCGGCCAGGTGGTCCACGGCCGAGCGGCCGGCCCCCACGTTGTCGGTGTCGACGTACGCCAGCGGCTCCTGCGGCGAGCGGCGCCCGTTGAGCACGGCCGGCAGGCCCAGCGCGCGCACCTGGTCCGGCAGCGGGTCGTCCCGGTGGACCGAGACCAGCAGTACGCCGTCCACCCGCTGGGCGGCGAGGTACTGCTCGAAGCGCTGCCGCTCCTGCTCGGTGCGGATCAGCGTGAGCAGCAACTGCTTGTCCGCCGCACCCAGTTCGGCGCTCACGCCACGGATGACGTCCAGGAAGTACGGCTCCGCGAAGAGCCGCGCCTCGGTCTCGGGGACGACCAGCGCGACCGCGTCGGTCCGGCTTCCGGCCAGGGCCCGGGCCGCCCGGTCGGGCACGTAGCCGAGCTCCGCGACGGCCCGGGCCACCGCCTCCCTCGCCCGGTCGCTCACCCGCGCCGAACCGTTGATCACCCGGGACACCGTGCCGCGCCCGACACCGGCCAGGGCCGCGACTTCCTCCAGGGTCGGTCTTCCGGTCTGCCGTCCGCTCACCGCCCACGCGCCTTCCGCCGCCGTCGTCGGCCTCCGCCGCTTGGCTGCGCATCCTAGATCAGCGGCACTCGGCGCCGCCACGGCACGCCCGTGATCGGGAAATGGCGTCGGCATTCCGACGACGGGACGCCGGAGGGCAATTCAGTGCCATCCCTTGACAGCGGATCAGCTGAGGCAGGAACCTTCCGCGTGAGGTGTGGGAGCGCTCCCACATGTGCCGTCCGCTCGTCGTCAGGAGCAGCCCGTGCCCCTTCCCCCCGCCCGCCCGCTCCCCCAGGCCCAGTCCGCCCCGCTGCCCCGGTTCCCGGCCGGCTTCCTCTGGGGCTCGGCCACCTCCGCCTACCAGGTGGAGGGCGCCGCCGCCGAGGACGGCCGCACCGCCTCGATCTGGGACACCTTCTGCCGCACCCCGGGCAAGGTCTTCCAGGGCCACACCGGCGAGGTCGCGGTCGACCACTACCACCGCTTCCGCGAGGACGTCCGGCTGATGGCCGAGCTCGGGCTGACCGCCTACCGCTTCTCCGTCTCCTGGCCGCGCGTCCGGCCCACCGGCCACGGCCCGGCCTCCCAGCGCGGCCTGGACTTCTACCGCCGCCTCGCCGACGAGCTGCTCGCAGCCGGGATCACCCCCGTCGCCACCCTCTACCACTGGGACCTCCCGCAGGAGCTGGAGTCGGCGGGCGGCTGGCCCGAGCGCACCACCGCCGAGCGGTTCGCCGAGTACGCCGCTCTGACGGGCGAGGCCCTCGGCGACCGGATCGGCCAGTGGACCACCCTCAACGAGCCCTGGTGCAGCGCCTTCCTCGGCTACGGCTCCGGCGTCCACGCCCCGGGCCGCACCGACCCGGTGTCCGCCCTGCGCGCCGCCCACCACCTCAACCTCGGCCACGGCCTGGCCGTCACGGCGCTGCGCGGCGTGCTGCCCGCCGACGCGCAGCTGTCCGTCTCGCTCAACCTGCACGTGCTGCGCCCGCTGACCGCCTCCGACGCCGACCGGGACGCGGTGCGCCGGATCGACGCCGTCGGCAACCGGGTCTTCCTCGGCCCGATGCTGGACGGCGGCTACCCCGAGGACCTGCTGGCGGACACCGCCCACCTCACCGACTGGTCCTTCGTCCGGGCCGGCGACGAGAAGGAGATCCACCAGCCGCTGGACTGGCTGGGCGTCAACTACTACACGCCCACCGTCGTCTCCGCGAGCGCCGATGGCACCGCCCCCGCCCGCGAGGACGGCCACGGCGGCGGGACGGCCTCGCCCTGGCCGGGCGCGGACCGGGTCGGCTTCCACCCGGCGCCGGGCGCACGGACCGCGATGGGGTGGGCCGTCGACCCCTCCGGCCTGCACCAGCTGCTGACCGACCTCGCCCGCCGCCACCCGGACCTGCCCCTGATCATCACCGAGAACGGCGCGGCGTACGACGACGAGGCCGGCGCGGACGGCACGGTCGACGACCCGGACCGCACCGCCTACCTCCACGCCCACCTGGCCGCCGCCCACCGCGCCCTGGCCGACGGCGCGGACGTGCGCGGCTACTTCGCCTGGTCGCTGCTGGACAACTTCGAGTGGGCGTACGGCTACGACAAGCGCTTCGGCCTGGTCCGCGTCGACGACGCCACCCTGGCCCGCACCCCCAAGGCCAGTGCCCGCTGGTACGCCCGGGTGGCCCGCAGCGGCGAGCTGCACCCGCCGTCGGCACCACCGGCCGATGGTGCCGCCCGACCCACGGAGCGCGACCACCCGTGAACCGCCGCCCGACCACGGCCACCGGCGGCACTCTGATCATCGGCAGTGCCGCCCCGGCCGGCAGCCGCGGAGCCGGCCTGTCCACCGTCCGCTACCACGCCACGGGCGCCATGGAACTCATCGGCACGGTACCGGTCTCCCGGCCCTCCTACGCCGCCCTCGACCCGACGCGGCCGGTCGTGCACGCCGTCCTGGAGGAGGAGTCCGGGCAGGTCCTGTCCCTCCGGATCGACCCCGGCACCGGGCTCCTCGGCCTGCCCGTCACCACCCCCAGCGGCGGCGCGGGCCCCTGCCACCTCGCGGTCCACCCCGGCGGTTCGCACCTCTTCGCGGCCCACTACGGCGACGGCGTCCTCTCCGTCCTGCCGGTCGGCCCCTGACCGGAGCGGGCTCGGCGCCCCCGGCCACCGCGCGCCCCGGTGCGGGGCCCGCACCGTGGTCCGGTCGGCCGTCGGCTCGGAGCGCCTTGCGTCCACCGGGTGGCCACCGCGTACGGTTGGCCCGCACCGACCCGCCGTGAGCTGGCGTTTCCGGTCGGATCGCGTGTGCCGTCACCGTCGCCTGCAAGGAGCAGACCCCTGAGTACGTCGTTCGCGGAAGCACTGTCCATCGGGTTGCTGGCACTGGTGCTGGTCTGTGCGGTGGTGCGGCCGTGGGGCTGGCCGGAGGCGGTGGTCGCGGTTCCCGCCGCCGGGCTGGTGATCGCCACCGGAGCGATCTCGCCGGCCCACGCGGCGGCCGAGGCCGAGCGGCTGGGTCCGGTGATCGGTTTCCTCGCGGCGGTCCTGGTGCTGGCGCAGTTGTGTGACGACGAGGGCCTGTTCCGGGCCTGCGGGGCGTGGATGGCCCGGACGTCCGCCGGGAGCCCGCGGCGGCTGCTCGTGCAGGTGTTCGTGGTCGCCTCGGTGGTCACGGCGGTGCTCAGCCTGGACGCGACCGTGGTGCTGCTGACTCCGGTGGTGTTCGTGACCGCGGCCCGGTTGGGTGCCCGGCCCAAGCCGCACGTCTACGCCTGCACCCACCTGTCGAACACGGCCTCGCTGCTGCTCCCGGTCTCCAACCTCACCAACCTGCTGGCCTTCGCCGCCAGCGGGCTGAGCTTCACCCGGTTCGCCGCCCTGATGGCGCTGCCGTGGCTGGCGGCCATCGCCGTGGAGTACGTGGTGCTGCGCCGGTTCTTCGCCGCCGACCTGGACGCGGGCGCTCCGGCCGCGGACGAGGTGACGGCGCCGGAGATGCCGCTGTTCGCCCTCGTCACCGTGGGCTGCACGCTCGCGGGGTTCGTCCTCACCTCGATCATCGGGGTCGATCCGGCCTGGGCGGCCCTGGCCGGAGCACTCGCGCTCGCCGTCCGGGCGCTGGTCCGGCGCAGCACCACCCCGGCGGCGATCGTCCGCTCGGCCGCGGTGCCGTTCCTGGCCTTCGTGCTGGCGCTCGGCATCGTGGTCCGGGCCGTCGTCGACAACGGGCTGGCTTCCGCGCTGGGACACCTCGTCCCGCACGGCACCTCGCTGCCCGCGCTGCTCGGGACGGCGGCGCTGGCGGCGGTGCTGGCGAACGTCATCAACAACCTGCCGGCCACCCTGGTGCTGCTGCCGTTGGCCGTCCCGTCCGGTGCCGGGGCGGTTCTCGCGGTGCTGCTCGGGGTGAACATCGGCCCGAACCTCACCTACGCCGGCTCCCTGGCCACCCTGCTGTGGCGGCGCATCGTGCGCGAGCACGACACCGACATCGGCCTGGGCGAGTTCACCCGGCTCGGTCTGCTCGTCGTGCCCGCCGCCCTGGTCGCGGCCGTGGTGGCACTGTGGGGGTCGCTGCAGCTCTTCTGAGCAGGACTCGCGAGCAGGACTTCCGAGCAGGACTTCCGAGCAGGACTGCCGGGTACCAGGATCACCCGGACCATGAGGAGGATGAGCCCGTGACCGTCGTCGTCTGGATCACCGAGGGCACCTGGCCCGCCTGTGTGGACGCCGCCCGCGCGCACGCGCCGCAGGGCGCGGAGATCGTCCTGCTGCACGTCAGCGGCCAGGAGGTGCCGGGTGTCGCGCACGGGGCGTTCGCCGGGCTGCTCGGCCGCGGCCACCGCGAGCGGGACCCGGGCACCCGGGTGGAGACCCTGGCGGCGGCCTCCGCCCAGCACCTCCTGGACGCCGCGGCCGAGCGCCTCGGCCGGCCGAGCACCCGCACCGAGCGCAGCGGCCGCGTCGAGCGCGAGGTCGTCGCGGCCGTCGAGGGCGCCGAGCTGCTCGTCCTCGCCCGGGACGGCGACCGCAGCCGCCTCGGGCCGCACAGCCTCGGCCCGGCGACCCGTTTCGTGGTCGACCACGCGCCGTGTCCGGTGCTCCTGGTCTGGCCGGAACCGGCGCCCGGCACGGCGACCATCCCGCCCCCGCCCGACGCGCGGTAGCGGTACTCCCGCTCAGTGCCCGACGCCCGCGTCCGGGTAGGAGAGCCGGTACCGCCCGCCCTCCGAGAGGCGGACCCGCAGGCGCCGCGGGTCACCGGGGACCGCGGCGGCCTCCACCAGCCGGCCCTCGTGGTCGGTGAGGACGGCCAGGCCCGCGCGCGGCGGCAGGCGCAGGTCGAGCGTCACGTCCCGGGCGGCCCGCAGCTCGGCCCCGGTCAGCAGGCCCCGGCGCCAACTCAGGCCGACGGTGAGACCGCCCCGCGCGCGCAGGCCGCGGACGTCACCGGAGGGCCAGGACGGGGGCAGCGCGGGCAGCAGCCGCAGGACGCCGTTGTGGCTCTGGAGCAGCGCCTCGGCGATGGCGGCGCTGACGCCGAAGTTGCCGTCGATCTGGAAGAGCCCCGGGGGGTGCAGATCGAAGAGGTTGGGAGCGATCGAGGTTTCCAGCAGGCGCCCGACGGCCCGCCCGGTGAGGGCGCCGTCGCCCAGGCGGGCGGCGAGCGCGGCGACCCAGGCGAGGCTCCATCCGGTGCCGCCACCCCCGTGCTCCAGGCGGCGGTCGAGCGCGCGTCGGGCCGGGTGGAGGTAGGTGTCGTCGCCGAGCGGGTCGACGGCGCTGCCCGGGTAGAGCCCGTAGAGGTGGGAGAGGTGGCGGTGGCCCGGGTCCTCCTCGGCGAGGTCGGCCCGCCACTCCAGCAGGCGGCCGTCCGCTCCCAGGGCCGGCGGGCGCAACCGGGCGCGGGTGCGCGTCAGCTCCTCCGCGAAGGCGTGGTCGACTCCGAGCTCGCGCGCTGCGGCGACGGTGTTGCCGAGCAGTTCGGCGGCGAGCCAGTGGTCCATGGCGCAGCCGGCGTCGACGGCGGCCAGGGAGCCGTCGGTCAGCCGGAAGTGGTGCTCGGGCGAGGTGGACGGGCAGGTCACCAGGGTGCCGTCGGTGTCCTCGACCAGGAGGTGGGTGAGGAAACGGGCGGCCTCGCGCATGACCGGGTAGGCGCGGTCGGCGAGGAAGGCGCGGTCGCCGTGGAAGAGGTGGTGGTCCCACAGGTGGGCGGCGAGCCAGGGGCCCGCCATGGGCCAGTGGGCCCAGACCGGGTCCCCCAGCACGGGGTTGGTGGCGCGCCAGAGGTCGACGTTGTGGTGGCAGCACCAGCCCGGCGCGTCGTAGTAGGCCCGGGCGGTGGAGCGCCCCGCCTCGGCGAGGTCGGCGACGAGCGCGAACAGCGGTTCGTGGCACTCCGCCAGGCCGGTCGTCTCGGCGTGCCAGTAGTTCATCTGCACGTTGATGTTCGACGTCCAGTCGGAGTTCCAGGGCGGGGCGACGTCGGTGTTCCATATCCCCTGGAGGTTGGCGGGTTGGGTGCCGGGCCTGGAGGACGCGATGAGCAGGTAGCGGCCGTAGGCGAAGAGCAGGGCCGCGAGTCCGGGGTCCGGGGCGCCCGCGTTCGCGGCGGCGAGGCGTTCGTCGGTCGGGAGGGCCGACGCCCCCTCCGGTCCGTGCAGGCGGAGTGCGGCGGCGTCGAAGAGCCGCCGGTGGTCGGCCACGTGGGCCGCCTTCAGCTCCTCCCAGCCCTGTTCGCCGACGAGGTCCAGGTAGCGGTGTGCCTCGTCGAGCGCCAGCTCGGGTCCTTCGGGGCGCCGCCGCCAGTCCCGGAAACCGGTACCGACGGCGAGCAGGAGCACCGCCTCGTCGGCGTCGGTGACGTCGACCGTGCCGTCGCCGGCCCGTATGTGACCGTTCACCACGCGCACCCGGAGCGCTGCCGCGAAGCCCGTGCCCTCGTCCGGCCGGTACACCGGGTGCTCGTCCGGCCCGTGCGGGACCTCCACGGGGGCACGGCCGTGGATCGACACGGTGGCGGTGCCGGGGTCGACGGCCGGGGCCGCGGTGGGGTGGGGCGTGATGAGGCCGGCGCGGAAGGAGAGGGCACCGGGGGTGTCGGCGCTGAGGCGCAAGGCCAGGACGCCGGCCGGGGCGGAAACGAAGCTCTCCCGCCGGTAGCGCACTCCCCCGGCCGTGAACGACACGCTGTGCAGGGCCCGGTCGAGGTCCAACGCCCGTCGGTAGTCGGTGTGGTGGTCGTCGCCCAGCGACGGGAACGCCAGCAGGAGGGTGGCCAGCGGCTGGTACGCCTCGGTGTCGGGCCCCGAGAAGTGGGCGGCTGCGATGGCGTGGGCGCGGGCATGGTCGCGGTCGCGCAGCACGGCCGTGCGCAGATCGGGGAGGTGCGCGGCGGCGTCCACGCGGTCCCGGGGGCCGGGGCCGCCGGACCACAGGGTGTCCGCGTTGAGCTCGATCCGCTCGGTGCGGACACCTCCGTACGTCAGGGCGCCGAGACGGCCGTTGCCGAGCGGCAGCGCCTCCAGGAAGCCGTCGGCGGGCTGCCGGTACCAGAGCGGGTCCGTGCGGGGCTGGTGGGTGCCCGTCGGCACGGCGGCCTTCCGATCGTGGGCTCGGCGGGGCACGGTGTTCGGGTCACCGGGCCGGAAGAAGGGGGTCAGGGGGCGGTACCGGCGGTCTCGTGACGGCCGGTGTGCGGAAGGGTCGGCGCGCATCTCAGGTCTCCTCGGTTGCGGGCTGCCGCTTGTGGTCGGGCCGGCCGGAGCCGAAGCCGTCGATCACGACGGACGTCGTACCGAAGCCGTCCGTGGGCGCCGGCCGGGCGCCCACCCGTGGTGGTGCGCGTCGTCGCCCGATCGCCAGCTCCGACCAACCGACGCACGGCACCTGATGGTTCTCCACACCACCCCTTCAGACCCTCACCACGGAGACGCTCCGCCAAGCGGATCCATCCCATCTATCGATACGGAGAGCACCGCCGAGGACAGCGGCTCAGGACTCGGCACGGGCCGTCGCCCGGATACCGCGGAGCTCGGCCGCCGCCGTCAGTAGCCGTAGATCATCTTGTAGGCCACCTCGGGCAGGAACTGTCCGGCGCTCGATCCGGCTCCGGTGCCGCAGTTGCCGTCGGACTCGCCCGGCGCCTTGATCCACAGCAGCATCTCGGCACCACCGCCCCACTGGGAGGGCGTGCCGATCCGCCGCCCGGAGGGGTTGCACCAATTGCCGTCGGAGCCGTTGCCGTTGCGGCTGGTGTCGACGACGAACGGCTTGGTGAACCCCTTCTGTGAGCTCAGGGCCGCGTTGACGGCGTTGCCGTACGCCGTGTTCTGCGCGGTGGAGACGAAGTTGGACACGTTCAGCGAGAACCCGTGGGCTCCGCTCACCCCGGCGTCGAGCAGGTGCCGGGCCATGGTGTCGGCGCTCAGCCAGGCGGGGTTCCCGGCGTCCAGGTACAGCCGGGTATTCGGCGCCTTGGCGTTGAACTGCGCGATGGCGTTGCGCAGCATCGCATTGCGCTCGGCGATCTGGGCGGCGGTCATGCAGGTCTCGTCGCCGAGCGAGTCGGGCTCCAGGACCACCACCGCCGGCCGGGTGCCGATGCCACTGGCGAAGGCGGCGATCCAGGTGACGTAGTCGGCGGGGGTACCCGCTCCGCCGCCGGACTGGCCCGCGCAGATGTCCCGGTTCGGGATGTTGTAGGCCACCAGGATCGGCAGCTTGCCCTTGGCGGCGGCCGCGCCGACGTAGGCCCCGGTCGCCGTGCCGATGGCACCGCTCCAGTTGCCGAACCAGCGCGCCGTCGGGACGTTGGCGATCGACGACTGGATCGCGGCGGCGCGGCCGTCGGCGCGGTTGGCGTTGACCCACTGCTGCGCGCTGGAGTCGGGGTCCACGTAGAAGCCGTCGGTCAGGGCGGCGACGGGCGCGCCGGCCTGGGCGACCGAGGGCTGGGCCACGACCGCCAGGGCGGCCAGGGCGGGGGCCAGGAGCAGGGGAAGTCGGCGGGTCGGTCGGTTCACGGGAGGGGTCCCTTCGCTCGGGGGTGGGGGCCGGAGGGAGGTCGTGGGGGTGACGGTCGGATGCGGTCGCCTGGTGTGGTGGACCGGTTGGACGGCATGGGCGAATGTTTCGAGAACATTGCCGAATGTTGTGGGCAACCTAGAGCCGGGCTGACGGCCCGTCAAGAGTTCCCGAGGGATCCGCTCCCGTCCCGTCGGCGGGCTAGCATCCGTGCGGTACGGACCGCCCGAGGCCGTACCGCACAGCAGCCACGACGGAGGCCGCCCAGCAGGGGCAGTGCAGGAGGAACCCGTGAACGGAGCGGCCACGCTCGCCGAGATCGCGCAGGAGGCAGGGGTCTCCGCCCCGACCGTCTCGAAAGTGCTGAACGGGCGTGCCGATGTCGCCCCGGCCACCCGGGAGCGGGTGGAGGAACTGCTGCACCGGCACGGCTACCGGCGGCGGCACGGCAACAGGCGGACGAGCCCGCTGCTGGAGCTGGTCTTCCACGAGCTGGAGAGCGCCTGGGCGGTCGAGGTGATCCGGGGCGTCGAGAACGCGGTCCGCGCGGAGGGGCTGAGCATCGTACTCTCCGAATCCGCCGAGCGGCACGGACCCGGCCAGTCCTGGGTGGACGGGGTGCTCGCCCGCCGTCCCACCGGCGTGGTGCTGGTGCTGTCCGACCTGGACCGCTCGATGCGCGAACAACTCGCCCGCCGGGACATTCCGTTCGTGGTGATGGACCCGGCCGGCGACCCCGGCCAGGAGGTGGCCGCCGTCGGCACCACCAACTGGGACGGCGGCCTCGCCGCCACCCGGCACCTGCTCGACCTCGGCCACCGCCGGATCGGCCTGATCGGCGGCCCCGCCCGGATGATGTGCAGCCGGGCCCGGGCCGACGGCTACCGGGCGGCGCTCGACATGGCGGGCATCCCGTACGACCCGGCGCTGGTCCGCGAGGGCGACTTCCACCACGAGTCCGGACGACGGCTCGGCCTGGAGCTGCTGCGGCTGCCCGACCGGCCGACCGCCGTGTTCGCCGGGAACGACCTGCAGGCGCTCGGCCTGTACGAGGCCGCCCGCGAACGGGGGTTGCGCATCCCGGAGGACCTCAGCGTGGTCGGCTTCGACGACCTGCCGCTGGCCCGCTGGGTTGGACCGCCGCTGACCACCGTGCGCCAGCCGCTGACCGAGATGGCCGAGGTGGCGACCCGCCTGGTGATCGACCTGGCCCGCGGGGTGCGGCCCGGCACGCTCCGGGTGGACCTGGCCACCAGCCTGGTCGAACGCAGCAGCACCGCCCCGCCGGCGGCCGGCTCCGGCGCCCCCTAGCCGGTTCACGCGCCGTCGCCACAGGGAGGAGCGGAGCGCGCCTGAACCGGCGGCGTGGGTGACCGCCCGCCATCCCGACCACCCAGAAGCTCCCCCGAGTGCGAAACATTCGAAGAGTCCGCCGTCGGAATTTTCCGCCTGGCCTCACCGGCGGCGAACGGTCCGCCGGGCGCATCCGCCGACCAGGCCATGACCAGGGGATTCACGGGGAGGGGTGGGACCGGGACGCAGCCGACTCTTTCGCTGTCTCTGTCGAAAGCGTTGACAGCCCGTCATGCGCAGGCCAACACTGGGCGCCGTCGACACGTGCGAATACCCCGGATCCGGATCCGGATCACGTGTCGCCGGCTCGCTCCGGGGCGGAGCGGCGGTGGCGACACGCCGGTTCCCTGTGCCACCGTGCGGCGCCGCTCGGCCCACCCATCCGTTCACGGCCGGCGGCGGCACGGGGTTCCCACCCCACTCCCACCCATCGGCAGAACGGATCCCCCCATGATCCTTTCCCACCCCAAGAGCCGCAGGGTCGGCCGTCTCCGTCGGTTCGCCGGCCGGGCGCCCGTCCTCGTCCCGGCCCTCGCGGTCGTCCTGCTCCTGCCCGGCACCGCCGACGCCGCCACCGTGACCACCAATCAGACCGGCACCGACGGCGGATACTTCTACTCGTTCTGGACCGAGGGCAGCGGTGCGGTCTCGATGTCCCTGAACGGCGGCGGGAACTACAGCACCTCCTGGGGCAACGCGGGCAACTTCGTCGCCGGCAAGGGCTGGCGGACCGGCTCGCGCAGCCCGGTGACGTACTCGGGCACGTGGAGCACCAACGGCAACGCCTACCTGTCGCTGTACGGCTGGAGCACCAACCCGCTCGTCGAGTACTACGTCGTCGACAACTACGGCTCCTACAAGCCCACCGGCGCGTACAAGGGCACCGTCACCAGCGACGGCGGCACCTATGACATCTACGAGACGACGCGCTACAACGCCCCCTCGATCGAGGGGATCAGGACCTTCAACCAGTACTGGAGCGTCCGCCGGGCCAAGCGGACGGGCGGAACCATCACGGTCGGGAACCACTTCGACGCCTGGGCCAGGTCCGGGATGAACCTCGGCACCATGAACTACGAGATCCTGGCGACCGAGGGCTACCGGAGCAGCGGCAGCTCGAACCTCACGGTGAGCTCCCCCCGCGGCTGAGCCGCACCACAGGGCGCGCGCGGGCTTCCTCGCGCGCGCCCTGTGAGCGCTAACAATGCTGTTCCCGACGGCTTCATCCACTCATGAAGGAGCTCACCATGCGTGCACGAAAGTCCCAGCGCGGCCGACCGTCCACGGCGCTCACCGCCGTGGTCGCGGCCTCGACAGCGTTGGTGGCCATGCTCGGCGTCACCACCGCACAGGCGGCCGACACCACTCGGGCGGCCACCGACGCGACCTGTGCCCTGCCGTCGACGTACCACTGGTCCTCGACCGGTGCGCTGGCGCAGCCGAAGAACGGCTGGGCCTCCGTGAAGGACTTCACCAACGTGGTGTACAAAGGCAAGCACCTGGTCTACGCCTCGAACGTGAACGGCTCCTCGTACGGTTCGATGGCCTTCGCCCCCTTCACCAACTGGTCGGACATGGCCTCGGCCCCCCAGACCGGGATGAACCAGAACGCGGTGGCACCCACCCTGTTCTACTTCGCGCCCAAGAACATCTGGGTCCTGGCGTACCAGTGGGGTCAGTGGCCGTTCATCTACCGCACCTCGAGTGACCCGACCAACCCCAACGGCTGGTCCGCGCCGCAGCCGCTGTTCACCGGCAGCATCCCCAACTCCGGCACCGGCCCGATCGACCAGACCCTGATCGGCGACGACCAGAACATGTACCTGTTCTTCGCCGGCGACAACGGCAGCATCTACCGGGCGAGCATGCCGATCGGGAACTTCCCCGGCAACTTCGGCTCCTCCTACACCACCGTCATGACCGACACCGTGAAGAACCTCTTCGAGGCACCCCAGGTCTACAAGGTCAAGGGCCAGAACCAGTACCTCATGATCGTCGAGGCCCGCGGCGCCGGCGAGCAGCGCTACTTCCGCTCCTTCACCGCCACCAGCCTGAACGGCACCTGGACCCCCCAGGCCGCCACCGAGAACAACCCCTTCGCCGGCAAGGCCAACAGCCGCGCCACCTGGACCAACGACATCAGCCACGGCGACCTCGTCCGCGACAACCCCGACCAGACCATGACCATCGACCCCTGCAACCTCCAGCTCCTCTACCAGGGCAAGTCCCCCAACGCCACCGGCCCCTACGACCAGCTCCCCTGGCGCCCCGGCATCCTCACCCTCCAGCGCTGACCCCCACCGTCCCAGGGAGCCCCGGCCGCGGACCCGGCCGGGGTGTCCCCACGCTGGGCTTGTGCGTGGCGGGCCGTTCGACGCCGGGTCGCAGCTGGAGGGTGTCCGGGTCGATGCGCCGCCCGTCGCGGATGACCACCGGCGAGCGCCGGTCTTCGGTGTTCTTGCCCGGCCTGGACGGTGTGGTCATGCGGCGCCTCCCTTGTGCTCGTCCTCGTCCACGATCTCGGCGTCCACGACCTCCTCCTCCGAGCCCTGCGGGCCGGCCGGGCCGCCATCCGGTGTACCGGCGGCGCTCTGGGCGTAGAGGGCTTGGCCGAGCTTCTGGCTGACCTGGGCGACCGTGTCGCTCGCCGCGCGGATCGCGGCGGTGTCCTCGCCCTTGAGCCTGTCCTTCAGGTTCGCCAGCGCGCTTTCGACCTCGTTCTTCACGTCGGCGGGGACCTTGTCCTGCGTGTCGGTGAGGAACTTCTCCGTGCTGTAGAGGAGTTGCTCGCCCTGGTTACGGGTCTCGGCGGCCTCCTTGCGACGGCGGTCCTCCTCGGCGTGCTGTTCGGCTTCCCGGATCATGCGGTCGATGTCGTCCTTGGGCAGGGCGGAGCCGCCGGTGACGGTCATCTTCTGTTCCTTGCCGGTGCCGAGGTCCTTGGCCGCGACGTGCATGATGCCGTTGGCGTCGATGTCGAAGGTGACCTCGATCTGCGGCATGCCGCGCGGGGCCGGTGCGATGCCGGTGAGTTCGAACATGCCGAGCTTCTTGTTGTACGCGGCGATCTCGCGCTCGCCCTGGAAGACCTGGATCTGCACGGCCGGCTGGTTGTCCTCGGCGGTGCTGAAGATCTCGGAGCGCCGGGTGGGGATGGTCGTGTTGCGCTCGATGAGCTTGGTCATGATGCCGCCCTTGGTCTCGATGCCGAGGGACAGCGGGGTGACGTCGAGCAGCAGGACGTCCTTGACCTCGCCCTTGAGGACACCGGCCTGCAGGGCGGCGCCGATGGCGACGACCTCGTCCGGGTTGACGCCCTTGTGCGGGTCCTTGCCGGTGAGCTTCTTCACCAGGTCGGTGACGGCCGGCATCCGGGTGGAGCCGCCGACCAGGATGACGTGGTCGATGTCGGAGACCTCGATCTTCGCGTCCTTGACGGCCTGGTGGAACGGGCCCTCGCAGCGTTCCAGCAGGTCCGCGGTGAGCTGCTGGAACTGGGCGCGGGTGAGCTTCTCGTCCAGGTGGAGAGCACCCTCGGCGGAGGCCGTGACGTAGGGCAGGTTGTTCGTCGTCTCGGTCGCGGCGGACAGCTCGATCTTGGCCTTCTCGGCGGCCTCGCGCAGGCGCTGGGCGGCCATCTTGTCCTTGGACAGGTCGATGCCGTAGCCGTTCTTGAACTCCTTGACCAGATGGTCGACGATCCGCTGGTCCCAGTCGTCACCGCCCAGGTGGGTGTCGCCGGAGGTGGCTTTCACCTCCACCACGCCCTCGCCGATCTCCAGCAGCGACACGTCGAAGGTGCCGCCGCCGAGGTCGAAGACCAGCACCGTCTGATCGCTCTCCTTGTCCAACCCGTAGGCGAGGGCGGCGGAGGTCGGCTCGTTGATGATCCGCGCCACCTTCAGGCCCGCGATCTCACCGGCCTCCTTGGTCGCGGTGCGCTGGGAGTCGTTGAAGTACGCCGGCACGGTGATCACCGCGTCGCTGACCTCCTCGCCGAGGTACGCCTCCGCGTCGCGCTTCAGTTTCTGCAGCACCCGCGCGGAGATCTCCTGCGCGGTGTACCGCTTGCCGTCCACGTCCCCCTTCTCCGGGAACCGCCAGCCGCTCTCTCCCACATGGCGCTTCACCGAGCGGGCGGTGCGGTCCACGTTGGTGACGGCCTGGCGCTTGGCGACCTCGCCGACGAGCACCTCGCCGCCCTTGCCGAAGGCCACCACCGACGGGGTGGTCCGGGCGCCCTCGGCGTTCGTGATGACGGTGGGCTCGCCGCCCTCCAGAACGCAGACCACCGAGTTCGTCGTTCCGAGATCGATACCGACTGCGCGGGTCATCTCCAGCCTCCTTCATCACCTTCGATGCACAGAACTTCTCTCTATCGACACATAAAACTTGAGTCACCTCCTGTCAAGTCTGGGGGTGCGGGGCGGGCGGGTCGTGGCACCAGGCGTGGCTGGGGATGGAGGAAATCTGTAGCGTGGAGTCGAGGTTTCAGCGTGCGACAAGGTGAGGTCGTGGTGCTGCCGATCGACGATCCGGACGCGGCGCTCTACGCGGTTGGACAGGTCGCGGCGATGTTGCACGTCCAGGTGGCCTTCCTGCGGCGGCTGGACGAGCAGGGCGCGGTCGTCCCGGGTCGCTCGGCGGGCGGCCAGCGCAGGTACTCGCGCCGGGAGATCGACAAGATCGCGGCTCTGGTGAAGCTGATCAGCGAGGGACTGACGCTGGAGGGCGCGCGCCGGGTACTCGACCTCCAGGCCCGGGTGGAGGAGCTGGAGGCCGACCTCGACCAGGCCCGCGGCCAGTGATGCCGGGCGCATCCGCGTAGCGCGGGCGGAGCCTGTCGGCGCACCCGGGCGCCGCCTTCCTCGCCGGGCAGGTCGACCAGGACCTCGCGCCGCGATCCGGGCCCGCGGCGGCACATCGCAGCGCCGCCACTGAAGACGCCGCCACGCCGAAACCGGGCGGGGAAGGGCGTCCCTCAGAGGCCGAGCCGTATACCCGCATTTCAGGCATCTTGACAAGCGCTGTAGGAGGTTCTATCCAGGTCAATGAGGAGGTTTGCCGGGGGGCGCCCGGGAGGTGGGGCCGCCATGACGGGATCGCGGGACCGACGCGATCACTACGCGGTGCTGGGAGTGGAGCCCACAGCGTCCGCGCGGCAGGTCACCTCTGCCTATCGCGCCCTGGTCCGGCTGCTCCACCCCGACGCCCGCCCCGCCGAGCCCGGATCGGCGGAGCGACTCGGCGCGGTGATCACCGCCTACGAGGTCCTGCACGATCGCGAGCTGCGGGCCGCCTACGACGCCGAACGCGAAACCGCACGGCCCCACCCGGGAGCCGGCCGCGCCTCGGGCCGTTCCCCGGTCCGTTCCCCGGCCCCGGGCCGCCGGGTGTCCGTACGCATCGTCCGGGAGACCGGTGGCGCGGAGCCTGTGCGCGCCACACCGCCACCCACCGGTGCAGCGGTGCCGCACGGGTCCGAACCGCTCGTTCGGGTGGGCCCGGTGCGGGGCGCACCGCCCGGTGCGTCGGCGTGGGCGCGGGATGGTCCCGGCGACCTGTGGCAGTGGATGGTGCATCGGCTGTGGGAGGTGGAGCCATGGCTGTGAACGGCAACGACTTCCGCACCGCCGTCTCCCGGTGGGACGGCCAGGTCACCGTCGCGGTCACGGGCGAGATCGACCTCGCCACCGCGGCGGAGCTCGAGAGCCGTGTCAAGGAGTGCCTGGCGCGCCGGCCCAGGCGCGTCGACCTCGACTTCGCGCAGGTGAGGTTCTGCGACTGCTCGGGCGCGAACGCCCTGGAACGCCTTCACCGCCGGGCGCAAGAGGAAGGCGTCGTCCTGAAGGTCACGGATGTGCGGGCTCCGATCGTCGCCCGGCTGTTCGACCTTCTCGGCCTCACCGGCCTGGTCGAACCCCCTCCGTCCGGCTGACCCCGGGCAAGGACGACACCGGGCCGCGTACCGCGGCCCGGTGTCACGACTCGCGCGTAGTCCGGCGCGGCACCCGGCTGCGGTTCAGACTCCCGGGAGCGGCCCGGTGTAGACCAGCTCCGCGGCCGTGTGCTGCGCCTGGCGCAGATGGGTGCCGGCGCGTTCGATCGCCGCGATCGCGCGTCCCAGCTCGAAGGCGACATCGGCCTGTTTCCGCACCGGAGTCGGCGGATCCTCCAGGACCGCGAGATGCTCCGGGTCGATCGCGTTCAGGCCCGCCGCGAGCTGGTGCAGTGTGCGGGGAAGCTGCTCCAGCAGGCCCGCCAGCGCACCGATCGTGTGATGGACGTCCGTAGGGTACGGACAGGCACCGGTCCGCGCGGTACACGCGTTGAGGCGGCGGATCTCGTCGGCTGCCGCCACCGCGATCTCGCGCGGCGTTCGCTCCGTCAGCATCACGCGACCTCCTCACGCCCGCGCCCCATGCGACGCAGGCCAGTGCTCAGACGTAGGCCGGAACGCCCATCGATCGGCCTCGGCCGCCGGTCCGAGCCGGCAACGGCTTCTCGGGCTCCGGCATCGCCTCGGGGGCATCCTCATCGCGCCCGTCCGCGGCGACAGCGGCCCGGCTCGCCGCCGTGCGCAGTTCCGCCACCGTTTGCGGCGCCCCGGTCGAGTGGACCGCGATGCGCGCGAACGGCGAGGGCCGGCGCAGGTCGACGCTGACCACGGTGTCAGTGAACGGGCGCAGGGCCACGAAGTCCCGGCCGCCGGGGTGGCGCCACACCCCCAGGCACAGCCTGCCGGGCACCAGCACGCCGCTCTCGCGGGCACCACGCAGAACCCGCCACGGCTCCCTGGTGACCGCCACCCTCTCCACCGCCGTCAGCGGCACCCGCACCGGTCCCGAGCGCGCCGCCAGCCGCTCCCACCATCGCAGCCGCACCACCAGGTCCGCGCCTTCGATCATCAGGCTCGCCATCGCCTCACACCCCCTCGCCGGCGCCTACCTCGGACTCCGTTTTCCGTGCGGGCGAGGCCGTCTCCACCGCCCTCGTCCCACCGGCGCCGGAAGCGGGCGGGCCGAGCTGGTCCGGCTGACGGTGAGCCCGCGCTGCGAGCAGCGGCGCGCCATGCCGCTCCGGCCGGTGGCCCACCTCATCCGGGATCGGCTGGCGGGGCGTGTCGAGCGCGCCCGGCGGCATGGGGATCGCACGGCGGGCCGCGCAGCGCCCCACCCAGTGGCGCCCGCACTCCGGACACGGCGGCGCCCCCGCTGGGGTGTAGGGCGAGTCCACGGCGACACCGTCGCGGGAGAAGTACTCCCAGTCACGTCCCTCGGCATCGCGGTAGTGCTGGACGTCGTAGTCGATGCTCCACTGCTGCCAGCAGTGGCCGCAGGTGAACTCCACACGCTCCAGTGCCAGTTCCGTGATCACTACCGACACCTCCTCGGCGGCTCTTCGCCCTCTTCGGCTCCCGGCGCGACGTGACGGGGCCCCGTCGGCATCCGGCGACGCCCCCACTAGTCCGTATACCTCCGGATGACCCATCGAGGCAACCCGAGCTCCAGGTTCCCTCGGAACCGATCTGGAGGTTTTCCGGGGGCTGCCACTGCGGGCCTCGGCGCACCGAGAACCGGCCGTGGAGCAGGAACGCCGGGCACGGTCGGCAGCGGGCGCGGTCGGTCGTGGGTTCAGCGGCGGGTCAGCCGCACCGCCAGGCCGTCGTGGTGGTACAGCGGCGTCGCCCGGTACCCCTCCACGTCCACGTGACACGGCCGAACCCGCCCTGCGGCGCCCGACCGCCGATCACCGGCAGCACCACGTCGTCCACGGCGGGCCGCGCAGCGCCCTGACTGCTTCGGAGGCCCGCCTCACCTTATGTTGCTGCTGAACTGCATTCTGCTGGGGTTGTCTCACTTTGTGTTGTCGCTCGCCCACATCACGAGGTTCGGCAGGCTGACGAGGCGTTAGGCAGTTGCCGGGGAGACATCGAGCCAAGAGTGAGATGGCGGGTCAGGGTGCCGGCGGCGCGGAGTTGGAGGAGTCCGTTGATCTGGTGATCGTGGAGCTTCGACGGGCGTCCAGAGGTGCAACCCAAACGCGGGCGAGAGACCTGCTGCGGCAACCGGAGCGGAGATGTCTCCGACATTCTTGTCTCCCACTGCGAGGGCAGCGCGATCTTCCCCGGTGATGATGAAGCCGGTAGGTTCGCCTCATGGGACTGCAGCGGGCGAACGTGCATCATTCGGCTTCGACGTGGCGACAGCCCGCGCCTTCGGCGGCTTCCCCCGAACGCAGTGCGCTGGTGGAGTCGATGGCGAAACGCATCCTGACTGTTGGCCCGGGCCGTCTGCTGGTAGGGATCGACGGCTTCACCGCTTCCGGCAAGACGAGCTTCGGACACGAACTTGCCGAGCGGATCAGTGCTGCGGGGCGCCCTGTGCTCCGGGCGACCCTCGATGACTTCAAGAAGCCGTGGAAGGACCGACACCTCTATGACCGGGAGTCAGGGGAGGGGTACTACCGCAACGCGTACGACTATGACGAGGTCAAGCGGCTCCTGCTCGATCCCTGCAGGACACCGGAGGCAACGTCCGCTGTTCTGTGCAGCATCGACCCGCTAACGCAGCAGAGTCACGCTGCGGAGACGACGGCGCTCGCTCCGGACACGGTACTGATCGTGGATGGCGTCTTCGCCTTCCGACCGGAGATCAACAGGTACTGGGACTTCCGGGTCTGGCTGCATGTGGATGCGGAGCTGGGCGTCCAGCGCGGCGCCGACCGTGATCAGGACTGGGCCGGATCCGGGGCAGAATCGATCCACCGCAACCGGTATCTGGTGGCAGAGGGGATCTACCTTCAGGAAGTCGACCCCGTCTCGATGGTGGACGTCACCATCGACAACTCGACGTTTGCCAGCCCTCGCATCCTGACGCCGTAACGCTGGCTCAGCGACCCGCTCCCCAGCGTGCGAACCGAACAGATCTTCCCTCAGCTGATCTGTTCCGGTCGGCGGCTCAGGTGCAATTCGGTGCGGTTGTCTCACTTGACCTTGTGGGTCCGTCGTAGCGTGCCGTGCGCTGCTGACGTGCCTTCGCTGTCAGACCGCCCCCATCCGCATAGCGCATACCAACGGCATAGCGCGCAAATGACCATCAGTCAGCTACACAAACAGGCCATTCACCTTGAAGCGCCGAGGTCAGTAATCGAGTGCCCGTTGTCCAGGCGACGCCCGGAGTTGTGCCCTGCTGCCGTGACCTCCCTCGCGTCGCCCGGGGCGCGTGTCAGGCCTGGTCGGAGGCGTCGCCGTAGACGTTGCCGGGGCTGACCACCTGGGTGATGGCCCGGCCGAGCAGGGTGCTGGGATTCTCGCCGTTCGAGGGGATGTCGGGGTCAGCAGGCCGCCTGTCCGAAACCAGGGATGAAACGCCCGGTGAGGGGGGTCAGCGACGGGTGAACAGGAAGCCGAGCTTGTCGACCTCGTCGCCGGCGCGTCCGTGGAACCCGGCGATCTGCCAGCCGTCGGGCGCGGTGCGGGTCACGCAGTCGCCGGTGGTGCTGCCGCCGGCCAGGGTGCGGCCCAGGTTGGTGCTGAAGGAGGCGTAGAAGACGCGGGTGTGTCCGTTGTACGAGCCCTGGCAGAGGGTGGCCGCGTTGACATACTCGCCGTTGCCCAGGGTGAGCGAGGAAGCCGCACCGCCGGAGCCGCCGTGGGTGAGAGTGGTGCCGTCGGCGAGGGTCAGTCCGACCTGGTCGACCCGGCTGCCGGCCCGCAGGCTGATCGCGGTGGCGCGCGCACCGGCCGGGACGCGGTCGATGTCGTCGTAGAAGTCGCCGTGCGGGCCGCCGAACTGCTCGCTCGCCAGGTAGGCCGGGTTCCGGCTCCAGGTGAAGCCCACGGCGACCGGGTCGTGGTCGGAGAGCATCGTGCCGGAGGCGTCCAGGAAGTCGGCGTGCTTGTTGGCGTACGAGGTCGCGCTCAGCGAGACCAGCGCGCTGCTGCGGTACAGGACCTTGTCGACGATCTCGCAGGTGTCGGTGGGCGCTTTCTGGTCGCACAGCAGCGGGTCGGCGCCGCGGGCCGGTGCCACGCCGCCGCGTTCCAGCTGCACCCACGCGTCGGTCAGCCGGTTGTCGGCGGCGAAGGCGGCGATGGTGTCGTCGGCCCGGGTGTAGCGCGTGTTGGTGTCGCCCATCACGACGACGGCGTTCCCGGCCGAGTGGGTCCTGATGTAACCGGTGAGCTGCGCCAGGTTCGCGGCGCGGGCGGTCTCGTCGCCGGGATTCGTGCCGGCGTTGGCGTGGAGGTTGTAGAAGTCCACGTACACGCCCTCGGCCAGCCGGGTCCTCATGAAGGTGAAGCCCTTGGGTGTGAGGCAGTCACCGGAGTCCAGCTGACAGTCCTTCCACTTGACCCGCTCGAAGTCGTCGGTGTCGTAGGCGAGGGCGGAGAGGGTGTTGAGGCCGCTGCCGATGCCCGCACCGCCGCTGGTCGCCGTGCGGTAGGGGTGGGTGTCGGCGGCGTACAGCGCGGCGTGGTAGTTGAAGTCCTCCTGGACGTTCACCACGTCGTACGGCGCCAGTCGGCCCCCGATGGTGGTGGTGCTGCTCTGCCGGTCGGTCGAGGCGCTGGACAGCACCTGGGGAAGGCCGGCGACGTTGTACGTCAGCACGGAGAACGACCCGCCCCCGGCAGCGGCTTGCGCGGCCGGCGCGCCCTCGGCGGCTTGCGCGGCCGGTGCGCCGATCAGGCCGCCCAGCGTGACGGCGGCGCCGAGCGCGCCCACGAGGGCGGAGCTGAGGAGGGAACGGCGGGGGCGGGGCTGGGACATCGGCGCTCCGATCGGAGTACGGCCACGGGATCCGGCGCCACGGAGCGTATGAGCGAACCATGAGCACGTCAACATGGCCGACGGTTCCCTCAACTGCCTCTGGCCTGGGGCTTTACCGGTTCATGCGATGTTTCACACAAAGGTTTTGTTAGCGTTAACATGATGTTCTTCGACGAGTCGGCCCGCCAAGTCCCGCAGCGGATGGCACGGGTGGGGAAAACCGGTCGACAGGCCGGCCCGCGACCCACTGTGATGGCCTCGACCGCTCGCCGCACGGGGTGGGCCGACTCCAGGAGTTGCTGTTGGCGACCGAGACGACCGCGGACACCCGCCCCACGATCGATGCCGCACTGGTCAGGCGCCTGGTCGATGCGCAGTTCCCGCACTGGGCCGGCCTGCCCCTGACACTGCTCGATCCAGCCGGCTCCGACCACGTGATCTACCGGTTGGGCGAGGAGTTGTCCGTCCGCCTGCCCCGTCACGGCGGCGCCACCGGGCAGGCGCGGAAGGAGTCCGAGTGGCTGCTCCGGCTCGCCCCGCACCTGCCCCTGGCGGTCCCGGTACCGGTGGGGGTGGGGGAACCCGCCTTCGGCTATCCGTGGCCGTGGGCGGTGTCCCGCTGGCTGGAGGGCGAGGTGGCGGCCGTCGAGGCACTGGCCGATTCCTCCGAGGCCGCCGTCGAACTGGCCGGGTTCCTGCACGCCCTCCAGCGGTTCGAGCCCGAGCGGATTCCGGCTCTGGGCGCCCGCGAGGACCTCACGTCCCAGCCGCTGGTCGCACGGGATCGGGCGACGCGGGCCGCCATCGCGGCGGTCGACGGCGCGTTCGACGGCGCGGCCATGACCGAGCTGTGGGACGCGGCGATCAGCGCCCCCGGATGGGACGGTCCCCCGGTCTGGTTCCACGGCGACTTCCACACCGGCAACCTGCTGACCGTCGACGGCCGTCTCAGCGCGGTCATCGACTTCGGCGGGCTCGGCATCGGCGACCCGGCCTGCGACCTGACGATCGCCTTCACGCTGATGTCGGCCGGGAGCCGGGCCGCCTTCCGCGCCGCGCTCGGCGTGGACGACGCCACCTGGCTCCGAGGCCGCGGCTGGGCGCTGGCCACGGCCCTCAACGCCCACACCCACTACGCCACCGTCAACCCCCGGGTCGCCGCGCAGACCACCCGTCAGATCACCGAGGCCCTCATCGGCTAGGGAGGGTTGGTGGATCTTGTCGGATCTGCGCGCGGCGTCGGGCGCCGGCCGGGGCCCGGACCGCTCCGACGGCGGTGCGCGGGTGCCGGACGCCCGCCCCCGGCATAGCGTGGCCGAGGCGCCCGTCCGCCCCGTGGCGGTGCGCGAGGCCGCATCACCGGCTCCTCGGAGGTCGATCCATGCGCGCGGTGACGTACGACGCGTACGCCCCGGACAACTCCCGACTGCGGTACGGCGAGGTGCCCGACCCGAAGGTCGGCCCCGGCCAGGTGCTGATCGAGGTCCGGGCGGCCTCCGTCAACCCGGTCGACTGGAAGGTCATGGCGGGCGGCCTGGACGGCATGATGGACACGGTCTTCCCCGTCGTCCCCGGCTGGGACGTGGCCGGTGTGGTCACCCGCACCGGCCCGGACACGCCCGAGTTCGCCCCCGGGGACGAGGTGATGGCGTACGCCCGCAAGGACGTGGTGCAGGCCGGCACCTTCGCCGAGTACGTCGCGGTCCCCGCGCCCGCGGTGGCCCGCAAGCCCGCCGGGCTCGACTGGGCGCAGGCGGCCGGGCTGCCGCTGGCCGGCCTCACCGCGCTGCGCAGTCTGGAGCGGCTCGGGGTCGGCCCCGCCGACGTGCTCCTGGTGCACGGCGCCGCCGGCGGGGTGGGCAGCCTCGCGGTGCAGCTCGGCCGCGACCGCGGGGCCCGGGTGATCGGCACCGCCTCGGAACGCAACCACGCGTTTGTCCGCGAGCTGGGCGCCGAACCGGTGGACTACCGGGACGGCCTGACCGAGCGGGTCCGGGCGCTCGCCCCCGACGGCGTGTCGGCCGTCGCGGACTTCGTCGGCGGCCAGCTGGAGACGACCCTGGCCGTGCTCGCGGCCGGCGGGCGGCACGTCTCCGTCGCCGATCCGACCGTCGAGCAGCACGGCGGCCACTGGATCTGGGTCCGCCCGGACGGCGCCGAACTCGCCGAACTCGCGGCGGCCGTCGACCGCGGAGCCCTGACCGTGAAGGTCGCCCGGACCTTCCCGCTGGAGCGGACGGGCGAGGCCTTCGATGCCAGCCGCACCGGGCACACCCGCGGGAAGCTGGTCGTCACACCGTGACCTCCCCGCCCCCGCGCCGCGACCCCGCCGGGAGCGCGCGTCCCGTAGGCCCGACCTAGTCTGGAGCAAGGCGCCGGAATCACCGTCCGGCCGACACCGCTGCCCGCACGGAGGCACGCGTGGAGACGACAGGCGAGCAGGACGCACCCACCGCCGTTGTCGTGGTCGACCCGGACGGCGTGGTGACGGGCTGGAGCGAAGGCGGACTGCTGTTGCTGGGCCGGACCGCGGCGGAGACCGTCGGCCGGCCGGTGACCGACCTGCTGGTCGACCCCGCGCCCGGGTTCCCCGGGGACGGCGCCGCCCCCGTCGGCCTGGTCGCGCTGCGTCACCGCGACGGGTCCACGCTGGACGCCGTGGTGACGACCCACCCCATGGGAGGAGCCGACGGGCGGCCGCTGGGCCGCGCCCTGACCTTCCAGCGCTGGGGACGCCGTCCCGTGATCGCCGACCGGGCCTTCGAGCAGTGCCCCTTCGCCCTGGGGGTGTACGACCCCGAGCTGCGGTTCCTGTGGGTCAACGCCGCCGCGTGCCGGGTGATGGCGCACTCGGAGCAGCAGGTGCTGGGCGAGAAGTACCGCGAGCTGTTCCCCGAGCTGGACGACGCCGCGTACACCGACAAGCTCACCGAGGTGGCGAGGACGGGCGAGCCCGCCCGGCTCATCACCGTCTTCCGCCCGCTCGGCAGCGCCTACGCCAACGCCTGGGCCACCAGCATGTGGCCCGTCCGGGACGCCCAGGGCACGGTGCGCGCTGTCGCCAACTGGGGCTTCGACATGAGCGCCGAGTACTGGGCCCGCCAACGCCTGCTCATCCTCAACGAGGCCAGCAGCGGCATCGGCCGCACCCTCGACGTGGTGAGCACCGCGCGGGAACTGGCCGAGACCGCGGTGCCGGGCTTCACCGACGTGGTCACTGTGGACCTTCTCGAGGAGGTGCTGCACGGGGAGGAACCGCCCTCGGCCGCCGAGGTCACCGCCGGCGGGACCATCACGCTCAGCCGGGCCGCCCACCACGGCGGGAAGGAGAGCCCCGGCCGGACCGACGGATCCCCGGCGGCGGTCGGCTACGCCCCCGGATCGGTCGCCGCCCGGTGCATGGCCGCCGGCACCTCCATGGTCCAACTCGCCGCCGAGCCCGACCAGGGAGGTGAGTGGGCGTTCGGCCCGGGTCTCGCGGCCGACCCGGCGCACTGGCCGCCGGGCAACCCGCTGATCGACCGGACCATCGCCGCCCAGGGGCTGACCGGCCGGATCACCGTGCCGCTGCTGGCGCGCGGCGCCGTGCTCGGCGTCGTGGCGTTCGCCCGCCGCGACCGGCCCGAGGCCTTCACCGCCGACGACCTGATCCTCGCCGAGGAGCTGGCCGCCAAGGCCGCCGTCGCCATCGACAACGCCCGCCGGTACTCGCGCGAGCACACCACCGCGCTGACCCTGCAGCGCAGCCTGCTGCCGCAGCGGCTGCCGCGCCAGGAGGCGATCGAGGTCGCCTCCGGCTACCTGCCCGCCGGGGCCGGCGCGGGCGTCGGCGGCGACTGGTTCGACGTCATCCCGCTGTCCGGGGCCCGGGTCGCCCTGGTCGTCGGCGACGTCGTCGGACACGGCCTGCACGCCTCCGCCAGCATGGGCCGGCTGCGCACGGCCGTCCGCACCCTGGCCGACGTGGACCTGCCGCCGGACGAGCTGCTCACCCACCTGGACGACCTGGTGCTCCACCTCCCCGACGACTCCCGGCCCGAGGACGGTTTCGAGTCGACCGGCGAGTCCGGGGCCACCTGCCTGTACGCCGTGTACGACCCGGTCTCCCGCCGGTGCGTGCTGGCGAGTGCCGGCCATCCGCTGCCGCTGGTCATCGCGCCGGACGGCACCCGGGCCGAGGTATCCGTGCAGCCCGGCCCCCCGCTGGGCGTCGGCGGCCTGCCGTTCGAGGCGACCGAGCTCGACGTGCCCGAGGGCAGCCTGCTCGCCCTCTACACCGACGGACTGGTGGAGAACCGCGACAGCGACGCCGAGCACGGCGTCGCCGAACTGCTCCGTGTCCTGACCGAGCCGACCGCCTCGCTGGAGGCGCTCTGCGACGCGGCGATGAAGTCCCTGCTCCCCGACCACCGCACCGACGACGCGGCCCTGCTGCTCGCCCGCACCCACGCGCTGTCCCCCGACCGCGTCGCCGACTGGCACGGCGAGCCCGACGTCTCGCAGGTGCCGCACGCCCGGCGGTTCGCCGTCGGGCGGCTGGCCGCCTGGGGCTTGGAGGACCTCTCCTTCGTCACCGAACTGGTCGTCAGCGAGCTGGTCACCAACGCCATCAAGTACGGCGAGCCGCCGATCAGACTGCGGTTGATCCGCGACACCGCGCTGATCTGCGAGGTCGCCGACGCCAGCGAGACCACCCCGCACCTGCGCCGGGCGCGCGCCTTCGACGAGGGCGGCCGCGGCCTGATGCTGGTCGCCCAGCTCACCCAGGGCTGGGGCACCCGGCACACCACCGACGGCAAGACCATCTGGTGCGCGCAGAGCATCGAGTCGACGGAGCAGCCGTCCGATGTCTTCGCCCGGATGTCCGGTCGCAGCACGTGACCTGAACTCCCCGCGAGCGGGCCGACAGGCGCCACTTCTGACCGGTGCCGTCACGATCTCCCTCGGCGGACGGCCGGGAGGCGCCGGCCGAGTCCTTGCCACGCCCACCGCGGCCTCGTAGGGTCAGGACACGCTAGAGACATCCGATGTATTGCGGGGATCCACCACGACCACCGACTCCGAGCCGTTCCACCTGGACCGCCCCGACCACCCCGACCACCCCGTCCCGCCCCAGGATCCGGAAGCACTCACGACCGCGCCGGGCGGACCTTTATGCTGCGAAGATCAGATGACCAGGAAAGGCAAGCCGTGCCAGTCACCGACGAGGCGATCGAGAAGATCAAGGCCATGATCGTGAGCGGCGAGCTCAGTCCCGGTGCCCGCCTCCCGAGGGAGGCCGACCTCGCGGAGCGGCTCGGCCTGTCCCGCAACTCCCTGCGGGAGGCCGTCAAGGCCCTTTCACTGATCCGCGTGCTCGACGTGCGCCAGGGCGACGGCACCTACGTGACCAGTCTGGAGCCCGAAATCCTCCTGGACGCACTCGGGTTCGTCGTCGACTTCCACCAGGACGACACGGTGCTGGAGTTCCTGAAGGTCCGACGCATCCTGGAGCCCGCCGCAGCCGCGATGGCCGCCCGGGTCATGACGGACGAGGACATCGCAGCCCTGGGCGAGGTGCTGGCGAGCCTGGACGCGGACCCGTCGCCGGAGGAACTCATCGCCAACGACCTGGAGTTCCACCGCAGGATCGCGGCCGGGTCGGGCAACACCGTGCTCTGCTCGCTGATCGACGGCCTGTCCGGCCCCACCATGCGGGCCCGGGTCTGGCGCGGGCTGACCGAGGAGAACGCGGTGGCCGACACCCACCGGCAGCACCGCGCGATCTTCGACGCGATCGCCGGCCGCCGCCCGGACCTCGCCCACTCCTGGGCCACCGTGCACGTCGCCGGGGTCGAGCAGTGGCTCCGCGGCATCCTCGGCGAAGCGGGATCGCCGCTCGGCTGAAGGGAGCGGTGTGGGGGTCCGCTGCCTGCCAGTGGGCGCCACCTCTACGAACGGCCAATAAAATGAGTCGTACTCATTTCGGCATGGGCATTCACACGCGGATCTGAAGCTCGACGCCTGGCCCGCCGACCGTCACCTTCACAGCCGGCACCACCTGGTCTTTTCTTCCGACGGGGGTGCGTTGGGCTCGCCAGAACCTGACGCACCCTCGTTTCGTCGGTGTTGCGCCGAAGAAAAATAGGGCTGTCCATCACCTTGACACGGTAAGCCATGCGCCCTGATAAATACCACTCATAGGAGCAGGGTCTTCAGGAGGGATACCACACATGAGGCCCCCACGGATCGGCCCACCGGCGGTCAGGGCACTCGCGGTGGCGACCGCCGTCTTCGCGGCCGTCCTGCCGGTGCAACCCGCCTTCGCGGCCACGACGAACTTCTACGTCGACCCCGTCAACGGCAGTGACAGCAACTCGGGAACCAGCACCGCCACGGCCTTCCGGACCATCCAGGCCGCGCAGGCCGCGGTCCGGGCCGTCAACGCGAACATGTCCGACGACATCGTCGTGAACCTGCGCGGTGGAACCTACCCGCTCACCGCCCCGGTCACCTTCGGCACCACCGACTCGGGCACCAACGGGCACGCGGTCGTCTACCGGGCGTACAACGGCGAGACCCCGGTGGTCACCGGCGGCAAGGCCGTCACCGGCTGGACCCCGGCGGCCAACGGCGAGTACAAGGCGTCCGTCGGCACCCTCAACTTCCGGCAGCTGTACGTCAACGGGGTCCGCGCCACCCGCGCCCGCTACCCCGACATCGGTACCGATCTCCAGCTGCAGGGCAGCGACAAGACCAACAAGCTGCTGAAGCTGGCCGCCTCACAGGTCTCGAACTGGTCGAACCTCAACCAGGTCGAGATGATGCTGGAGACGCAGTGGGGCGAGAGCTACCTGCGGCTGAAGTCGATCAGCTCCGCCAACGGCACCGCCAACGTGTCGATCCAGGACCACGAGGCGGGCATCCTGTTCCAGCGCCCGTGGCCGCAGCTCGCCGACGGTTCCCCGCTGCACTTCGAGAACGCCCACGAGTTCCTCAACGAACCCGGCGAGTTCTACGTCGACACGGCCGCGCGGACCGTCTACTACAAGCCCCGCCCCGGCGAGGACATGTCCACGGCCACCGTGCAGGCACCGGCGCTGGAGACGCTCTTCGACATCAAGGGCAGCAACCTCGGCAGTCCCGCCCACGACCTGCGCTTCTCCGGGATCACGTTCACCCAGACCACCTGGATGGAGCCCACCCGCAACGGCTACCTGAACGGCCAGGGCGGCAACTACAACATCTCCGCCGACAACTCCAACCACCAGTTCGTCGGCCGGCCGCCGGCCGGGGTCCAGGCCGCGGACGCCGACCGCCTGTCCTTCACCGACAACACCTTCACGCAGCTGGGCTCCACCGCCCTCGACCTGTCCCACGGCGTCCACGACAGCAGCGCGACCGGCAACGTCGTCTCCGACATCTCCGGGAACGGGATCATGGTCGGCAAGTTCTCCGACCCGACCGTGGAGTTCCACACCGTCTACAACCCGCCCACCACCCCGGCGGGTGAGGACGCCCGGGAGGTGGTCAAGAACGTCACCGTCAAGAACAACCTGATCACCCGGATCGGTCAGGACTACCTGGGCACGGCGGGCATCAACGCGGGCTTCGTCAACAGCACCGTCATCGACCACAACGACATCTCCGACACCCCGTGGGCCGGCATCTCCCTCGGTTGGGGCTGGCAGTCGGCGGCCAACGCCGAAGGCAACAACAGCATCAGCTTCAACCGGATCGGCAACGTGATGAACCGGCTCTGCGACTCCGCCGGCATCTACCACCTCTCGAACGACCCGGGCACGGTCCTCAACGGCAACTACGTCCACGACGTGGTGCGGAGCCCCGCCGCCTGCGGCTCGCCGGTGCACGGCATCTACCTGGACGAGGGGTCGGACGGCATGACCGTCTCGAACAACGTGCTCTCGCACACCGACGGCTTCATCAACCGGAACCGCAACGGCTCCAACGTCACCCTCACCGACAACACGACCTCCGGCGCCGCGGTGATCAAGGCCTCCGGTCTCGAGTCCGCGTACCAGTGGCTGGCCGCGAAGCCCAACCTCGCCGCCGACAAGCCGGCGTCCTCCTCCTCGGTCTTCGGCAGCGGCTGGGAGGCCTCGAAGGCCGTCGACAACAACGCCTCGACCGGCTGGTCGCCGACAGGGAGCGACACCTCCGCCTGGTGGCAGGTCGACCTGGGCCAGTCCTACCAGCTCGGCCAGTTCTCGCTGACCACCCGTCAGGATGTGGACCAGTCCTCGACCCGCGGCAACTTCGAGGTCCGGGCCTCCAACGACCCGAACTTCGGCAGCTACACCGTCGTGGGGCGCCAGACCGCCACCCTGCCGTACGCCTCGACGCTCACCGGTGACATCGACGTCCGCCAGGCCTTCCGCTACGTCCGCGTCGCCAAGACCGACGGCTCGTACTTCTTCATCGCGGACTTCGGCGTGCAGCAGGCGGGCGGGGCGCCGGCGGCTTCGACCGGCGCCCCGAACACCGACCCGTCGACCTTCTACACGATCAAGAACGTCAACAGCGGGCAGGTCATGGACGTGTCCGGCTGGTCCTCGGCCGACGGCGCGAGCGTCGTCCAGTGGCCGAGCAGCGGCGGTGCCAACCAGCAGTGGACCATCGTCCCGGTCAGCGGGCAGCTCTTCAAGATCGTGAACCGCAACAGCGGCAAGGTCCTCGACATGAACTTCTCCAGCCACTGGCGGGGGACGGCGCTGCAGCAGTACACCTACGGCGGCGGCAACAACCAGCTCTGGTACTTCGAGCCGACCAGCGGCGGCTATCTCATCCGCAACTTCGAGAGCCGGCAGATCCTGGAGGTGAGCGGCGGATCGACGACGAACGGCGCCACCATCGACCAGTCGATGCCCGTGAACCAGTCCGGCCAGGCCTGGACGGTCCAGTGACGCGGTGAACCCGCCGTAGGGCAGCGGGCGGTGGGGCCGGAACGGAAGGCGTTCCGGCCCCACCGCCCGTTCGCTTCTGCCCCCCGCTTCTCCCCGCCCCCGGCAGGTGCTCCACTCCCCCGCACACGGTCCTCTCTCCGCACACACCGAAGCCGGCCCCTTCGTGAGGGGGCCGGCTTCGGTGTGCTCTCAGACCTGGCCGTCGGCGTCGACGCCGATGACGTCCAGGGTGCGGGGGCCGTGCACGGCGACGCGCATCAGTGCTCCTCCTGCGGGGTGGGGACGCCCGGCGGCAGCAGCCCGCGTTCCTTGAGCCCCGCCCAGAGCGTGTCCGGGACGCGGTGGCGGAGCATGGCGGCGGCGTCCCGGACCTCGGTGGCGTTGCGGGTGCCGACGAGGACCGACGCGACGGAGGGGTGCCCGAAGGGGAAACGGAGCGCTGCGGCCCGCAGTGGCACGCCGTGGTTCTCGCACACGTCCTTCAACCGCATTGCCCGGTCGATGAGTTCGGCGGGGGCGGCGGTGTAGTCGTAGGTGGCGCCGGGCTTCGGGTCGGCGAGCAGGCCGGAGTTGAAGACCCCGCCGATGACGACTCCTACGCCGTGTTCGGCGGCCAGCGGCAGCAGTTCGGCGAGGCCCCGCTGGTCGAGCAGGCTGTAGCGGCCGGCCAGCAGGACGGCGTCGACGTCGGTCTCGCGGACGAACCGGGCGGGCAGCTCGGCCTGGTTCATGCCGACGCCGATGGCGCCGACCACCCCTTCGGTGCGCAGGCGTTCCAGTTCCGGGTACGCCTCGGTGAGGGCCTGCTCGGCGTGGTCGTCGGGGTCGTGGAGGTAGGCGATGTCGATCCGGTCCAGGCCGAGCCGTTCCAGGCTGTCCTCGATCGAGCGGCGCACGCCCACGGCGCTGAAGTCCCAGACCCGTTGGTGGGTGGCGGGCACGGCGAAGCCGTCGGCGAGGTCGTCGCCGTGGGGTTCGGGGGCCGGGCGCAGCAGTCGGCCGACCTTGGTGGAGATCGTGTACTCGTCGCGGGGGCGGCCCCGCAGGGCCTGTCCGAGCCGCCGCTCGGACAGGCCCAGTCCGTAGTGCGGGGCGGTGTCGAAATATCGCACGCCCGATTCCCAGGCGGCGTCGACGGCCTCCCGCGCCTGCTCGTCCGTCACCGGCGTGAACAGGTTGCCGATGCCCGCCGCGCCGAAGGCGAGCTCGCTGACCGTCACCTTGGTCCGGCCCAGCGGCCGCAGGCGCGGGCTCACCGCGTGGCCTCCGCCCGCAGGCGCAGGTTGGCCATGCCGCCGTCGACCTGCAGGACCGTCCCGGTGGTGCTCGCGGCGGCCGGGGAGGCGAGGTAGGCGATGGCGGCGGCCACCTCCTCGGGGGTGACGAGGCGGCCGTGGGGCTGGCGGGCGTTCAGGGCGGCGCGTTCGGCGGCGGGCTCGTCGGCGGCGTCGAGCAGCCGGCCGACCCAGGGGGTGTCGACCGTGCCGGGGCTGACGCAGTTGAAGCGGATGCCCTCGCGGACGTGGTCGGCGGCCATGGACAGGGTCAGGGCCAGGACCGCGCCCTTGCTGGCCGCGTACAGCGCGCGCTGCGGCAGACCCGTCGTGATCACGATCGAGCCGAGGTTGACCACCGAGGCGTGGGCGGAGCGGCGCAGGTACGGCAGCGCGGCCCGGGTGGTGCGGACCACCCCGAGCAGGTTCACGTCCAGCACGCGCTGCCACTGCTCGTCCGGGTTGTCCGCCACCGTCCCGACCGCGCCGATCCCGGCGTTGTTGACCAGGATGTCGATCCCGCCGAGGACACGGGCGGCCGACTGGACGGTGGTGCGCACGGAGGCGTCGTCGGTGACGTCGGTGGAGAAGCCCAGCAGGGGCTCCGGCACGGAACCGGGGTCGAGGTCGAGGACGGCCACCCGCGCGCCGCGTTCGGCGAGCAGGGTCGCGGTGGCCAGGCCGATCCCGGACGCGCCGCCGGTGACCATGGCCGAGAGGCCTTCGAGATCCTTCGTCATGCCGGCGCCCTTCACGCGTTGACGAAGGTCTGGCGCTGGGTGCCGAGGCCGTCGATGGACAGCTCGACGGTGTCGCCCTCGCGCAGGAAGGGGGTGCCGGGCAGGCCGAGGGCCACGCCGGCCGGGGTGCCGGTGTTGATGACGTCACCGGGGCGCAGCACCATGAACTGGCTCAGGTACCAGACCAGGTGGGCGACGTCGAAGACCATGTCCTTGGTGTGGCCGCTCTGCTTCGTCTCGCCGTTGACGGCCAGGTGCAGCCCGAGCGCCCCCGGGTCGCCCGCCTCGTCGGGGGTGACCAGCCAGGGACCGAGGGGGTTGAAGGTCTCGCAGGACTTGCCGAGGTCCCACTGCGCGGAGTACTCCAGCTGGAACTCCCGCTCCGAGACGTCGTTGCTGATCGAGTACCCGGCGATGTGCGCCGGTGCCACGTCCGGGCCGGCCAGGTAGCGGGCCTCGCGGCCGATCACCACCGCGAGTTCCACCTCCCAGTCGGTCTTCACCGAGCCGCGCGGGATCAGCACCGGGTCGTACGGGCCGACCACGGTGGACGGGTCCTTCAGGAACACCACCGGCCGCTCGGGCACGGCGGCGCCGGTCTCCTCGGCGTGGTCGCGGTAGTTGAGGCCGATGCACACCACCTTGCCCGGGCGGGCGACGGGCGCGCCGACCCGCAGTCCCGCCGTGTCCACCGCGGGAAGCGAGCCCTCGGCCAGGGCGGCACGGACCCTGTCGATCCCGCCCGAGGCGAGGAACTCCCCGTCGATGTCGCCGGTCAGCTCCGACAGCGCGAACACGCGGCCGCCCTCGGCGAGGACCGCCGGGATCTCCGATCCCGATTCGCCGATCCGAAGCAGTTTCATGGGACTCCCAACTAGACAGCGGAATACGGAATGTGGGCGCCGGTCAGCGTCTGACGGCGGCGGAGGCGCCCGCGAGCAGTGCCTCGACCTCGGCGAGCGAGGCCATGGCGACGTCTCCGGGCGTGGTCATGGTGAGGGCGCCGAGGGCCGTGCCGTACGCCAGGGCGCGTTCCAGACCGGCCTCGGCGAGCAGGCCGTGGATGAGCCCGGCGGCGAAGCCGTCGCCGGAGCCGATGCGGTCCAGGACGTGCAGTCCGGGCATCGAGGGGCCGGTGACGTGACCGGTCTCGGCCGACCACGCGGCCGAGGTCCAGTCGTTCACCCCCGCCGAGGGGACCTCGCGCAGGGTCGTCGCCAGCACCCGCGCCCCGGGGAGCAGGCCGGCCACCGAGGCGAGCGCGTCGGGCACCTCGTCGGCGCCGAAGCGGTCGGCCCCGGGGTGGCTGCCCGCGAGCCCCAGGGCACCGACGATGACGTCGGCGTGCCGGGCGAGCCGCAGGTCGGTCTCGCGGGCCCGCTGCGGTCCGCCGCGGTCGGCCCACAGGCTCGGGCGGTAGTTGGGGTCGTAGGAGACGGTGAGGCCGTGGCGGCGGGCCGCCGTCATCGCCTCCTCGGCGACGTCGGCGGTGGTGTCGGACAGGCCGGCGAAGATGCCGCCGGTGTGGAGCCAGCGCACCCCCGCGGCGAAGACCGCGTCCCAGTCGACGTCCCCGGTGCGCAGCTGGGAGGCGGCCGTGTGGGCACGGTCGCTGACCCCGAGGGCGCCGCGGATGCCGAAGCCCCGCTCGACGAAGTTGAGACCGTTGCGGGCGGAGCGGCCGATGCCGTCGTCGGCCACCCAGCGGATCAGCGACGTGTCGACACCGCCCTGCAGGATGAGGTCCTCGACGAGCCGGCCCACCGCGTTGTCGGCGAGCGCGGTGACGACGGCCGTCCGCCGCCCGAAGCAGCGGCGCAGCGCGCGGGCGACGTTGTACTCGCCGCCGCCTTCCCACACGCGGAAGGTCCGGGCGGTGCTGATCCGCCCCTCCCCCGGGTCGAACCGCAGCATGACCTCGCCGAGCGCCACCACCTCCGTCACGGCGCACCCGCTTCCACGGCCTGGGCCGTCAGCCGGCGGATCTCGGTGTAGGCGCCGGTGTCCAGATGCGCGGGCGTGGCCATCCAGCTGCCGCCGACGGCGAGGACCGCGGGCTCGGCGAGGTAGCCGGTCAGCCCGCCGGGGCCGATCCCGCCGGTCGGGACGAACCGCACGTGCGGGAAGGGCGCGGCGAGCGCGCGGAGGGCGGGCAGGCCGCCGAGGGGCTCGGCGGGGAAGAGCTTGACGGTGGTGATGCCCGCGCGCAGGGCCCGCATCAGCTCGGTGGCGGTGGCGATGCCGGGCACCACGGGCACGCCCGACTCCCGGCACCTGGCCACGACGTCCTCGTCCAGGCCGGGAGAGACGACGAACCGGGCCCCGGCCGCCACCGCGCGTTCCGCCTGCTCGGCGGTGAGCACAGTGCCCGCACCGACGGTCAGGCCGCCGTGGGCCGCCATCGCCTTGAGCACCTGTTCGGCGGCCGGGGTGCGGAAGGTGACCTCCGCGCACCGGGCGCCGCCCGCGGCGAGCGCCTCGGCCAGCGGGTCGGCGGTGGCGGGTTCGCGCACGGTCAGCACCGGCATCACGCGGGCGCCGGCCAGGACGGTGGCCAGGTCGGCGGTCAGGTCGGCGGTCATCGGCCCAGCCATCCGCCGTCGACGGGCAGGACGGTGCCGTGGACGTAGGCGGCGGCGTCCGAGGCCAGGAAGACGGTGGCGCCGGCCAGGTCCTCGGCCCGGCCCCAGCGACCGGCCGGGATCCGCTCCAGGATCGCCGTGTTGCGCACCGGATCGGCCTGCAGCGCCGCGGTGTTGTCGGTGGCGATGTAGCCCGGTGCGATGGCGTTGACGTTGACGCCGCGCCCGGCCCACTCGTTGGCCAGCGCCTTGGTCAGACCGGCGACCCCGTGCTTGGCCGCGGTGTACCCGGGCACCGTGATGCCGCCTTGGAAGCTGAGGAGCGAGGCCGTGAAGATGACCTTGCCCCGGCCCCGGGCCACCATCGCGCCGCCCACCGCCCGGGCCAGCGCGAACTGCGCGCTCAGGTTGACCTGGAGCACCAGGTCCCAGTCCTCGTCCGGATGTTCGGCGGCGGGGGCGCGGCGGATGGTGCCGGCGTTGTTGACCAGGATGTCCACCGGCCGCTCGCGGACCGCGAGGTCCGCGCCCAGGGCGCGCACCGCGCCCGGGTCGGCGAAGTCGGTGCGCAGCGCCTCGAAGGTGCGGCCGGCGGCCAGGACGTCCTTCTCCACCTCGCTGCCGCTCTCCTCCAGGGTGGCGCTGACGCCGATGACGTCCGCGCCGGCCTCCGCCAGGGCGCGGGCCATGGCCCGGCCGATGCCCCGCCGGGCGCCGGTGACGACGGCGAGCCTGCCGGTCAGGTCGAAGGCGTTCACGCTGTGACCTCCTGGGTGTCGCCGGTGCAGTCGACCAGGATCTTCATCACGTCGCCGCCGCCCTCCAGGGCCTCGAAGGCCGCGGGTGCCTCGGTGAGCGGTACGACCTTGCTGATCAGCCGCTCGGCCGGGATCGTGCCGTCGGCGACCAGCGCCACCGCCCGCTCGAAGTCGCAGCGGTCGTACAACCGGGCGCCCACCAGGGTGAGTTCGCGCCAGAAGAAGCGGTGCAGGTTCACCTCCCGGGGCCGGGGGTGGATCGCCACCAGGCACAGCCGGCCGCGCACCCCCAGCACCTCCACCGCCGTGTCGACCCCGGCCGCCGCACCGGACACCTCGAACGCGACGTCCGCGCCGGCGCCGCCGGTCCACTCCCGCACCGCCTCGACGACGTCCTCGGCCGCCGGGTCCCAGGTGGCGAGGCCCGACTCCTCGGCCAGCTTCCGGCGGTGGGCGCTCGGCTCCACCACCCGGACCTCGGCCCCGGCCGCCCGCGCCACCAGCGCGATCAGGATCCCGACCGGGCCGCCGCCCACGACGACGACCCGCTCCCCCGCCAGCACCTGGGCCCGCCCGACATCGTGTACGGCCACGGCGGTGGGCTCCACCAGCGCGGCCCGGTCCAGCGCGAGGGACTCCGGCAGCCGGATCAGCGTGTCGGCCGGGACCGTCCAGCGCTGCTGCATCGCCCCCGGCGAGTCGATGCCGATGAAGTCCAGGTTCTGGCAGACATGCCGGTAGCCGCTCAGACAGGCCGGACAGGTGCCGTCCCAGCGCAGCGGCATCACCGTCACGGCGTCCCCGGGCCGCCACCCCTCCACCCCTGGCCCGACCCGGACCACGCGGCCGGACATCTCATGGCCCAGGACGGCAGGGGCGGCGACCCGGGCGTCCATGTCTCCGTGGAAGATGTGCAGGTCGGTGCCGCAGATCCCGACGTACGCGGGAGCCAGCAGCACCTCCCCGGGGCCGGGCTCGGACGGTTCGACCGGAGCGGTGTCCAGCGTGCGGGCGGCCGTGTATCGCACAGCAAGCGTCATCGTGGTTCCCGGGTCCCTTCGGAACGGGTGGGTTCGGTGCTGGTGGGTTCGGTGCGGGTGGGGTCGGTGCGGGCGGGGTCGGTGCGGACGGGGTCGGTGCGGGCGGGTCAGGTACGGGCAAGGCGGTAGAAGCCGGTCGCGGTGCCCGCGAGGATCGCCGACGTCTCGTCGGCGGAACACCCGTCGAGCAGTTCGTCCACGGTGGCGGCCCAGCGGTTCCAGCCGCCCGCGAGGTTCGCCACCGGCCAGTCCGAGCCGAACATCAACCGGTCGGTACCGAAGGCGCTCAGCAGGACGTCCCAGACCGGGCGGAGGTCGGCGGTGGTCCAGGTGGCGTGGTCGGCCTCGGTGATCAGTCCCGAGACCTTGCAGACCACCTGGGGGTGCTCGGCCAGCCGGCGCAACCGGCCTTCCCAGCTCTCCAGTTCGCCGCCGGCGATGTCCGGTTTGCCGGCGTGGTCGAGCACCTGGGGCAGCTGCGGGAAGCGTTCGGCCAGCCGGATCGCCTGGTCGAGCTGGTGGCTGCGGACGAGCACGTCGTAGCCCAGCCCGCGTTCCCCGAGCGCCGCCAAGCCGCGTTCGACGTCGGGGCGTTGCAGCCAGTGCGGGTCCGACTCGCCCTGGACCAGGTGGCGCAGCGAGCGGAGGTGGCCGCCGCCCGGTCCGGCGAGCAGCCGGTCGAGCTCGTCACCGATCGCGGGGGACGTGAGGTCCGCCCAGCCGACCACGGCGTCGATCAGCGGGTCCCGCGCGGCGAGCGCGAGCAGGTCCTCGGTCTCGGGCACGTCCGGGATGCACTGCACGACGACCGTGCCGCGCAGCCGGCGGCCGGCCACCTCCCGGGTGGCGGTGGAGCGCAGGTCGTCGGGGGTGAACGTCCGGCGGATCGAGGTGAGATCGGGGTCGTCGAGCCAGGCTTGCGGGCGTCGGGCGAGGTCCCACAGGTGGTGGTGGGCGTCGATGAGTCCGGGGGGTGGCGGGGAGGTCACGGGCGGCTCCGGTTCGGGTGGTCGGTCCGGCGTGGGGTCGGGTCAGCCGGCGGTGGCGGCGCCGGGTTCGCTCAGGTGCCAGACCTCGGGGAGTTCGGTCCACTGGCGGGATTCGCCCCGGTCGGGCCAGGGCTCCTGGCAGGGGTCGGTGTGCGTCCACCACTCCTGGGTCACCGGGTCGGCCTCGAGCTCCGCCATGTCGGCGTCGAAGTCCTCGCCGTGGTACTCGAAGTAGGCGAACAGCACGTCGCCGTGGAGGTAGATGCTGTAGTTGCGGATCCGCGCCCGGTGGAGGGCCGCCTCGACTCCGGGCCAGACGGCGGAGTGGAGCTCCAGGTACTTCTCCCGGTGTTCGGGGCGGAGCCTGATGGTCTGAGCGAAGCGCCTCATGCAGATTCCTCCGATGTTTCGGCGTTCGACACGTCGGACGGGGCGCCGAAGGGCGAACGATAGCTGGGGGTACGGGTGCGCAGCTCCAGCCGGAGCGTCAGCCGGATCCGGGTGGACGCTGGCATCCGCACCGTCAGGTGGGCGCCGTTGACGGCTGTTTCCGACTCGCCGACCATCGGCTCGGTGTGGCCGTAGTCGTACATGTCGCCGATCCAGCCCTCGTCCGTGCACGTCGTGTACCGGACCGAGGTGATGCTGTGCTCAGCGAAGGCACCCGCCTGAATGATAATCGTCCGATCTTTTTCTGGCGAGAGGTTCACCAGCTCGACGGTGGTCGCCTCGGGGTCGATGGAGGTGACCAGGGCGGCCACGTCCTGCGGCAGCCCCGCCCGGCGGGCCTCGGCGTCGTGGTAGCGCAGCCGGGCCTGCTGGAGGCCGCCGTTGTAGAGCACCTGGGGGCCGCCCCAGGTCAGCTGGACGAGGGCCTCGGTGGCCACCGGGTTGCACTGCTGCCAGACGTGGATGTCGGCCTCCTCCACCTCCAGGTCGCGGTAGCGGTCGATCCGCCGCAGCCGGTGGCGGACCTGCGCCTGGGCGGCGGCGAGGATCCGCTCGGGGTAGTCGGGGTCGTCGCCGGCGAGGAACGCGAACCACGCCTTCTCGTGCCCGGACTCCTCCTTGGCCCGGAACGACCGCACGGTGGTCCAGTCGAGCTCGTCCGCTTCGCGCAGCCGCTCGATGCGGGCGCGGTCGGCGTCCGAGGCGGTGTGGTGCCACAGCGCCATCGGCACCGGCAGGGTGACCGGGTTGTAGTCGAACCAGCCCGCGTCGTTGCGCCGGAACGGGAGGTGGAGCGTCGGCCGGTCGCGGTCCGGGCCGAGTTCGACCGCCCACTTGGACTGCAGGCTGGAGTCCGCCTCGGTGAAGGGCATCACCTTCGCCCGGGAGATGATCTCGTCGAGCGAGGTCCCGACCATCGCGAGGTAGTCGTCCTCCCCGGTGCTGACCGCGGCGGCGAGCGCCGCCACGCAGGCCGCGTGGCCCACGCTGTGCCAGCCGTGCGGCCAGGACCAGCCGTAGTGGCCGCCGTACCAGCGCCCTTCGAGCCGGCTGCCGACGACGCCGTCCGGGCCGACGTTGTCCGGGATCAGACCGCCGTTGGCCTCGGTGCGCTCGCGCCAGGCGCCGACGTACTCGACGATCCAGTCGCGGTAGCGCTGCTCGCCGGACAGGATCCAGGCGTTGAGGACCAGCCCGGCCACGGCGAGGTTGACTGCGGTGTCGCCGACTCCGATGCGCTCGCGCATCCGGGCGCCCAGCCGCGGGTCCGCCGAGAGCGGGTACGGGCCGTCCTGCGCCTCGGGGAGCCATTCGAGCGGGTAGCCGTAGGTGTCCGCCTCCTTCTGCAGCCACGGGTAGACGTCACCGTCGGACACGCCCCGCCGGTCGGGGTCGCTGCCGTTGTGTGGGCGGGTGACGATGCGGTGCGCGGGGTCGTAGTTGCCGTGGGCCGGGTCGACGTACAGCTCGGCGAACCGCAGCGCGCGCTCCGACCAGCGCTCGGGGTCGGCCATGCACAGGAAGTAGAGCAGCAGCAGGCTCTCGCCCTGGTGGAACCAGTCGTAGCCCCGCTCGTACTCGTCGCGGAGCATGTCCAGTTCGGTGAGGTGCCTGGTCACGCCCTCCCAGTGCTTCTCACTGGCGCCCAGGAGGTCGTCGGCGCCGCCGAGGAGGTAGAGCTGCGGCCAGTTGAAGAACACCTCGTAGAAGTCGTCCACGCCGTCGCGGGTGGTCAGCCGGCCGGTGTAGTTCAGCCGGCCGTCCGGGCCGGTGAAGTCGCGGGCGAAGCGGCGCCAGCCGTGGTCGAGCAGGTCGAACAGGGCGCGCTGCGCGGGCGCCCAGCCGGGCGGTTCGAGCAGCGGTACCGAGGCCCGGATCTCGGCCGGGGTGGCCGCGGCGTCCTCGCCCGGGGAACGGTCGGTGGAACTGGTGGCCATGGGGAGGATCTCCGATCGGGGTGACGGCACGGGCGTCATTCCTTGGTGGCGCCGGCGAGCATCCCGCTGACCAGGAAGCGCTGGGCGAAGAGGAAGACGACCAGGACGGGCGTGATGGCCACCAGCGTCGCGAGGGCCAGCTGCGGGCGCTCGATCGCGAGCGATCCGGCGGTCGGGTTGAACTGCGGCACGCTGCTGAGCAGGTTGCCGACGCCCACCTGGACGGGCATCTGGTCGTCCTGGGGGAGCATCACGTAGGGCAGGAAGTAGTTGGTCCAGTTGGCGACGAAGCTGAAGAAGCCCACGAGCGCGATGACCGGGGTCGCCAGCGGCAGCGCCACGTGGCGGAACACGCCGAGCTCGGAGCAGCCGTCCATCCGCGCGGCCGCCAGCAGGTCCCTGGGCACCGCGGTGGTGAAGTAGATGTAGGTCAGGTACACCCCGAACGGGTAGAACGCGTACGGCAGGACGATCGACCACATGGTGCCGATCAGGTGCGCCGCGTTGACCTCCAGGAACAGCGGCACGACCAGCGTGGCGCTCGGCATCAGCATCACGACCAGGGTCGAGACCAGCAGCAGGCGCCGGCCTCGGAACTCGGTCATGGCCAGCGCGTACCCCGCCGGCACCGACACGCACAGGGTGATGACCAGGGAGATCACCGCGTACAGGGCGGAGTTGCCGAGCCACTGCAGGATCGCGCCGTCCTGGAAGGCCGACAGCGCGTCCCAGTTGGCCTTGAGCGCCTGCCAGGAGCCGAAGGACAGCGGGTGGTCGTGGACCAGCTGCCGGTCGGTCTTGGTCGCCGCGAGGACGAGCCAGAGCACCGGCAGCACGAAGAACGCGACGAACACCGCCAGGACGGAGCCGGTCAGCAGCCGGTACGAGGTGTTCCGTACGGCGCCGGGTGCCCGTCGCGGCGCCCGGTGCGGAGCTCGGCTCATGACGTTCGGCTCCCGTTCCGTGGGTGCGTGGGCGGTTGCCGGGGTGGCAGCGGTCTCAGTCGGCATCGAAGAACCCCGACCGTGCGACGAACACGCCGGCGACCGACACGCTGACCACCAGGAGCTCCATCGAGACCGCGGCGGCGCCGTTGACGTCGTTCATCTGGAAGGCGAAGTCGTAGGTCAGCTGGTTGAGCGAGTAGTCGCGACCGGCGACGCCCACGCTGGCGAGGGAGAGCAGCTGCGGCTCGACGAAGAGTTGCGCGCCGCCCGCGAAGGCGAGGATCACCATGTAGACGATCCACTTGCGGAGCATGGGGATCTGCACGTGCCAGGCGGTCTGCCAGGCACCCGCGCCGTCGATCCGCGCGGCCTCCAGGACGTCCTGCGGGATGTTGTTGAGCGCGCCGTACATCACGACGATCCAGCCGCCCGCCCCGGTCCAGAAGGCGATGGCGGTGAACAGTACCGGGAGGTTGCCGGGCGCGATGACCTGGCCGAAGGTGTCGAAACCCAGCACCCCCAGCAGCGAACCGACCGGACTCACCGTCGGGTCGAGCATGAACAGCCACACCAGCACGCTCGCGGCGCCCGCCAGTGCCCCGGGGATGTAGTAGAGGAAGCGCAGCGTGCGGCTGATCGGCCCCGAGGACAGGCGGTGCAGCAGCAGCGCCAGCCCGACCACGAACACCACCAGCGAGACGAGCCAGAACAGGAGGTAGAGCGCCACGTGGCCGATCGCGTCCACGAAGCGGAAGTCCTGTGCCGTGGAGACGAAGTTGGCGAAGCCGGTGAACGAGCCCCCGGCGTCGGTGAACGCGAAGTAGATCGCGTAGCCGGTCGGGAGGACGCCGAAGGCGACCAGCAGCAGTGCGTAGCCGGCGACGAACGCGAGGCCGGCCCGGCTCCGGGCGGCACCGTTGCGGCGCCGGCCGGAGCCGACCGAGGAGGAGGTGACGGTCACTGGGAGACCTGGTATCCGAAGGACTGGGCATGCTTGACGATCGAGTCCTGCCAGGCGGGGAGGAGGGAGGTGATGGTCTGCCCCTGGGTCAGGCCGGGCTTGACCGTGGCGGCCCAGATCCCCTCCTGACTGAACTGACTCGATCCCCAGCCCGACCACACCTGGGAGGCGGCGTCCTTGAGCGCACCGAGGTCCCCGACGAAGTAACCGGAGGCGCTCTGGGCCTTCAGCCAGTTCTCGGCGGCGGGCGCGTACGCCGGGAATCCGGGGGCCTTCGCGCCCTGGTAGGCGTTGTCGGTGGTGACCCACTTCAGGAAGTCGGTGGCCGCCTTGAGGTGGGTGGAGTGCTGGGACACCAGCCAGGTGCCGCCGCCGACGTTGCCGGTGGCGGGCTCGGTGTCGCCCTGCCACTGGGGGATCGGGGCCACCGCGATCGTCTTCTCCGGGGTCTTGAGGGTGTCCTTGAGCACCGCGCCGCCGAACCACGCCGGGCCGGGCATGAGGAGGATCCTGTCGGCCTCGTTCTTGGCGAAGTCGGTGCTGAAGACCCCGCTGATGGACATGGACTTGTTCTTGATCAGCCCGTCCAGGAGGGTGGCCATCTTGGTGCAGTTCGCACTGGTGGTGTTCACCGACACGGCCTTGGGACCGGTGATCCTGTTGGCCCCGCACTTGCTCGCCCAGAGGTAGATCTCGGGGGCGAAGGAGTCGCCCGCGTCGCCCACCAGATAGCCGGGATGCTCGGCGGCCACCTTCTCGCCGAGCTGCTGGTACTCCTCCCAGGTCTTCGGGACGGTGTAGCCGAACTGCTGCATCAGCGGCGCGTTGTACCAGAGCACCGCCTGCGAGAGGTCGTTGCGCAGGCAGTAGACGGTGCCGTTGACGGTACAGACGTCGTTGGCACCCTTGGCGAAGCCGGACAGGGTGTCCACCGGGATCAGACCCTTGTCGAGCGGCGCGGCGAAGCCCGCGTCGACCGCCCAGGAGGCTTCGTTGTTCTGTGAGCTGAAGACGACGTCGGGCCAGCCCTTGCCGGTCCGGTTGAAGAGCTGGACCTTGGTCTGGAGGTAGTTGGACCCGTTGGCGTCACCGTCGTAGGAGACGATGTCCAACTTCACCTCCGGGTGCAGCTCCTGGTACTGCTTGGCGGCGGCCAGCCGGGTTGCGTCGACCCAGACGGTGAGGGCTCCGTCGCGCTGCGCCGCCTGGGCGAAGCCGTCCTTGGTGGTCTTGCCGGGAGAACTGCTGCTGCAGGCGGCCAAGGCCAGGGCCAGGGCGGCCGTGCAGGCGGCCAGCAGCACGAATCGTCTCCTGCCGGGCACGGTGTCCTCGCCGGTCGGAGGCTTGTTGACGGTCGGTGGCGTGTTGACGGTCGGTGGCGTGTTGACGGTCGGTGGCGTGTTGACGGTCATGCGCGACTCCACTGCAGAGGCCCCGAACGGGTCGGGAGGTGGGGGTGGGGCGACGCCGGCCGTCCCGCTCTGGCGTCGATGCCGAAGGCTGCCGTTCACTGCCGCCCTCGGGGGATTAATTAGCCGCCCTATCGAAAGGTTCGTCAAGAGTTCTCACAACCTCATCCAGAACAGTTCTGGCCGGGCGGACGGCCATGATGGCGCTCACAAGAGGCGTTTCATCGCTTCTGTCACCTTTGATTCCCCGACCCAAGCCCGCAGACCTCGGCAAATGAGTAGTACTCATAGTGTCCTGCGATATGATGACCCAGCTCCAAAGCCAGTCGCCCCTCGCGCCAGCCACACCGGAGGCAGGACAGATGAACGACACGCCCACGTCCGACACGGCCTTGCCCGCGCAGGCCTCTCCCGCTGCCGCGGCAGCGGTGAACGGCTCGGCCGGTGAGCGCCGGGACTACCGGCCCGGGTACGAGATCGTGTCGGAGCAGATCCTGGAGTACATCGCCGAGATGCGCCTGGTCCCGGGCGACCGGCTGCCCACCGAGCACGACCTGGCCCACACGCTGAACACCAGCAGGGCGGTGGTCCGGGAGGCCGTGAAGATCCTCTCCGCGCTCGGCCGCGTCCGGGCGCACAAGGGGCGGGGCCTGTTCGTCGCGGACGACGAGGGCATGCTCATCACCAGCCGCTGGGGCGGATTCTTCCGCCCCGTCGACATCGACCACGTCCTCATGCTCTTCGAGTTCCGCAAGGTCCAGGAGACGGCTGCCAGCAGTCTCGCGGCCACCCGCGCCACCCCGGCCGAGCTGCGCACGATCGAGGTCGCCGCGCAGCAGTGCCGCCACGGGTTCGTCCAGGGCCAGGTCGAGGTGTTCAACCAGGCCGACGACGACTTCCACAACGCCGTCGCCACTGCCGCGCACAACACCTTCCTGCTCAGCGCCGTGCGCGACGCGCGTCGGCTGCAGCGCCAGTCGAGCGCCATCGGCATCCACGACATGCTCAGCGAGGGCACCCGGGCCGCGGTCGAGGAGCACGAGGCGATCTACCGGGCCATCCGCGACGGCCGGCCCGACGAGGCGGCGGCGGCCACGGCGGCGCACCTCGACCGGACGCTGGAGGACTACCGGCGGGAGATCCAGCGGCGCCTGTTCGGATAGCCACGCCAACACCGAAAGAGATCCCATGTCTCGGCGGCGGCGGGATCACCCGACCCCGGGCCGGACGCCATACCCCTCGCGGATTCACCGACCTGACAAGCGATTTCGCGGCTCGTCCCGCGAACCTTCTGGACGCCATGACCGCATCTCCGATAGACCCGTCCCATGACTCTCGGAGATGTTAGCGCTCACAGGAGCGCCCGCTTCCCCCGGCGAACCGTGCACCTGGACTTCCACACCGGGCCCGACATCCCCGACGTGGGACGGGACTTCGACCCGGTGACCTTCGCCCGGGCCTTCCAGGACGCCCACGTCGACAGCGTCACCCTCTTCGCCAAGTGCCACCACGGTCACCTCTACTACGGGACCGACCGGCCGGAGCGCCACCCGGGCCTCGCCCCCGACCTGGACCTGCTGGCCGGACAGGTCGAGGCCCTGCACGCCGTGGGCATCCGCACGCCGATCTACCTGTCCCTCCAGGTCGACGAGTACGCGGCCCGGGAGCACCCCGAGTGGATCGCCCAGGGCGAGGACCTGAAGCTCGCCCGCTGGAGCGCCTCGGCCTTCGAGGCGGCCTGGCACATCCTCGACATGTCCAGCCCGTACGCCGACTACTTCGCCGACCAGCTGGACGAGGTGCTGCGCCGCTTCGCCCCGGTCGACGGGATCTTCATCGACATGTGCTGGAACCAGCCGAGCGTGAGCCGCTGGGCGGTGGACGGGATGCGCCGCGAGGGCCTCGACCCGGCCGACGCGGACCACCGCGACCGCTACGCCGACCTCGTGGCCAAGCGCTACATGGCCCGCTACTCCGCCATGGTGGAGAAGGCCCTCCCGGCGGACGCCGTCCAGGGCGCCTGGTACAACAGCCGGCCCAAGACCGGGCTGTCCGAGGAGCAGCGCTTCGTGCGGCACGTCGAGATCGAGGGTCTGCCCACCGGCGGCTGGGGCTACGCCTTCCTGCCGTACGTGGCCCGCTTCGTCCGCCCGCTCGGGCTGCCCGTGCTCAGCCACACCGGGCGCTTCCACGAGAGCTGGGGAGACAACGCCGCCCTCAAGCCCCGGGCGGCCCTGCGCTACGAGACCAGCCAGATGCTGAGCCACGGCCTGACCGGCGGCGTCGGTGACGTGCTGCACCCGCGGGGCGTACCCTCGCGGGCGGTGTACGAGCTGATCGGCTCGGCCTACGGGCACATCGCGGCGTGCGAGCCGTTCCTCGAGGGCGGCCGGGTCGTCAGCGAGGTCGCCGTCGTGGTCGACCCCGCTCTCGGCGACAACCCGGGCGCCGCCAACATCGGCGCCGTCCGGGCGCTCCAGCAGCTCCGCGCGCAGTTCGACATGGTCCCGCCGACCGCCGACCTGGGCGGGTACCGGGCCGTCGTGGTGCCGGAGAGCACTCCCGTCGACGACGACCTGGCCGAGCGCCTCGACTCCTACCGGCGGGGCGGCGGCGCGGTGCTGCTGGTCGGTCCGGCCCTGCTCAGGAACGGCACCGAGCCCGCCCTCCCCGGCCTACCGGTCGAGGACCTGGCACCGGCTCCGGCCGGCGAGTCCTTCCTCGCCTGCCAGAACGTGCCCGGCGTCCCGGAGGACTTCCCGGTGATCAGCCACGGTGCCCGGCTGAGCGCCCGGGCGCTGCCCGGCACCGAGGTCCTGGCCCGGGTGGTGGCCCCCTACTTCCCGCGATCCTGGGACCGGTTCTGCGGCCACTCCTACACGCCCCCGGCCGGCCCGACCGACGAGGCGGCCGTGGTCGTCGGCGACGGGGTGGCCGTGGTGACCGTCCCGCTGCTGGAGGCGTTCCACGAGCACGGCCTGGAGGCGTACCGCCGGCTGCTCGGCGCCGCGCTGGACCGGCTCCTCCCGGATCCGCTCGTCCGGGCCGGCGGGCCGGTCCATCTGGAGACCACCGTGCAGCGCACCGCCACGGGCACGGTGGTGCAGCTCATCAGCTTCGTCCCGGCCCGCGAGACGCCGGAGCTCGACCTGGTGCACGACCCCTTCCCGCTGCTCGACGTGCCCGTCGCCGTCCGGCTCGCGGACGCGCCGCGCTCGGTGCGGCTGCAGCCCGCGGGGCAGGACCTGCTCTGGCGGCACGACGGCGAGTACGTCCACGTGCGGGTCACCACCCCGGACGGGCACGCGATGGTCGTGGTCGAGCACGACTGACCGCGTGTCCCGGGGCGCGCTCCCTGGTCCGGGACGCTCCTTGGTCCGGGCGCCCCTCGGCCCCGAGGCGCTCCCGGTCCGTCAGAGGACGGGCAGCAGGGTGGGGTCCGCCATGATCCGGCGGACGGTGGTCTGCGCCGCGCCCAGCACGGGTCCGCGCCGGCCCAGGGCGGACGGACGCAGCGCCTCCGGTGCCCAGGGGCGGACGGTGACCCGGTCGGCCAGCTCGGCCCGGACGGACGGCAGCAGCCACTCGGCCAGTTCGGCGTAGGTGCCGCCGAGGACGAGGCCGTCCGGGTCGATGAGGTCGACGGCGGAGGTGAGGGCGAGGCCCAGGGCGCGGCCCGCGCGGTCCAGCGCCGCCAGGGTCGGCGCGTGCCCGGCGGCGGCCCGTTCCGCCAGCAGGGCGACCGGGTCGCCGGCCTCCGCGGCACCGGGCGCGGCCGGGATGTGCTGCGCGAGGCCGGCCTCGCGCAGCACGGCCGCCTGTCCCGCGTACTGCTCCAGGCAGCCGCGCGCGCCGCAGGCGCACGGCAGGCCGTCCGGGTGGACGGGGACGTGGCCCAGTTCGCCGGCGAAACCACGGGCGCCGCGGAACAGCCGCCCGTCGAGGACCAGGGCGGCACCGATCCCGGCGTCCGCGGAGACGTGCACGAAGGTCGCCGCGGCCCGCTCGGCGTTCCAGTACTCGGCCAGGGCCCCGAGGTTGGCCTCGTTCTCCGGTTCGGGCACGGTGCCCGGTTCGGGCCAGTGCGCGGCGACGTCCAGCGCGCACCAGCCGAGGTTGGGCGCGCGCTCGACCCGCCCGGCCGGTCCGTTCGGCACCACACCGGGCACCGCCAGGACCCGGCCCTCGACGCGCAGCCCGAGGGCGCGGGCCTCGGTCTCCGCCTCGGCGGCCAGCTCGGCGACCTCCGCCAGCACCTGCCCGGGCGGCCGGCCGGAGTTCGTCCGTTCCACCCGGCGCCACACCCGGGGTTCTCCGCGCAGGTCCGCGACGCACGCGCCGAGGTGCGAGACGCCGACCTCGAGACCGAGGCCGGCCGGGCCCTCGTCGCTCACCGAGAGCGCGCGTCCGGGGCGGCCGACCCGTCCGTCGGGTGCGGTCTCCGCCTCGGTGAGCGCACCCCGTCCGATCAGCTCGTCGACCAGTGAGGAGACGGCCGCCCTGGTCAGACCGACGCGTCCGGCGACGTCGGCGCGCGACAGCGGGCGGGCGAGCGGTCCGTTGCCGGCGACCGCGCCAAGGACCACCGAGAGGTTCCGCCGCCGCATGTCCTGTTGCGACGCGGGCCCGCTCCCCTGGCTGTTCCCCGCTCTGCCGACCACTGTCACGCGCCGCCCCTCCTACCGGTCCTCGGCCGGGGCTCCCTGCAAGGCCCCGGCCTGACGCAGGGTATCGCCGATCCGTTCGAGTGCGACGTCGTCCCGTGCCACGGGCTCCAGCAGCGGGCCCTCGGCGGTGCGCCACCGGCGCGCCACCGCGTCGGCGGGCTCGCCGGTCAGCAGCGCGGCGGCCTGGGCGGCCGCGCCGAGCGCGACCAGCTCCCGGGCCTCGGGCACCCGGACGGCCCGGCCCGAGAGCCGCAGGACGGTCCGCTGCCAGGCGCGGCCGCGGGCGCCGCCGCCGATCAGCAGCAGCGGCTCGTCACCGGTCCCGTCCCCGCCGCCCGCGCGCAGCACGTCGGCGAGGGCGGTGAGCAGGGCGTGGGCGGCGCCGTCGTAGGCGGCCTGGAGCAGCTGGCCCGGGGTGGTGTCGTGGCGCAGCCCGTGGACCAGACCGGAGGCACCGGGGAGGTCCGGTGTGCGCTCACCGTCCAGATAGGGCAGCACCACGGCGGTGCCGCCGTCCTCGACCTCCTCGCGCCCGCGTCCGAGCAGGGTGGCGAAGCGGTCCACGGCGAGGGTGCAGTTGAGCGTGCAGGCGAGCGGCAGCCAGCCGCCGAGGGCGTCGGCGAAGCCCGCGACCGTCCCGCTCGGGTCCACCGGCCGCTCCCGGCCGACGGCGTAGACCGTCCCGGAGGTGCCGAGGCTGAGCACCGGCTGTCCGGGCCGCAGGCCCAGCCCGAGGGCGGCGGCCATGTTGTCGCCGGTCCCGCTGGCCACCGGGGCCCCCGCGCGCAGCACCGTCCCCGGGCGGACCAGGCCGGCCCGCGCGCCGGGCGCGAGGACCCGCGGCAGCAGGGCGGGGTCGAGGCCGATGCGGTCGAGGAGGTCCTTGTCGTAGCCGTCCGGCCCCCACCAGCCCGTTCCGGACGCGTCACCGCGGTCGGTCACCGCCTCGCCGGTCAGCCGCTCGGTCAGGAAGTCGTGCGGGAGGCGGACGGCGGCGACGCGGTCGGCCGCGGCGGGCTCATGGGCGCGCAGCCAGGCCCACTTGGGGGCGGTGAAGGCGGCGGTCGGCAGGCTTCCGGAGCGCCGGACGAGCTCCGCCGGCCCGATCGCCGTGCGCAGCTCGGCCGCCTGGGGGGCGGAGCGGACGTCGTTCCACAGCAGGGCGGGGCGCACCGGCGCTCCGGCCGCGTCCAGGGTGACCAGGCCGTGCTGCTGGCCGGCGATCGAGACGGCGGCGGCGCGCTCGGCCCAGCCCGTCCCGGCGGTGGCCTCCTCGAACGCCCGCCACCACTGCTCGGGATCGCTCTCCCGGCCGGCGCCCTCGCTCACCTGGTGCGGGGCGCGGCCCTCGCCCAGCACGGCGCCCGTGTCGATGTCGACGGCGAGGGCCTTGGTGGACTGGGTCGAGCTGTCGACGCCGATCACGACACGCTGCTCAGCCATGCGTTCCTCCGATGGGGGGTTCCTTCTCAGGTTCGGGCATACTAATTTGTTGAGAGCCCTGACAAACACCCCTCCGCACTGTTCCGGAGCCGCTCCATGTCCAGCGACAGCCTCACCCCCACCCCCGCGCACAAGTTCACCTTCGGCCTGTGGACCGTGGGCTGGCAGGGGCGCGACCCCTTCGGCGACGCCACCCGCCCCGCCCTCGACCCGGTCGAGACGGTGCAGCGGCTGGCCGAACTCGGCGCCCACGGCGTCACCTTCCACGACGACGACCTGATCCCCTTCGGCGCGGGCGACGCCACCCGCGAGGAGACCGTCAAGCGCTTCCGCGCCGCCCTGGACGACGCCGGGCTGAAGGTCCCGATGGCGACCACCAACCTGTTCACCCACCCCGTCTTCAAGGACGGCGCCTTCACCGCCAACGACCGCGACGTCCGGCGCTACGCACTGCGCAAGACCATCCGCAACATCGACCTGGCCGCCGAGCTCGGCGCCTCGGTCTACGTCGCCTGGGGCGGCCGCGAGGGCGCCGAGTCCGGCGCGGCCAAGGACGTGCGCACGGCGCTCGACCGGCTCAAGGAGGCCTTCGACCTGCTCGGCGAGTACGTCGAGCAGCAGGGCTACGACCTGCGCTTCGCGATCGAGCCCAAGCCCAACGAGCCGCGCGGCGACATCCTGCTGCCCACCGTCGGCCACGCCCTGGCGTTCATCAACGAGCTGGAGCGCCCCGAGCGCGTCGGCCTCAACCCGGAAGTCGGTCACGAGCAGATGGCCGGGCTCAACTTCCCGCACGGCATCGCCCAGGCGCTGTGGCACGGCAAGCTGTTCCACATCGACCTCAACGGCCAGTCCGGCATCAAGTACGACCAGGACCTCCGCTTCGGCGCGGGCGACCTGCGGCAGGCGTTCTGGCTGGTCGACCTGCTGGAAACGGCCGGTTACGACGGCCCCAAGCACTTCGACTTCAAGCCGCCGCGCACCGAGGACTTCGACGGCGTCTGGGCCTCGGCGGCCGGCTGCATGCGCAACTACCTGCTGCTGGCCGAGCGTTCCCGCGCCTTCCGGGCCGACCCGGAGGTGCAGGCCGCACTCACCGCCTCCCGGCTGCCCGAACTGGCCCTGCCCACGGCCGGGGACGGCCTGGCCGGGCTGCTGGCGGACCGCTCCGCCTTCGAGGAGTTCGACGTCGAGGCCGCCGCGCGCCGCGGCATGGCCTTCGAGCAGCTGGACCAGCTGGCGCTCGAACACCTCCTCGGCGCCCGCTGAGCGGACCGCCGACCGGGCCGGGTCGTGCCACCGGCGCGACCTGGCCCCGACGCATGCCGGTCGCTCCACCGCCGCCCACACGGTCGCCCGGTCCGGTGGCACGGTGAGCGGAACCACCTCCTGACACCGCAGTTCCTCCCCGCCCCGGCAGCCGCGGCCCGCCACGTTCCGAGGTGCACCCGTGTTCCCGCTGCCCCCGCGCGTGCTGTTCGGCGCCGCCTACTACCCCGAGTACCAGCCGTACGAGCGGCTGAAGGAAGACCTCGACCTGATGGCCGGGGCGAGGTTCACCGTCATCCGGGTCGGTGAGTCGGTCTGGTCCACCTGGGAGCCCGAGAACGGCCGGTTCGAGCTGGACTGGCTGGCCCCGGTGCTCGACGGCGCCCACGAGCGCGGGCAGAAGTACCCGCCGCTGGCGACCCCGGACGGCCGCCCGGACCCGGCCTCCTACCAGCGCTTCTTCGACCCGTTCTACCGCGGCGCCTTCGAGGCCGGCCGCCAGGTGCGGATCCTGCACGCCCGGCAGCTGCACGACGCCCGGGGCGGGCGCCGGGGTCCGGCACCCGACGAGGCCGCGCGGCGCCACCCCGTGCTGGTCGTCCCGGCGCTCTACCTCGCCGAGGACGCGCTGCTGGACTGGCTGGTGGCCTACGCGGAGGCCGGCGGCCACCTCGTGCTCGGCCCCCGCACCGGCTACGCCGACCACGAGGCCCGGGCCCGCCACGAGGCCGCTCCGCCGCGGCTGGCCGCCGCCGCGGGCGCGTGCTACGACGAGTTCAGCAACTTGTCCTCGGACCTGCCGCTGCGCGCCGTCCCCGGCAGTCCGCTGGAGCTCCCGGCCGGCGCGACCGTGAACCGGTGGGTCGAGGGCCTGACGGTCACCGACGCGACGGTGCTGGCCGGGTACGACCACCCCCACTTCGGCCGCTGGTCCGCCGTCACCACCCGTGCCCACGGCGCGGGCCGGGTGACCTGCGTCGGCGCGGTGCCCGGACGCGACCTGGCCAGGGCGCTGGCCGCCTGGCTGGCGCCCGCCCCCGCGAGCGGCTGGCGCGACCTGCCCGCCTCCGTCACCGCGACCACCGGTACGGCCCCCGACGGGCGACGCGTCCACGTGGTGCACAACTGGAGCCGGCAGCCCGTCCGGACCCAGGCTCCGGTGGCCCTGGTCGACGTGCTGGGCGGTGCCTCGGTGCCCGCCGCCGGGTCGGTCTCCCTCGGCGCCTGGGACGTCCGGGTCTTCGTCTCGGACTGACGAACGACGTGAAGGGGGCGGGGGCCACTGCCGGCCCGCCGCCCCGCTCCCCTCGACGGACGGTCCGCTAATCCGCCGAGAAGCAGTAGACCGTCGTCGAGCGGAACTCCTCGCCCGGGCGCAGGACGGTGGAGGGGTACTCGGGACGGTTGGGCGAGTCCGGGAAGTGCTGCGTCTCCAGCGCGACGCCCGCGTACGCGCGGTAGGGGCGGCCGGAGCGGCCGGTCAGCGAGCCGTCGAAGTGGTTGCCGGTGTAGACCTGGATCCCCGGTTCCGTCGTCAGGCACTCCACGCGCCGGCCGCTGGCCGGGTGGCTCAGCACGGCGGCCCTGCGGAACCCGTTCCCGTCGAGCACCCAGTTGTGGTCGAAGCCCGCGCCGGCCCGGCGGATCTGCGGGTCCGGGTCGGCGACGCGCTCGCCGAGCACCGCCGCCTCGCGCAGGTCGAAGGGCGTGTCGGCGACCCGGGCGACCGGGCCGATCGGGATCAGCTCCGCGTCGACCGGCAGGTACCCCGGGGCGTCCACCCGGAGCAGGTGGTCGAGCACCGTGCCGTTGCCCTCACCGGCCAGGTTGAAGTACGCGTGGTTGGTGAGGTTGACGACCGTGGGGGCGTCCGTGGTCGCCCGGTAGCCGATCCAGAGCGCGCCCGCCGGGTCGAGCAGGTACGTCACCTCGGCGCTGAGCGCCCCCGGGAACCCCTGGTCGCCGTCGGGGCTGTGCAGCCGCAGTCGCACACCGGCCCGCCGGCCCTGCCGGACCGGGACGCCGTCCCAGAGCCGGGTGGCGAAGCCGTCCGTTCCGCCGTGCAGGGTGTGGCCGCCCGGCTGGGTCGTCAGCCGGTGCGTGGTACCGCCGAGCGGCAGCAGTCCGTCGGCGATCCGGTTGGCGTAGCGGCCGACGGTGGCGCCGAGGTAGGCGGCCTCGCCGAGCAGGTCCTCGACGCCCTCGCAACCGAGGACGACGTTCGCCAGCCGGCCGTACCGGTCCGGGGCGTGCAGGGCCTGGAGGCGGGCGCCCAGGCTGAGCACCTCCGCGGTCGGGCCCTCCGTCGAACCGATGGTCCAGCGGGTGACCGGCCGCCCGCCCGGCAGGACGGCGGCGAGCTCCTGGCAGACGGTCAGTTCACCCGGGGACACGAGCGCTTCTTCCGGCACGGGATTGCTCCGTTCTCGCGGGACCGGTGGGAAGGCGGCGACGCCCGCCGGGCGGGCGTCGCCGGTGCCGGACGGGGTCTCACAGCCCCTGGGCCAGGCGGTGGTAGGCCTGGTTCCAGCGCAGTTCCTTGGTGAACCGGCGGATGTCGGTGTCGTCGTCGATCACCAGCAGCTCCACGCCGAGCATCTCGGCCAGGTCCTCCAGCTCCTCGGTGCCGAGCGCGCCGGAGAGCACGGTGTGGTGCGGTCCGCCGGCCGTCAGCCAGGCCTCGGTGGAGGTGTGCAGGTCCGGGCGCGGCTTCCAGACCGCTCGGGCGACCGGCAGGTTGGGCAGCGGCGCCGGCGGCTCGACCACGTCGACCTCGTTGGCGACGAGCCGGAAGCGGTCGCCGAGGTCGGCGAGGCCGATCACCACCGCGGGGCCGGGTTCGGCGTCGAAGACCAGCCGGACCGGGTCCTCGCGCCCGCCGATGGAGAGCGGGTGGATCTCGCAGGAGGGGGTGGCCGCCGCGATGCTCGGGCAGACCTCCAGCATGTGGGCGCCAAGGATCAGCTCCTGGCCGAATTCCAGGTGGTAGGTGTAGTCCTCCATGAAGGAGGTGCCGCCGGGCAGTCCGGTGGCGGCCGCCTTGAGGGTGCGCAGCAGGGTGGCGGTCTTCCAGTCGCCCTCGCCGCCGAAGCCGTAGCCGTCGGCCATCAGCCGCTGCACGGCGAGGCCGGGCAGCTGGCGCAGTCCGCCGAGGTCCTCGAAGTTGGTGGTGAAGGCCCGGAAGCCGCCCTGCTCGAGGAAGCCGCGCAGGCCGAGTTCGATCCGCGCCGCGTAGCGCAGCGACTCGTGGCGCTCCCCGTCGGTCCGCAGCTCGGGCGCGAGGTGGTAGGCCTCCTGGTACTCCTTGACCAGGGCGGTGACGTCGCCGTCCTCCGTCGCGTCCACGGCGGCGACGAGGTCGTTGACGCCGTAGGTGTTGACGGAGACCCCGAAGCGCCGCTGGGCCTCGACCTTGTCGCCCTCGGTGACGGCGACGTCGCGCATGTTGTCGCCGAAGCGGGCGAGCTTGAGGCTGCGGAGTTCGGCGCGGCCGGCGGCGGCGCGGGCCCAGGTGGCGACCCTGGCGGACACGGTCGGGTCGCTGACGTGGCCGGCGACGGTCTTGCGCGGCACCCCGAGGCGGGACTGGATGTAGCCGAACTCCCGGTCGCCGTGGGCGGCCTGGTTCAGGTTCATGAAGTCCATGTCGATGGTCTGCCAGGGCAGTTCGACGTCGGCCTGGGTGTGCAGGTGGAGCAGCGGCTTCTGCAGGGCGTCCAGCCCGGCGATCCACATCTTCGCCGGGGAGAAGGTGTGCATCCAGGCGATCAGGCCGATGCAGTCGTCCGCGGAGTTGGCGTCCAGGCAGACCCGGCGGATCGCCGCGGCGTCGGTGAGGACGGGCTTCCAGACGATCTCGACCGGCTGCAGGGGGTCGCGGTCCAGTGCCTCGGCGATCCGCTGGGACTGCTCCGCCACCTGGCGCAGCGTGTCCTCGCCGTAGAGCCCCTGACTTCCGGTCAGGAACCAGACCTGGCGGCCCTCCAGTGGCTTCTTCATGGGGTGGCTCCTCACCGGGCCTGGGGCTGGCCGTAGACGTTCTGGTAGCGGAAGTTGAGGCTGTCGATGTCCGCCTGGGCGATCGGCAGCGGTTCGCCGAGCTGGCGGGAGAGGTGGACGGTGCGGGCGACGTCCTCGCACATCACGGCGGCCTTCACGGCCGCCTTGGCGTCCTTGCCGATGGTGAAGACGCCGTGGTTCTGCATCAGGACGGCGGGCGAGCGGTGGCCCTTGAGGGTGTCCACGATGCCCCGGCCGATCGAGTCGTCGCCGATCAGGGCGAACGGGCCGACCGGGATCTCGGCGCCGAACTCGTCGGCCATCGCGGTGAGCACGCAGGGGACGGCCTCACCGCGGGCCGCCCAGGCGCATGCGTAGGTGGAGTGGGTGTGGACAACTCCGCCGACCTCGGGCAGGTGCCGGTAGACGTAGGCGTGTGCGGCGGTGTCGGAGGAGGGCGCGTGGTCGCCCTCGACGACGTTGCCGTCCAAGTCGCAGACGATCATGTTCTGCGGGGTCAGCTCCTCGTAGGAGACGCCGCTGGGCTTGATGACCAGCAGGTCCTCTCCGGGGACGCGGGCGGAGACGTTGCCGGCAGTCCAGACCACCAGGTTGTAGCGGACCAGCTCCTGGTGCAGGTCGCTCACCTGGCGGCGGATCAGGTCGACGGTCCCGTTGCTGCTTCCGTTGGTTCCGTGGGTCGCTTTGGTCGCGTTCACAAGGCCTCGCTCGGGGTGGAGAGGGCGGCGTTCCGGATATCGCGCAGGCGGTGCAGGAGCTTGTCGGCGCCGAGGCCGAAGTGGTCGTGCAGGGCCCGGTACTCGGCGAACAGCAGGTCGTACGTGTCCGCGGCGGCCGGGTCGGGCTGGTAGGCGCCCTGCTGCACCCGGCCCATGGCGTCGGCCGCGGTCCGTACGTCGGGGTAGGCCCCGGCGGCGACGGCGGCGTGGATGGCCGAGCCGAGCGCCGGGCCCTGCTCCGATTCGGCCACCGAGACCGGGCGGCGCAGCACGTCGGCGTAGATCTGCATCAGCAGGGCGTTCTTCTTGAGGCCGCCGGTGACGATGAACTCGGTGACCGGGACCCCGCCCCGCTCCAGCGCCTCGACGATGACCCTGGTGCCGAAGGCGGTGGCCTCCAGCAGGGCGCGGTAGATCTCCTCGGGGCGGGTGGCGAGGGTGAGTCCGACGATCACGCCGGACAGGTGGTGGTCGACCAGGGTGGAGCGGTTGCCGTTCATCCAGTCGAGCGCCACCAGGCCGTGCCCGCCGACGGGCTGGGCGGCGGCCTTGCGGGTGAGCAGCCGGTGCAGGTCCTCGCCGTTGGCTTCGGCTTCGGCCAGGTACTCGGCGGGCACGCCCTGGCGCAGCCACCAGGCGAAGATGTCGCCGACGGCGCTCTGCCCGGCCTCGTAACCGTAGGAGCCGGCGACGATGCCGTCCTCGACCACGCCGCAGATGCCGGGGACGTCGGCGAGCGTCGCGCCGTTGACGACGTGGCAGGTGGACGTTCCCATGATGGCGAGGAGCCGGCCGTTGTCCACGGCGCGGGCGGCCGGTGCGGCGACGTGGGCGTCCACGTTGCCGGCGGCGACCGCGATGCCCTCCGGCAGGCCGGTCCACTCGGCGGCCTGCGCGGTGAGCGAGCCGACCCGGGAGCCCAGCGTGGAGAGCGGGTGCTCCAGGCGGGTGCGGGCGAAGTCGGCGAAGTCCGGGTGGAGCGCGGCGAGGTAGTCCTCGCTCGGGTAACTCCCGTCCTGGTGGATGCCCTTGTAGCCGGCAGTGCAGGTGTTGCGGCTCTCGGCACCGGTGAGCTGCCAGACGATCCAGTCGGCGGCCTCGATCCAGCGGGCGGTCGCGGCGTAGACGGCCGGGTCCTCCTCCAGGACCTGCAACGCCTTGGCGTACTGCCACTCGGCGGAGATCCGCCCGCCGTAGCGGGAGATCCACTTCTCCCCCCGGGCGTGGGCCAGGGCGTTGATCCGGTCCGCCTGGGCCTGGGCGGCGTGGTGCTTCCAGAGCTTGGGCCAGGCGTGCGGGCGGCTCGCCCACGCGGACGTCTCGGCCAGCGGCGTACCGTCGGCGAGCACCGGCAGGACGGTGCAGGCCGTGAAGTCGGTGGCGATCCCGATGACGTCCGCCGGATCGACGCCGGAGGCGGCGAGCGCGGCCGGGACGGCGGTGCGCAGCACCTCGCGCCAGTCCGCGGGGTGCTGCAGCGCCCAGTCGGGCGGCAGCGGCCGCCCGATGCCGGGCAGTTCGCGCTCGATGACAGCGTGCGGGTAGTCGTGGACGGCGGTGCCGACCTCCTCCCCGTCCCGTACGCGGACCACCACGGCGCGGCCGGAGAGGGTTCCGAAGTCGATTCCGACCACGTACCGGTCCGGATCGGAGACAGCGTCGGGGGCAACGGAATTGACGGTCACGTGCTCATCCTTCGTACGGGGGAACGGCGTTGGAGCCGTGAGCAACCTGGGTCGCCTGTCGCCGGCGCGGTCCGTGGCCGGGGCAGGGGGAGCGCACCGGCGACAGGCTCCGTTCCGCTACCTCTCCCTCATGAAGGGCGGAACGAGGGGCCACCGGCCGGGCACCCGAAGCGGGATGGCAGCGCCCGGCCGGCGGAGTTCGGAGGAGCGCTACTTGTTAGCGCTCACAGGAATTGTTAGCGCTAACATTCACGGTGTCAAGGGAGATCACCTGGTAGACCACTGCGAAAGCCGGGCGACTCAGGGCGCCGCGAACCGCCGGCGCTTCACCACCGGGCGGCCGGCCCGACGCTTCGGCGCAGCACCAGCTCCGGCGGGATCCGCTCATGGGCCGGGGAGGGCTTGGCGCCGCCCTCCAACTCCCGCACGAGCAGTTCCAGGGCCCGCCTGCCGAGTTCGCCGAAGTCCTGCCGCACGGTGGTCAGTGGCGGGATGAAGTAGGCGGCCTCCGGGATGTCGTCGAACCCGACCACGCTGATCTCCTCCGGCACTGCCCGACCGGCCTCGTGCAGGGCACGCAGCAGCCCGAGGGCCATGTGGTCGTTGGCGCAGAAGACGGCCGTGACATCGGGGAGTTGTGCGATCCGCAGCCCCGCCTCATAGCCCGAGCGGGCGCTCCAGTCCCCGCGCTCCACGTCCGGCACGGGAGCCCCCGCCGCCTGCAGCGTGAGGCGCCAGCCCTCCTCGCGGTCCTGGCTCTCCAGCCAGTTGGACGGTCCGGCCAGGTGGTGCACGGTGCGGTGGCCGAGGTCGAGGAGGTGCCCGGTGGCCTCCCCCGCACCCTCGCGGTTGCCCACCGACACCATGGGCACCTGCGTCTGGTTGCCCGATCCGACCGCGACGACCGGCACCGAGCTGGAGAGCCGGGCCACCGCGCTGACGGCGGAGGTCTGCGGCGCGATCACCACGACCCCCTCCACTCCCTGGTCGCGCAGCCGGTCGACAGCTTCCTGGACCGAACGGCCGTCGAGGGAGCGAAGGCTGGTCACGCTCACGAAGTACCCGGCGCTGCGGGCGGCCCGCTCGATGCCCTCCAGCATCGAGGCGGGGCCGTAGAGCGTCGAGTCGAAGCTGACCACGCCGAGCGTCTGCGACCGGCGGGTGACCAGGGCCCGGGCGGCGGAGTTGGGCCGGTAGTCCAGCTCCCGGATGGCCGCCAGCACCCGGTCCCGGGTGTCCGGCCGGACGTGCGGAGCACCGTTGAGCACCCGGGACACCGTCTGGTGGGACACCCCAGCCAGTTTCGCCACGTCAGCCATCACGGGCTGTCGCTGTTCCGTCCCAGCGCTCTCGGTTCCCACGCGTAGTCCCCTCCTCGGCTGCGGACCACAGTACGCGACCGGGTCCACACCGATCCGTCACCCTCGGTTCAGCGAGCGGCTCTCTTCTTACCAGCCATTCGGGCCGCCCACATGTGGCCGTTGCGGCGGGTGAACGCGCACGGGTTCGCCCCAACCGCCAAAAGGGCCGGTCGGGCCGCCACGGCGCGGACGTGATCTCGGCCCCGCCGACGCCTTCACGGTTCGCGGTCGTGCCACCCGTCCGGAGCGTGGCGCCGGGGAGGTTCACGGTGAGCCGGCCGTCGGCCGCACGGGCCCGGGTCCGCTCGCCCCGTCCCGGCCGAACCGACCGGCGGCACACTGCGATCCAACGGTGATCCCAGGCCCCTTGACGTCGCTCTTGTTAGCGTTAACACTCATGTCACGCCAGGCCAGGGTGACCGTAACCCCGATGCCCCACAGCCCGAGGGACCGCTCCCGGCCGGCCCCCCGCCCGACCGCTCCCAGGCGCCCAGTCAGAGGACGCACTGTGCCGGTCGTGGAACACCACTGGAGGAACTGTGCGGAAGATTTCGGCGGGCCTGGTCGCCGCGGGCCTGGTGCTCTCGCTGGCGGCCTGCGGCCAGAGCGCCAACGGCGGCGGCGACGGTGCGGCCAAGGGGGACGCCAAGGGCGGCCTGGTCGGCATCGCGATGCCCACCAAGTCGTCGGAACGCTGGATCAACGACGGCACCAACATGGTCAAGGAGTTCCAGGCCAAGGGCTACAAGACCGACCTGCAGTACGGCGACAACGTGGTCGAGAACCAGGTCTCCCAGGTGGAGAACATGATCACCAAGGGTGCCAAGCTGCTGGTGATCGCCGCCATCGACGGCTCCTCCCTCACCAACGTGCTGCAGAAGGCCGCCGACGCCCACATCCCGGTGATCTCCTACGACCGGCTCATCCGCGGCACGGCGAACGTCGACTACTACGCGACCTTCGACAACTACAAGGTCGGCGTCCTCCAGGGCGGCTACATCGCCGACAAGCTCGGCCTCAAGGACGGCAAGGGCCCGTTCAACATCGAGCTCTTCGCCGGCTCCCCGGACGACAACAACGCCACCTTCTTCTTCAACGGCGCGATGAGCGTCCTCAAGCCGTACATCGACCAGAAGAAGCTGGTCGTGCAGAGCGGCCAGACCGACTTCAACCAGGTCGCCACGCTGCGCTGGGACGGCGGGCTCGCCCAGTCCCGGATGGACAACCTGCTGAGCAAGTCGTACACCAGCGCCCACGTCGACGCCGTGCTCTCGCCGTACGACGGCATCTCGATCGGCATCCTCTCCTCCCTGAAGGGCGTCGGCTACGGCACCGCGAAGTCCCTGCCCGTCGTCACGGGCCAGGACGGCGAGCTGGCCTCGGTGAAGTCGATCATCGCGGGCGAGCAGACCCAGACCGTGTACAAGGACACCCGCCAACTGGCCAAGGCCGCCGTCCAGATGGGCGACGCACTGCTCACCGGCGGCAAGCCCGAGGTCAACGACACCAGCCAGTACAACAACGGCGTGAAGACCGTCCCGGCGCAGCTGCTGCAGCCGGTCAGCGTCGACAAGGACAACTACCAGAAGGTCCTGGTCGACAGCGGCCAGTACACCGCGGACCAGCTCAAGTAGCCCGCCGGGCCCGGTCCGCCGGGCCCCTGCCGAACCGGCGGTGCGGCGCCCGGGAGACCGGCCCGCAGCGCCCCGAACGATACGGACGCACAACCATGGCTGGACCCGTTCTCGAAATGCGGTCGATCAGCAAGTCGTTCCCCGGCGTGAAGGCGCTCTCCGAGGTCAACCTGAGCGTCGCCGCCGGTGAGGTGCACGCCATCTGCGGCGAGAACGGCGCCGGAAAGTCCACCCTGATGAAGGTGCTCAGCGGCGTCTACCCGCACGGCAGCTACGAGGGCGAGATCCTCTTCGAGGGCGAGCCCTGCCGGTTCAAGGACATCCGGGCCAGCGAGCAGCGCGGCATCGTCATCATCCACCAGGAACTGGCGCTGGTGCCGTACCTGTCCATCGCCGAGAACGTCTTCCTCGGCAACGAACACGCCTCCCGGGGCATCATCAGCTGGCACCGCACGCTCACCCACGCCGCCGAACTGCTCCGCCAGGTCGGCCTCGCCGAGAGTCCGCACACCAGGATCGCCGACCTCGGTGTGGGCAAGCAGCAGCTGGTCGAGATCGCCAAGGCGCTGGCCAAGAAGGTCAAGCTGCTCATCCTCGACGAGCCGACGGCCGCGCTGAACGACGAGGACAGCCGCAAGCTGCTCGACCTGATCCTCGAACTCAAGGCGCAGGGCATCTCCTGCATCGTCATCTCGCACAAGCTGAACGAGATCGCCCGGGTCGCGGACTCCGTGACCATCCTGCGCGACGGGCGGACCATCGAGACCATCGCGATCGGCCCCGGGGGCATCTCCGAGGAGCGGATCATCCGCGGCATGGTCGGCCGCGATCTGGAGCACCGCTACCCCGAACGCGTCCCCGATATCGGCGAGGTCGCCTTCGAGGTCGAGGACTGGAGCGTGCGGCACCCGATCGACCAGCAGCGCATGGTGGTGGACGGCGCCTCGCTGAGCGTGCGGCGCGGTGAGATCGTCGGCATCGCCGGACTGATGGGCGCCGGCCGCACCGAGCTGGCCATGAGCGTCTTCGGCCGCTCCTACGGGCGCTGGGCGGCCGGCCGGGTACGGCTGCACGGCCGGGAGGTCCGCACCCGGACGGTACCCGAGGCGATCGGGCACGGCATCGCGTACGTCACGGAGGACCGCAAGCAGCTCGGCCTCAACCTCATCGACGACATCAGCCGGAACATCTCGCTGAGCGCGCTCGGCAAGGTCGCCCGGTACGGCCGGGTCGACCGGCATGCGGAGGCCAAGGTCGCCGAGTCGTTCCGGCGGACCATGAACATCAAGGCCCCGACGGTGTTCACCCGGACCGGCACGCTCAGCGGCGGCAACCAGCAGAAGGTCGTCCTCAGCAAGTGGATCTTCGCCGAGCCGGAGGTGCTGATCCTCGACGAGCCCACCCGCGGCATCGACATCGGCGCGAAGGCGGAGATCTACACCGTCATCGCCGAACTCGCCGCCCAGGGCAAGGCCGTGCTCGTCATCTCGTCCGAACTCCCCGAACTCCTGGGCCTGTGCGACCGGATCTACACCATGGCCGAAGGCCGGATCACCGGCGAGGTCGCCCGTGCCGACGCCACCCAGGAATCCCTCATGCGGCTCATGACCATGAGCGCCGCATCCAGCAACGAGCAGGTGTGAGGCATGGCCCCGACCGAGATCATCCCGGATACGTCCCCGAAGGCACCGCAGGCCGGCCCGAGCCCCTCCCTCGGCTCCGTCCTGGCCCGCGCGCTGCAGGGCAACGTGCGCCAGTACGGCATGCTGGTCGCGCTCGCGCTGATCGTGCTGCTGTTCCAGATCTGGACGGACGGCATCCTGCTCCAGCCGCTCAACATCACCAACCTGATCCAGCAGAACGGCTACATCCTCATCCTGGCGATCGGGATGATGATCGTCATCATCGCCGGGCACATCGACCTCTCGGTCGGCTCGCTGGCCGCCTTCGTCGGGGCCGCCGCCGCGGTGATGATGGTCAAGCACCACGTGCCGTGGCCGGTGGCGGTGCTGGCCGCACTGGCGATCGGCGCCCTCGCCGGCGCCTGGCAGGGCTTCTGGATCGCCTATCTGGGGATCCCCTCGTTCATCGTCACCCTGGCGGGCATGCTGCTGTTCCGCGGCGGCACCCAGATCCTCCTGCAGGGCCAGTCGGTGGCGCCGTTCCCCAAGGGCTTCCAGAGCATCAGCAGCGGCTTCCTCCCCGAGGTCGGCCCGCACACCGACTACCACAACCTCACCCTGCTGCTGGGCCTCGCGGTGCTGGCCGTCGTGATCCTCCAGGAGCTGCGCGGCCGGCGGCAGACCGCCTCGTACGGGCTGGAGCCGCTCCCGCTCGGACTGTTCCTGGCGAAGCTCGCCGTGATCACCGCGGCCGTGGCCACCTTCACCCTGCTGCTGGCCAGTTACCACGGCGTGCCGATCGTGCTGCTGATCCTCGGCGCACTGCTGGTCGGCTTCGGCTACCTGATGCGCAACTCCATCATCGGCCGCCACACGTATGCCATCGGCGGCAACGAGGCGGCGGCGAAGCTGTCCGGAGTGAAGAGCAAGCGGGTCGTCTTCCTCGCCTTCACTACCATGGGCGTCCTCGCGGCCCTCGCCGGACTGGTCTTCGCGGCACGCCTCAACGCCGGCACCCCGCAGGCCGGCATCAACTTCGAACTGGAGGCCATCGCCGCCGCGTTCATCGGCGGCGCCTCCGCCAGCGGCGGCGTGGGCACCGTCCTCGGCGCCATCATCGGCGGCCTGGTGCTCGGCGTGCTGAACAACGGCATGTCCCTGGTCGGTGTCGGCACCGACTACCAGCAGGTCATCAAGGGCCTGGTGCTGCTCGCGGCCGTCGGATTCGACGTCTACAACAAGCGCCGGGCCGGCTCCTGACCAACTGCTCGGCGGGGACGGGCCGCGGTGCGGAGGCACCGCGGCCCGTCCCGTTTTCAGGAGGGCGGGACGCCCCTCCTCGGACGAGGATCAGTGGGCCGACAGCACCAGGGCGAGCACGACCAGTGCCGGCACCGTCTGCACGACGAGGATCTTGCGGGAGGACGTCGCGGCTCCGAACAGGCCGGCGACGGCGACGCAGGAGGCGAAGAAGACCCGCACCTGGAACCCGACCGGGTCGGAGGCGAAGGCGCCCCAGAGCAGACCCGCCGCCAGGAAGCCGTTGTACAGGCCCTGGTTGGCGGCCATCGCCTTGGTCGAGGCCGCGAACTCCGCTGACGTGCCGAAAGCGCCCCGGCCCCGGGGCGTGGTCCACAGGAACATCTCCAGGACCAGGATGTAGACGTGAAGGAGGGCGAGCGCGACAACGGCGATCACGGCAGCTGTGGACATGCCGGGCATACTACGCCGCGACCGGAGCGCGACCGGCATTTTGTTCGGGCCCTTGCCAATCGCCGATTTGGGCCATCCGCCTCGCTCCGGCGCCTTCCCGGACACGAGGCAGACCTCGACGGCCCACGGGAACGCGCTCGGGCCGAGTCGGTGGGCGGCCGGCCGTGGTGCCCGCCCGGTGACCCTCGGCCGGTCGGGCGGGCCGTCCTTCCGGCTCACGCCCCGGCCGACATTCCTTCCGGTCGGCGGCAACCCCTGTCGCACCGGCGGCAACTGACAGGTGACAGCGAGGGCGGAGAGCCCCTCGGGTCGTCCCCATCACACCGCCGCCCACCGCTGTGTCCCCGCCCGAACGGGCCGGTTCACGGCGGCGGGGCCGAAGCAAGGAGTAGCCCGCATGAACGAGACGGACCCCACGACGAACGGTCGTGGTCGACGCCCCCGCGGGCGCCACCGCCGGCGCTGGACCACACTGGGCCTGGCACTGGGCGTGCCCGGCGTGCTCGGTCCGTACCTGCTCTTCGTGCAGGCCGACTCCAACGCGGCGTCGGTGGATCCCGACGCCTACTACACGCTGGTGTCCGTCCGCAGTGACAAGGCCCTGGACGTGCCCGGTGCGGACGCCGCCGACGGCGCCTGGGCCCGGCAGATGAGCCGCGTCGCCGGGGCCGCGAGCCAGCAGTGGCGACTGCGGCTGGCGGGGGACGGCTACTACGAGCTGGAGAACCGCAGCACCCACAAGGTCCTCGGTGTGCGCGGCGGTTCCTCTCAGCCCGCTGCCGCCGTCGAGCAGCAGACCGACCGCGCCGCCGCCGCCCAGCAGTGGCGGATGCAGGACGTCGGCGGCGGCGCGGTGAAGTTCGTCTCCCGCGGCAGCGGCATGGTGCTGGACGTCCGCGGCGGCGGCAAGGAGGAGGGCGTGCCCCTCATCCAGTACGGCGACATCGGCGGCACCAACCAGCAGTGGAGACTGGTCAAGGTGTCCGGCACGGCCGGGTACACCTGGCACAACGCGCAGATCGTCGGCGGCGGGTTCGTCACCGGACTGGTCTTCAACCCCGCCCGCAAGGACCTGCTGTACGCCCGGACCGACATCGGCGGCGCGTACCGCTGGGACGCCGCCGCCGGTCGGTGGATCTCGCTGACGGACTGGATCGGCGGCGCCGACTGGAACCTGCTCGGGATCGAGAGCCTGGCGACCGACCCGGTCGACCCGGACCGGCTGTACCTCGCCAGCGGCACCTACACCAACGACTGGGCGGGCAACGGCGCGATCCTGCGCTCCACCGACCAGGGCCGGACGTTCCAGCGCACCGATCTGCCCTTCAAGCTGGGCGGCAACGAGGACGGCCGGTCCATGGGCGAGCGCCTGGTGGTGGACCCGGACGACCACCGCACGCTCTACCTGGGCACCCGCAAGAACGGCCTCTGGCGCAGCACCGACTTCGGCGTGACCTGGAGCCAGGTCGCCGCCTTCCCCGTCAAGGACGGTGCGAGCAGCGGGGTCGGGCTGTCCTTCGTGACCTTCGGCCCGTCCGGCAGCAGGACGATCTACGTCGGGGTCGCCGACAAGTCGACGTCGCTGTACCGGTCCACCGACGGCGGCGCCACCTGGCAGGCCGTCCCCGGCCAGCCGACCGGCCAGCTGCCGCAGCACGGCGTGCTGTCCGGCGACGGCTCGTTCTACCTGACGTACACCAACGCGCCCGGTCCGAACGGGGTGACGGCCGGCTCGGTGTGGAAGTACACACCCGCCACCGGAGTCTGGAAGAACGTCTCGCCGTCCAGCGGCAGCTACGGCTTCGCCGGCCTCGCGGTCGACCCGCAGCACCCGGCCACGGTGATGGTCACCACGCTGGACCGCTGGTGGCCGTCCGACGAGCTCTACCGCTCGACCGACGGCGGCGCCACCTGGAAGGCGCTCGGCGCGACCTCGGAACGCGACAACTCGGCCGCGCCCTACGTAGGGACCGGTATCGGGCACTGGATGGGCACGCTGGCCATCGACCCCTTCGACTCCGGGCACGTGCTGTACGGCACCGGCTCCGGCCTGTGGGGCAGCGGCGATGTGACGGCGGCGGACAGCGGGCGTCCGACGCACTGGACCGTCCCGGCCAGGGGCCTGGAGGAGACCGCGACGCTCGGTCTGGTCAAGCCGCCCGGCCAGCCGCTGATCAGCGCGCTCGGCGACGTCAGCGGGTTCCGGCACGACGACCTGACCAAGGTCCCCGCCAAGGCGCTGAGCGGTCCGCTGTTCACCAACACCACCGGCATCGACTTCGCCCAGGGCAAGCCGGCGTTCGTGGTGCGGGTCGGCCTCGGCGGCGCGCAGCACGGCGCCTGGTCGACCGACGGCGGGGTCGGCTGGACGCCCTTCGCGGCGGCTCCGGTGGGCGACGCGGGCGGCGGTTCCACGGCCGTCTCGGCGGACGGCGGCACCGTGGTGTGGACCCCGGCGGGCCGGGCGCCGTTCCTCTCGACCGACCGGGGCGCGTCCTGGACGGCGGTCTCCGGTCTGCCCAAGGACGCGGCCGTGGTGGCCGACCGTTCGGCGGCGAACACCTTCTACGCCCTCAGCGGCGGCACCCTGTACGCCTCCACCGACGGTGGGCGGCACTTCGCCCCCCGGGCCACCGGGCTGGGCGACGGGCCGCTCAAGGCCCTTCCCGGCGTCGCCGGTGACCTGTGGATCGCCGGCGGGGGCAACGGGCTGCGGCACTCCACCGACGGCGGGGCGACCTTCCGCAGGCTCGACGGCGTCGAGCAGGCGAGCGCCGTCGGCTTCGGCAAGGCGGCGCCCGGGGCCGGCTACCAGGCCCTCTACCTGAGCGGGAAGGTCAAGGGCGTCATCGGCCTGTTCCGCTCCACCGACGGCGGCTCGACCTGGGTCCGGATCAACGACGACCAGCACCAGTTCGGCGGGAGCGTCATCAACGTCATAGCCGGCGACCCCGACGTCTACGGCCGGGTGTACCTCGGAGGCTACGGCCGCGGCGTGGTCTACGGCGACCCGTCCTGACCGGCACGGCCCGTGGGCGGGCGGGGACCTGCGCCGCCCTCCCACGGGCCGGCCCCGGGAGAACGCAGGGAAGAAACCTGCGCCGGCGCGGCAACCTTTCCGTTCCCGGCGCCCACTGGGCAGTGCAACGTCGAGTCGATCTACCGAATGGACGGGAATGAGGGCAACGAAGCACGCCGCCCCGCAGTCGAACCGCAGGCGTGGGCTGGTCATGGGCATTCCGTTGGCGCTGGTGGCGGTAGGTGTACTGGTGTGCCTGGCCTTCGCGCTCCTTCCGGGCGGCGGCACCGGAGCCGCGCAGCCGGCTGCCGCTGCCTCGGCCGCGGCTGCCGAGCCGAGCGATCCCCCCGGCACGGACGTCCCGGCCGATCCCACGCCCTCGGCGGCACCGCCGCCGGTCACCAACCCACCGGCGGCCGCCGCCACCGCCGCCGGCACCCCGTCGCCCTCGGCCAGTCCCACGCCGCAGCCGTCGGCCCCCACCGCCACCTCCACCAGGGCCACCCCGCCACCGGCGGCCGTCACCGGCGGTGCCGGCACGGCATCCGCCACGGCGTCCCTGTCCGGGCGGATCAAGCCCGGGACGGACTACCAGGGCGTCGCGACCTCCTACGACGCCGCCGACGGCAACGGTGCGTGCTCGTTCGGGCCGTCCGACGACCTCATGATCGCGGCGATGAACCACACCGACTACGAGTCGTCCAGGGCGTGCGGGGCGTCCGTGCTCGTCCGCGCCGCAAACGGGGCGAGCATCAGGGTGCGGATCGTCAACGAGTGCCCCTTGCCCTGCGCGCCCGGGCAGCTCGACCTCAGCCACGAGGCCTTCGCCAAACTGGCCGATCTCTCGGTGGGCCGCCTCCCGGTCACCTGGACGGTGCTGAGCCCCGGCACGTCGCCGGACACACTGTCGATCCGCTACAAGACCGGGTCCAGCCAGTGGTGGTGCGGGATCCAGGTGATCGGCCACCGGAACCCGGTGGCGACGCTGGAGGTCCGGACCAACGGCGGCTGGCGGCAGCTGTCCCGCACCGACTACAACTACTTCCTCTCCCCCGACGGCAGCGGATGTGGCGGATCGATCAGGGTCACCGACGTCTACGGCGAACAACTGACCGTCGACGGGATCGCGGTGAAGCCGAACGTCGTCCAGCCGACCCGAGTCCAGTTCGCCCGGCATTGAACGCGCCGCCCGCCCACCGGCCGTCGGTGCTCCCCCTCCGGGGCGGCCCCCGCCCTGCCCCGGAGACGGGCACTGCTACGCTCATGCCGCTTGTTAACGCTCACATTGCAGGGAGAGGGCGACCGGGGGAAATGCTCCTCGATGACGCGTCCGCGGAGTTCCACGACTTCTTCGAACGCCACTACTCCGAACTCGCCCGTCTCGCCCACCTCCTGACCGGCGAGACGGACGCGGCCGACGACCTCGCCGCGGACGCTCTGATCGCCCTGTGGCAACGCTGGGACCGGCTCCGCGCGGCCGACCACCCGCTCGCCTACGCGCGCGGGGTGGTCGCCAACATGGCCCGGGCCCGGATCCGCAGCGCGGTCCGCGAGCGGCGCCGGGTCCTGCTGTTCTGGTCCCGCGCCCCCGAGAGAACGGACGGCCCGGACGTGGCCGCCGTGTTGGACGTCCGTACGGCGCTCGCCCGGCTGCCGTTCCGCAAGCGGGCGTGCGTGGTACTGCGCCACGCCTTCGACCTGTCGGAGAAGGACACCGCTGCGGTGCTGGGCGTCTCGGTCGGTACGGTGAAGAGCCAGACCTCGAAGGGGATGGCCGAGCTGGAACGCGCACTCGGCGCACGAGCGGTCGGCGAACTGGCGACAGGAAGGAGGAACGTACGGTGAACGAGCACATCACACGGCAGCTGCGCGAGGCAGCCGAAGCCCACCAACCCGACCGCGCACGGATCCTGGCCCGCGTCGAACGCGGAGCGGCCGGTCCCTCCGTCCGCCACCGCGCGCCGGCGGTCGTGAGGTCGTGGCCCCGGGCCGCCCTCGCCGGCCTCGCCACCGCCGGCATCCTGGCGACCGGCGGCCTGGCCGTCGCCGGCATCGTCCGGACACCACCGCCGTCGGACACCGTCACCACCGCTCCGGCCAGCCTGCTCCCGACGAAGACCCCGTCCCCGGCGGTCACCGCTTCGCCGACGCCATCGGCCGCCCCGGGCACCGTCGCCCCGCTCCCCGCACCCACCCCGGGCACCGCCCCGGCCACCACTCCGGGCAGTCCACGCCCGACCCCCTCGACGAGCAGCCGCCCCGTGAACGGATCGCTGTGGTCGGAGGGATCGGTCGACTCGCACAGCACGATCTACTGGGCCCAGCACGACCTCGTCCTCAAGACCGGCCAGCCGCTCACCTCGCTCACCGTCGAGCTGCGGATCGCCCAGACCGGCGAGGTCCGGGACACAGGGAACTGGCGGACCCTGCCGAGCGAGGACTTCACGGTCACCGTCCAGGAGTCCGGCGGTGTGCTGGTCTACCGCTGGGTCCTCAAGCCGGGGCGCACGGTTCCGGTCGGACAGCACGAATTCGCCGGCCAGTTCAACCACGCCACCGGCGTGCGCAGCGCCGCGAACGACAGCTACCGGGTCGACGCCCAGTCGGCCGGCGGCCCCGCCTCGGTCTGGGGAGGGTTCGGCCCGGCACGCTGAGGCCGGCACGGCGGGGTCCGCGGAGCGGGGTCCGCGGGGCGGGGTCCGGGCGCCTTCGGGCCGCCGCAGACGCCCTCGCGGTCCGCGCAGCCTCGCCCCGACGGGACGAGGACCGCACCCTTCTCCGGCTCGACGAAAAATCCTCCGAGATCACGGCAACCTCTTCACGCGTGGCGGCAACTGACGGGTAACCAGGGCCGGGACCAAGGCCCCATCACACCAGAAGGACAAGCCTTTGCCAGATCAGAACCGCTCTCATCGCCGCCGTCCGGCAACCCGCCGCCTGATCGCCACCGCCGTGGTGCTCGCCGCCGTGGGTGTTGCCGTGCCGCTGGTGGCCCAGGCCGCACGCACACCGAATGCCGGCACGCCGACCGCACTCGGTGCGGCAGCGGCCGGCAGCGGCCGCTACTTCGGTACGGCGGTGGCGTCGGGCCGGCTCGGCGACTCGACGTACTCCAGCGTTCTCGACCGGGAATTCACCATGGTCACGCCGGAGAACGAGATGAAGTGGGACACCGTCGAGCCCTCTCGCGGGTCGTTCAACTTCGCTCCCGCCGACTCGATCGTCGGCCACGCCTCCGCGCACGGCCAGCGCATGCGCGGCCACACCCTGGTCTGGCACTCCCAACTGCCCGACTGGGTCAAGTCCACCACCGACCCCAACACCCTGCGCAGCGTGATGGCCAACCACATCACCCAGGAGATGAGCCACTACAAGGGCAAGATCTACGCCTGGGACGTGGTCAACGAGGCCTTCGCCGACGGCGGCAGCGGTCAGCACCGCGACTCGGTGTTCCAGAACGTGCTGGGCAACGGCTTCATCGAGGAGGCCTTCCGCACCGCGCGCACCGCCGACCCCGCGGCCAAACTCTGCTACAACGACTACAACATCGAGAACTGGTCCGACGCCAAGACCCAGGGCGTCTACACCATGGTCAAGGACTTCAAGTCCCGCGGCGTACCCATCGACTGCGTCGGCTTCCAGAGCCACTTCGCCGCGAGCGGCCCGCCGACCAGCTTCCAGACCACTTTGTCCAGCTTCGCCGCGCTGGGCGTGGACGTCCAGATCACCGAACTCGACATCGCCCAGGCGTCCACCACGGCGTACACCAACGCCGTCCAGGACTGCCTCAACGTCCCTCGCTGTACGGGCATGACCGTGTGGGGCATCCGTGACAGGGACTCGTGGCGCACCGGTGAGAACCCGCTGCTGTTCGACAACAACGGCAACAGGAAGCCCGCCTACAACGCGGTACTCACCACCCTGGGCAGCGCCGGCGGCGGCACCCCGGACGGCGGCATCACCTCCGGCACCGTCTACACGCTCTCCGGCGTGGCCTCCGGTCGCGTCCTCGACGAGCCCGCGGGACAGAACGGCAACGGCACCCCGCTCCAGGTCTGGGACGCCAGCGGCGCCGCCAACCAACAGTGGCGCGCCACCAAGAACAACGACAGCTCCTACACCCTGACCAACGTCGCCAGCGGCCGGGTCCTGGACGAACCCGGGGGCCGGACCGCCAACGGGACGCGGATGCAGGTCTGGGACTCCAACACCGGCGCCAACCAGCACTGGAAGGCCGCCAGGAACAGCGACGGCTCGTACACGCTGACCAACGTCGCCAGCGGCCGAGCCCTCGAGACCCCCGGCAACCAGACCGCCAACGGCACTCCCGTCCAGATCTGGGACTCCTGGGGCGCCACCAACCAGCACTGGAACATCAGGCCGTCCGGTTCGTCGACTCCGGCACCGACGCCGCCGGGTGGCTCGTGTGCTCTTCCGTCGACGTACCACTGGTCGTCAACCGGTGCGCTGGCGCAGCCGGCGAACGGGTGGGGCGCGCTGAAGGACTTCACGGACGTGGTGTACCAGGGCAAGCACCTGGTCTACGCCTCGAACGTGAACGGCTCCTCGTACGGTTCGATGGCGTTCGCTCCGTTCACCAACTGGTCG
>NZ_JBVHHY010000033.1:0-80236 GCF_055560835.1 Kitasatospora sp. NPDC023120 | reverse complement strand
TCGCAATCCACACCGAGCCAGAAGGCCCTCACTCATTTCAAGATCACCCGACCGTGAACCCCGTCACCAACCTCCGTGGTCAGTACACCTAGTCCTTGGCGACGCGGTCCCGCCCGCACTGCGGGCACTCCAGCCGGTCCGGACCGACCCTCTCGGTCAGCTCCAGCGCGGAGTTCGCGCCAAACAGCTGGACCGTTTCCAACAGCGCCTGGGATGCTGACGCAATGCCCACCTGGAGCGACCTGCTCAAGCCCCGACCGGAGGAGATCTGGCGCGAGATGCGGCAGGTACGGCGTCGTCGTACTCGCGCCAGCCGTCCCCGTCGTTGTCGTGCCGCGTGATGGTCCACCAGGAGCCGCCCCAGGAATCGCGCGCAAGGTCCGCCACCGCCTGCTGCCGGCTGGCCAACGCCACCGGCCCGGCACCGGTGACGACCAGGGCGACCGGCGGGTACCCGGCCCGGGTGTGGCCGGGCCGAGTCCGCCGCCACCAGTGCACCGTACGGTCGCCCGGCTCCTCGTCGGCCAGCGCCGGGTCAGTGCTTCTCACCTTCGTGCGGAACAGCTCGCGGTAGGCGGTGAACTTCGCGGCCACCCGCTCCGGGGACTCCGTTCGCCGGCGGGCCGGGTTCACTGCCTGCTCCTATGGGCGGCGGCTCAGGTCTGCGCCCAGGCGGTTCCCCAGCAGTTGGACGTCTGCTGTGTGGGAACGTCGAAGTCGCAGAGGGAGTAGTAGATCAGGCCGTGCTCTGCGAAGCTCTTGTTGACGTTCGTCCAACCGGCAGCCTTGCCGTGGTCGTTGTAGATCACGCCGCTACGGCTCGGGTACCCCGGGTTGCTGTAGGACCACTCGATGGCGACGGGAATGCCGTTCGCGTTCTCGTCCTTCAGCCAGAACCATTCACCGTACGGCACGAAGCATGCGGTGGCGTTCCAGTCGCTGAGCCCGCAGTACTCCGATCCCGGGCCGCTCCCGCCGACCACCGACGCGCGCTGAACACCGTCGGCCGCCGAGGCTGGTGAGGTGGCGATGGCCAGGACGAGCAGGGCACCGAATAGCCCACTCGTAAGGGTCCGCACTAAACGCACAACTGCCCCTCTCTGTGCAGGTGCACAATCGCTTTCCTGATTAATCGCCAGGCTGCGAATCGGCCTCGCAGGGCAAGCGCGAACGAGATCGCCAACTGGCCGCCAGGTGGAGGCGTATGTCCGTCATCCTGCCGGCCATCACGCCGCAGGCCCACCCATGGAGCCCTGAACAGGCCGTGCCCGGGCGCGACCTGTGGACTCAGTTGTCGATCCAATAGTGGGTGAGCGTCTTACCGGAGAGGCACGCCAGCCGCACGGTTCGTGAGTCCTTGTACCAGGCAGTCCACTGGTAACTGGCGTCGCTGCACCTGATGCCCAGCCTCCATGTTTCACCGGCGGAACACCAGCCCTCGGCGACTTGACTGCTGATCTTCTTGGTGGAGCAGGAAGTGGCCCTGCTGCTGTCGGCTGACGCGGTTCCCGTTGATCCGATGCCCGTCAGAGCAATGGCCAGAACGACGGAGCCTGCCGCTGCTGCTTTTCGCATATCCACCCTCCGGTGTCGGGCTAGAGCCCCATGTTCTGGTCGGGGCAACGCAAAGAAAAGACCAAATACGGCCAACGGCTTCCCACAACTCCTGTGGCAGTCGGGTCGTGAGCCGACGGATGCTACCGGAGGAACACCACCTGCTGCTCAAGGAGGTGAGGCCGCCGAATTCGACACCCATGTACCGCGCCGGCTCGGACGGGACGGCGACCGGACCGTCGAACTCCTCGTCTCTCGTACGCCAAGGCGAGCGGGACCATCTCAGGGCCCGCACGCATGACCCGCCGCCGGGGACCTGGGAAGGACGGCCAGTTCTGGTCGGTCGCCACAGCCCGCAGCTGACCCCCAAGGGTGCGAGGAGAGCCACTACTGGGACCTGCTGGTCACTCGGGACCGCGGCTGACCCCCGCGGGTGCGGGGTGACGGTTCGAATACCGGCCTGACGGTTTCACAGGGGACGGCGACGGCCCTCGGCTGTGGCAACCACGGCGCTACCGGCCGGCCCCTTCCGTCGGCGGAAGGGGCCGGCGGTGGAGCCGAGCCGGTCAGGGGTGCTGCGGGTCGGCCCGGTGGGCGAACCGGTCCGACAGCCGCACCACGGCGAACGCGATCGCGTACCCGGCGGCGAACAGCACCACCGGCCGCAGGACGAACGGCAGGGCGTCCGGGTGGACGTCCACCAGCACGGGGCAGAGCAGCGGCGGCCCGGCCAGGACCGCCGCGGTCAGGGCCGCACGCCCCACCGTGCGTGCGGTGCAGGCGATGGCCACGCCGACGGACACCGGGGCGGCGAAATCGAAGCCCGTGTGGGCGGCCCGCTCTCCGAAGTAGCCTTCGGCCAGCGTCAGGGTGACCTCCGCGACGGTGATCGAGACGGCCACCGCCCACGGCGCGACCGGTCGCGGGTGTGACGTACGGTCCGGCGGGGCGACCAGCAGGACCAGGGCGTTGAACGCGAGCAGGACGGCCTGGGAGTCGCGGAGCTCGGTGCTGTGGAGGGTCGCGAGCAACGGCGTGGCCAGAACGGTGACCAGGGCCAGGGCCCTCGCCGCCGTCCAGCGTCCGGCCAGCACCGCGACCGCCATCAGCGCCGCCGGGGCGACCGCCAGCACCGTGACGGCGACCGCCCGGGCACCGGAGGGCGCCAACTCCTCGGCCCCGGGGCCGAGGACCAGCTGGACGGTGTTCCAGAGGTGCCAGGCGGCGTAGGTGCCGGCCAGTACCGCGGCGAGCGGGGCGGCGGTGGCCAGCGCCCGGCCCATCGGCCGGTGGGAGACCAGGCCGAGCCGGACCCGGGCGCCGTGTCCCGCCACGTCGGCGACCTCGCGTAACCCGGCGAGCGGGTGCGCGGTGCGGACGCGGCGTTCGGCGTGGTCGGCGAGTTCGGCCAGCTCGTGGGTGCCGTAGGAGGCCGGGTAGAGGGCGAGGGCCCGGTGCAGCAGTCGGGTGTTCAGGGTGGTCCGGTCCGGGGTCATGCCGTGCCTCCGGCGAGTCGGTTGCGGGTGGTCGCCAGGCGCCGGTCGGCTTCGCGGAGGGCGGCCCGCAGCCGCTCGCTCTCGTCGGTGAGGGCCTGGGTGCCGGTCGGGGTGAGGGCGAAGACGCGTCGGGGGCGTCCGTCGACGGTCTCCTCCCGTTCGACCCTGATCAGCCCTTCGGCCAGCAGCCGGTCGAGGGTGCCGTACAGGGTGCCGGCGCCGAGCCGTACCCGGCCGTCGGAGATCGCGGCGACCTCGTCGCCGAGGGCGTAGCCGTGCCGCGGCTGGTCGGCGAGGGCGGTCAGCAGGAGGAAGGTTGGCTCCTGCATGGAGCGTTTCTTCGTCATGCCGATCACCATAGTACGGTCACCGTAGTGTTTGGCAAGGGACGGATGACTCGTCGTCAACCGCCCCTGGAATGCCGCGGGCTGAGGCCAGCTCCGACCGCGCCCCGCCAAGTGTCCGGTCAACGTCGGGGCAACGTCGTGGCCCGCGGGCACGCGGCGCGACGAGGATGAGGACCGAGGCGCCGCCACCACGCGGCGACCCGCGAGTGGCGGCGAGGATGGCCGCCGAGGAGGAAGACGATGATGAAGCCCGGGACCCGCACGGCGCGCCTGGTCGCGATGGGTGTCCTTGCCGCGTCCGCGACCGTTCTGTCCGTCGGCGCCGCGAGCGCCAGCACCGGCCCCACCGGGGGCGGCGGCGTCTACCTCGGCCGGTTCACGGAACCGGACTGCTACAAGCGCGGACACGAGGCCGTCGACAGCCACCAGTACTCGCAGTTCTCGTGCGCGCGCGCCGTCAACCAGTGGGGCAACACCTGGCTGGACGACCTCTGGGTGGCCTGACCCCGGCGGCCCAGACCCGGGCGTCCCCGACCCGGGCGTCCCCGACCCGGTCGCTCCTGAAGTCGCACAGGCACGGGGGTGGTTCGTGCGACGCCCGGGCGCGGGGAAGGCGGTTCAGTCGTCGATCGCGCCCAGCAGGTCGCGCAGCAGGTCGTTGAGCTGGGCGGCCCGCTCGGGGCCGAGGGCGCGGGCGAACCCGGCTCCGCGTAGGCGGTTCTTGAGCTCGGCGTACCCGTTCTCGATCTCCCACCTCTGGTGATAGATCGCCGCCAGGTGCCGCGCCGGGGCCCGCATGTGGTCCAGCAGGCTGGTGACCAGCCGGAACGCCTCCGTGCGGGGTGGGCCGGCCTGCCGGTGAACAGTCACGGTGTACTGGATGATCCTGACGGTGTGGCCCTCGGGCGGCTGAGCCGGAGTGCGGCCGGCAGCACGTGCCTGGCCGTGCTGGACGGTCTCCTTCGGAGTCGGCATGACCGAGATGAACGCGCCCCCGCCCTGCCCGCTCTCCGTCATCCTTCCTGTGTACTGCCCAAAGCCGTGCACCCCCGACCGAGACGCACAGCGGCGATTCGCCAACTCGTGCTCCAGGCCCCGGCGCCGGTAGTCGCCCGCATGCTCGGCTTCCACGACGACGCCACCGCCAAGCTCGCCGCCGAGGCCGGAGGAACCTGGAGCCGATACGCCTCCGGCGACCACACACGGTCACCAGCAGGGTGGGTTCCACCGGGAACTGGCGACAGTTGAATAGACGAGCTCACCAGTCCGGACGCCGGGTTACTCGCCAATATCTGCTGTGAGCGTGGTGCGCGGCACGTTGACCACTGCGTCGTAGGCGTCCAGGGCGGCAGCGGGAAGGAATCCGTCGTCCATGCGGATGCGGGTGGGTTCCGTAAGCCCGTGGTGCCGGGCGTGCGCGCGCAGCGCGCGGAGGTCCACCAATGCTGGCGCCTCGGTCACTGCGGAGAACAAGGCCTCCGCGCTGTCAGGTGTCGCCTCGGGGGCTTCGGTTGCGGACTGGCGCATCCCGGCGGGGTGTGCCGGATCGGGCGCGTTCCGCACAGTCCGGCCTCCGCCGCTGGTCAGCGCCACGGACACATAGTCCGTTCCAAGTTCCTGCGCGAGAATATGCCCCATGGGGACACGAGGAAGTGGGACGCCATCGGGGTTGGTGGTGCGCTGGATGTGGGCGTTGTGGGCGGCTAGCACGACGCGGGTGCCGGGTACGGACTGGTCGAGCAGCTCCAGCAGGCTGTCGGCCAGGTAACGGTCACGGGCGGCGAGATCGGCGGCATCCGGTAGGCCGTTGAGCAGTTCGGCCATCGCGCGCTGCATCTGGTCGGTGCGCCAGGCGGCCCAGACGTCCGAGAGAGCGCGTTCGTAGGCTCGGTGTCCGCTGCGCAGGGCGTAGATCTCGCGCATGGTCGTGATGCGGTTGAGCAGTCGGCCGAGCGTTGCCGAGAGTCGGTCCTGGGGCTCGGGGACGAGGGCGCGGCGGGCGTAAGCGGAGGCAAGGCCCGAGCCGCCTGAAAGCGGCTCTGCCAGTTCCAGGGCGGTACGGGCGTAACGTTCCGCGCCGGGGTCGACGTCGGCCAGGTAGTCGGCGACCGGCTCCAGCGCGGGTACCAGCGAGCCGCCAGCTGCCGGAATGTCGAGTCCGGCGAAGCGGACAGGGTGCGCCGCTGAGGCGTTGTGGGAGCGCAGCCACTTCAGGGTGTCGCGGCCCTCGGCGGACTGGCCCGGATAGCCGTCCGCGCGGGGCATGAGCAGCGCGTCGAGGTCGCCATCACCACCGTGTACCCAGGCATCGACGGCCCGACCAGAGGCGGCCCCGAACTCCGCGGCGTAGACGGTGAATCCGCATTTCAGGACCAGGAAACGCAGAATCCGTTCGCGCAGCAGCCCGAATTCGCGTATCTGATGAGAGTTTTCTCCCAGAGCAACCACTCGTGCGTCGCCGATCAGGTGCTGCAGCGCCGCCAGGTCATCAAGTGGAGCATCGAGATGAGGTGCAGAGAGGCGGACGGCGTTATGGGTCGTCCATTCAACGAGGCTGAGCGGATGACTGGGATCCATGATCGCACCCTAGCAGCCGACGACCGCGCCTCGAACTCGCTTGAAAGCACGCAGGCCAGAGACAACAGCGCTTGCAGAACATCGTCGCCAGGTCGTCCCGGGCCCGCATCCTGGCCTTCGCGGCCAGGCAGGCGATCAGCGCGACCCGCCGGTTCGCGGTGTAGTCCTTGAGCGTGGCCGCGTCCTGGGCCTCCGCCTCGCCGGCAAAGTCCGCGACCTTCCCGGACGCCACCCCCTCCAGCCACGTGGCGGCATCGTGTCGACCCACTCCAGGTGGCCCTTCAGCCGCTTGAAGTTCGACCAAGTCGCCCGCCCCGGGTTGTGCTTCAGCGCGTTGAACGGCGACTTGCCGTCCAGCCCCACCACGTCGACCAGCCTCAGCAGCCCGTCCCGCCCCTCCTCGGTCATCCGCTCCCGGATCCCGCCCAGTTCTGGGGACCGCTTCGAGACCTGGCTGCGGATCGACCAGGTTCTCGCACTGGTCCCGGCCTTCCGGATCGGGTGGTAGTGCCCGATCCGGAAGGCCGGCAGTTCCACTGCGGAGTCAGCCGGTCAGGCGTGGGTGAGCACGTCGAGGAACCGGGACAGCGGATCGGTGTGCATGGCCCTGCCTCGTCAGGCGTTGAGCGTGGTGATGTTCCACCAGCGTTCGTCACCGAGGTCGAGTGTGATCGGCGTGGGGGCTGCCTTGCCGCGGTGGAGCATGGCCGGGTAGCTGCCGTCGGGCAGCGGCCTGGTGGTCCACGGCTGGCCGTCGTGCCCGTTGTCGGGCACCGAGGGGATGGTGATCTCGACGGCGTTCGCCAGGTCGCCCGCCGTGACGCCGTCGGGCACCTGCCGGAGGGTGAAGATCTGCTCGAAGTGGGGGCGCTGGACCAGGCGGTGGGCGATGTGGGCCTCCTTGCCCCGGCCGTAGAGCAGGTAGGTGAGGTGCGCTGGGAAGGGCTCCTCGCTGAACCGCCGGAAGTTCAGCACTCGCTTGATCCGCACAGTGAAGCCGCCCGAGATGGGCTCCCAGATCCGGTCCTCGCCGTTGCCGGTCTGGGTGACCCGGTCGAGGCGGGCCGGGTACTCGGTGACCGAGCCGTCGCCGATCGGGGGCAGCACCATGTCCTCGGTGTTGCGCACCGCGTGCCAGCTGGCCGGGCGGTCCGCCTGGTCCTTGAGGTAGATGTCGACGATGTCGGTGGGCAGGTCGTACTCGACCACGACCTGGTAGCGGTGCTCGGCCATGCCGAACATGGCCAGGTGGTAGCCGAAGACTGTGTCCCGGCCGGACAGGATGAAGGAGTGGACCGAAGGGTCCTCGTGATCGTGGTCGTGACGGGTGGTCATGCGAGCTCCTTTTGGACGCTGTGCTGTGGTGCGCAGGGATGCGGTAGGGACGTGTGCCGGCGCTGCCAGAAGATCCGGTCGCTCCAGCGGTTCTCCAGGCGGTACACCGCGTGGTGGTTGCGCCGGTAGACGGAGTGGATCGCGGCGACCTGGGCGCGGTAGGACTCCAGCGCCTGGCCGTCACCGTCGAGATGGGCGGCCAGGGCCGAGGCTCCGGTCATACCGGTGTGCAGGGCGGTGAGGATGCCCTGGGAGGAGATCGGGTCGAAGGCGGTGGCGGCGTCACCGACGGCGATCCAGCCGTCGCCGGTGGGAGTGTCGAGGTGCGAGGAGTGGGCGGGGGCCCGCCTGACAGTAGCGTCGGTGGGCAGCGGGTGGGCGCCGGCCCGGACCGCGACGTGCCGGGTCTGCCGCAGCAGCCGGGCGAAGTCCGAGCGGGTGCGCGGTGCGGGCGGGGCGAGGTCGGCGTCGGTGAAGTAGGCCACCAGGCGGCGGCCGGTGGGCAGCAGCGCGGTGTACCACCAGCCGTCCTGGGCGGATTCGACCAGCGAGCAGGTCTCGCCCGCTCGGCCCGTGGGGTCGGGTGCCAGGTCCATACAGGTGGCGACCAGGCCGTCCATGCGGTGAGCGGCGGCCCGGCCGACGGAGGCTACCGCCCGCCGGCGGCCGCTGGCGTCCACCAGCCAGTTGCACCGGACCATCCGCTGCTCGGCTGGTCCGCGCAGTGCGACTGCCCAACTTCCGTCTGTGGAGCGTGACTTCGGGCGTGCTGTGGTGTGCTCCGCCACTTCGGCGCCGGCCGAGCGGGCCGCTTCGCGCAGGCACCGGTCGAATCGAGCCCGGTCCAGGTGCCAGCCGGGACCGTTCGGGTCGTTGATGAAGTCCGTGTGACGCAGGGCGGTCGATCCCCAGGCGGAGAGGTTGGCGTAGCAGGTCAGGTGGCCGGCCACGACGGGCCGTTGACCGGCGCCCAGGTCGGCGAGCAGGACCTTGGCCACCGAGGGCAGGGCCTCGCCGAGCTTGGGCGGGCCGTTCCCGGCGTCCGTGAGCAGGACGGTCCGGCCCGCGCGCGCCAGGGTCAGGGCGGCGGCGGCGCCCGCCGGTCCGCCGCCGGCGACCACCACGTCGTAGTGGTCGCCTGCGGCGGTGCGCCGACCGGTCATCAGGCGTTGTCGCGGAAGGGCGCGACCTTGTCGATGAAGCCGGCCGTCACCTCTTCGGCGGTGTAACCGCTGACCGAGATCGCCTGGTTGATCGCCACCGACGCGAGGGCCGGGTCTGCGGCCTGGGGCACGTGCAGCGTCACCAGGTTCTGGGTGAGCGGAACGCCTTCGAGGTCGATGGAGGGCCTGGACTCCACCTGGATCCGGTCGGGGAAATCCTTGGCGCCCTCGCGCACTTCGACGATGCCGAGCCGGTACCAGTCGTCGATCATCTGGTTGAGCTGGTCGGTGTTCTGCCCGCGCAGTCCGCGCAGCCACACGGCCCGCCGCTCGAACGCCTCGGTGCGTTCGGCCAGCGGCCGGGTCTCGTCCACGACCACCTGGTAGTCGTCCTCGGTGAGGACGTGGTTGGGGACCCGGGCCGGCCAGAACGTCGGCAGGTACGGGTCGTGGCGCGGACCCAGGGACAGCTCGTAGCCGGAACGGCAGCTGGCGGTGTCGCTCTGCCACGGGACGGCCATCCACCGGGAGAGGTCACCCGGCGCCTGGGTGTACAGCGGTCCGTTCACCGACAGCGCGGTCTCGGGGGTGAGGACCGTGCCGTACGAGGGCTCGGGTTGGTCGGCCGGGCGGTGGCGGATCCGGAACGGCGCCATGTACATCGAGGGGTGCCGGATCGGCCAGGTGACTTCGCAGCCGGGGTGGAAGGCGTCGGCGAGGCAGAAGTCCAGTGCGGCTCGGTCGAGCGCGGCCGGCTGCTCGGCGAGGCGCACCTCGGCAAGTGTCCGGGGCGGCGGGGTGGCCCCGAGGGTGCCCCAGTCGTCCTCGAAGTCGCCGTCGGCCCAGTACTGGAACATCCGGTACTGGGTCGGGGAGAACGCCATGTGGTGCAGCGGCGAGCGCGGCGGGATAGCCATCGCATCCCCGTACAGCCAGGGCCAGGGGACGGGCGAGGCGCCGTCGCGCCCGAAGTCGCGCAGCGCGTTGAACACCTGCCGGCGCAGCGCGCGGCGGGTGGGGGCGTTGCTGCTGAGCCGTGCCAGCATCTGCGGGGTGGTGAACTGGCCGAGACCGTCGTGCCCGTAGTACCCGGCGAAGCCGTGGTTGACCCACTGATGATCGGTGAAGCGCTGGAGCACCGGTGCGATGTGGCGGGTGAAGGAGACCCTGTCCGGGAACGGCAGCGATCCGTCGCAGACGAACACGTCGTACAGCAGGTCGTAGAGGGTGCGGATGCCCTTCAGCGCAGGGGCGTAGTTGGGCGGGGCGACCAGGACCCAGGCGGGGTCGACCGGCAGAACGCGGCCGCCGACGGTGACGGTCGCCGTGACCGGGCCGTCGCCGATGTCGTCGTGCCAGCCGTCGTTGTTGGCGTAGGTGGTGATCGGCTTGCCGTTGTAGGAGGCCGACTGGCCGAAGCCGCCGAGCACCAGCAGGTGCCCGTCCTCGTCGGTGCGCAGTTCCCCGAGATAGACCTCCTTCCCCATGAACTTGCCGTCGCGGAAGTGGAAGTCGGGGCCTGAGAGGTTTCTCCCGCTGATGCTGATCGGGCCCGGGTCGATGATCAGGTCTTTTCGGAGGTCGCCGGTGATCTCCTTGTTACGCAGCTCGGACGCATTGGCGCCTGCCGCGTCGGGAATGTCGAGAGCGAGCTGGAACTGGTACCAGGCAGCCTTCTTGTTCGCCAGGTGCGCGCTCCAGCGGATATCGGCGTTGTCCGCCGTCAGCTCAGCCACCACCTCGCCCAGGGCGTTGTACCCGTAGACCCGAAAGCGCGCCGCCTCGCGTTTGATCGCGCCGGCGGAGTCCTTGTAGAAGCCCGGGTCCTGCGGCGCGGGGTCGGGCACCTCGGGTGCGGTGTAATACTCCTCCAGTGAGTTTCCGACTCTGGCGATTCCGATGGCGGGGTGGATCGCAGCACGGACGATCTCGTCGGTCATCTGGCTCGGTGCCTCCAATTCCGGGGATCCGGCTACGAGCCGAAGGTTCGTTCGCAAAACACTATGGGAGGAGGCTCTGATCCGATTGGAGGGACACGCATGACCACTCGAGAGAGTGAGGGGGCCAGTGAAGTTCCACCCTGCGGTTGGACACTGTCCGTCTACGCCGCCAAGGCGTGACCTTGCTGGTGTCGCTGTCGGATCTCGAGTGGGGTGAGGTAGCCCCACTGGGGGTGCTTGCGCAGGTGCCTGCGGTTGTAGAAGGTCTCGATGAACGCGAAAACCTCCGCGCGGGCGGTGGCGCGGTCCGGCCAGATCCGGGTGCCGATCTCCTCCTTCAACACGGCGAAGAAGCTCTCAGCGGCAGCGTTATCGTAACAGGAACCGACTCGTCCCATCGACTGCCTCATTCCCAACTTGCTTATCTCAGTTCGGAATTCAGTCGACGAATATTCACTTCCGCGGTCCGAGTGGAAAATGCAGCCGCGCTCCAGGCCACCGCGGCCGGCCGCCATCCGCAACGCGGCCACCGGCAGCTCGGCGCGGTGGTGGTCGGCCATCGCGTAGCCGACGACCTCGCGGGTGGCCGGATCGATGCAGGTGGCCAGGTAGAGCCAGCCCTCCTCGGTCGGCAGGCAGGTCATGTCGCCGACCAGCCGCATCCCGGGGCGGGGTGCGGTGAAGTCGCGCCCGATCAGGTCCGGGACGACCACCGGCTTGCGGGCCTGGCGGGTCAGGCCACGGCGCCGGCGCCGGGTGACGCCCGTGATACCGCGCTCGCGCATGATCCGCTCGACCTCCTTCCGGTTGACGGCCCGCCCTGGCGGCGAAGTTCCGCGTGCACGCGCGGGACGCCGTAGGCGCCCCTGGAAGCGAGGTGGATCACGGTGATCTCGGCCGCGAGCAGTTCCTCCTCGCGCAGGCGGGCCCGGCGGGCGGCCTCGCCGGCCCGCCAGGCATAGAACGACGACCGGGAGATCCCCAAGACGGCACAGATCCGCTTGACGCCCCAGGCGCCGTGGTGATCATCAACGAAACGGAAGCGGATCACCGTGTCGTCTCGGTCGCGAAATAGGCGGCCGCCTTGCGCAGGATCTCGATCGTCATCTGCTGCTCGACGGTCTGGCGCCGCAGCCGGGTGAGCTCCTCGCGTTCGGCGCTGGTCAGCTCACCCGGCCGGCCCTCGCCCCGGTCGGTCTTGTCCTGCTTGACCCAGCCCCGCAGCCCCTCCGGGCTGACCCCCAGTTCCCGGGCGATCTCGGTGACGTTCCGATGCGGCGAGGACCGGACGAGCGCGACCGCGTCCCGCTTGAACTCTGCCGTGTACCGCTCGGCCATGTTGCTCTTGATTCCCACCTGGTGCTGCTTCCTCCGGGCTTGCATCGCCCAGTCTCCAGGTGTCCAACCTCAAGGGGAAACTTCAGGCTGACCTGCGATGGGGAGTTTGGCGGGGCGAAACTCACCGGCCTTGCGGGGCGAAACTCACCGGCTGTGCGTGACCTTGATGGTGCCAATGAGTTCACCGGTCATGACGAACGTGACCATGGCGGCAGCAGATCCGGGCGCCGAAGACGAGGACCAGGAGCAGCGGGAGCAGCAGGCGGTGAACGAGCTGCTCGCTGAGGCGAGCGAGGCGGGCCGGCGGGCGGCCGGGTGGGTGCGCGAACTCGCCGAGCGGCAGGAGGAGGCCGCGCCCCGCCGAACCTTGAAGCGGGCCGCCGACGCCATCGAGCGGGCCGCCGGGCGGGAGGTCGTCCCCGGCGGCGACGGCCAGCTGACCGAGGAGCTGGCGTACGACCTGGCCGTTGACGTCGTCGTCGGCCAGGTGCACGGCGCGGGGCTGCCGGAGCTGTCGATGGGCGAGCGGATCGCGGTGGTCGCCGTCTGCGCGCTCACCGCGGCGATGCCCTCCTCGGTGCTCGGCGAGCCGGAGCGGGAGCTGCCCGCCCTGGCCGCCACGATGGACGCCGCGGTGGCGGCCGGCCGGCCGCCCGGTTGTGAGCAGCTGTCCCGTCTCACCGAAGTTTGACGATTCTCAACGAAGTTTGGCCGCGGTGCCCTGGCTAGAACGGGGGCTCCACACTGAACCCGTCCGTAGCGGCCCAGGGATCGTCCTGCTCCCGCCGCTCCGCCGCCTCTCGTTCCCCCTCCCGCTCCCGCCGTTCGGCAGCCGCGCGACTCTCGGCGATCGTGGGAATGGCGTCAAGGGCCTCGGCCGGGCGGCCGTCCAGCGCCCATTGGAGGAGGTTCCAGCAGTCGTAGTACTCGTAGGCGGGCCGGCCGGTCTCGACGGCTTCGTCGACCCTCCCCTGGCGAACGAGGAGGCCCATCAGCGCCGCCCGGTCCTTCGGATGGTCGTGGGCCTCGATACCATCGCGCAGCACGGCCTCCGCCTCGTCCGCCCGTCCCGCGTCCTCCAGCGCCTTCGCGTACACGTCGAGGGCTGAGCGATGGTCCTCGGCGGCGAGGGCCGCCAGCTCGTCGATCAGGCCCTGCCGGGCGAGGAGTTCCGCGTAGTACTCCGGGAAGTTGACAGGGTGTCGCCGGCCCGAGGCTCTCTCGGCGCGCAGGACCTCGACGGCCTCGGCCGTACGCCCGAGCCGCTCCAGGACCCGGGAGATCAGGAGCAGCACGTTCCAGCGCTCCATCCGGCCCGTCCCGCAGGATCCGCCGCACTGCGTGCACGCCGCGCTCTCGATGGGCTCCAGGCGCTCGGCCTCCCGCGTGAGCACGTCCAGGACCAGGTTGTCGTGTCCCCGCCCCTCGGTGATCTCGACCAGGCGGGAGCGGAGCCAGTGCTCCCCGAGGTGGGGCGTGAGCAGGTCGACGGCCTCCTCGATCCGTCCGGCGTTCGACAGCAGTTCGGCGTAGCGGGCGCACACGTGGCCGTCGCCCAGTTCGGTGGTGTCCGGGCGTACCATCGCGAGCGCCTCGTCGCCCTCGCCCCGGTGGATCATGATCTCTGCAATGAACCACTCGGCGGGCCGCCAGCCGATCTCCGCGAACGGGGCCACCAGCGCCAGAGCCCGATCGCACTCCCGCGCCGCGCACAACTCCCGGGCCGCCGCCTCCGCGCAGTTCCAGTCCCCGCGCTCCCGCGCCGCCCGGACCAGCAGTTCCACCTGTCCCAGGTCGAGGAGGGTCCGCACCATCCGCGGATAGACGCCACCGTGGTGGCGCGCCTGCCAGAAAAGATCACCGATGTTCACGCGGGCACCCTACGAACTGCCGCCGACAGCCTCCGCCCAGCCGAAACCGGGACGCCCACCACCCCTCGCGCACAACGGTCGAGCTCCGCTGAGACAACCCGCCACCGGTCAAGGTCCGCTGAGACTGCTCAAACTTCGGTGAGACGGGTCAGCAGTTGTCCTCTGACACGCGATCTTGACCGATTGCCAAGTGACTTTGACCGGCTCCGGTTCCAGTGGGATGGCCTGGGGGTTCAGTCAGTGTGGCTGTCCGGCGGGGGCCAGGGCCCTTCGAAGGCCGGCCCGCAGTCGGCGGGCAGGTTGGCCACCACCAACGCGGCCGCCTCCTGCGGCGTGAGCCCCTCGCCCAGGACACGCCGGCGTCCGCTCCACCGACGCCTACGTCCACGCCGACATGACCATCAAGGAGAAGGCGCTCGCGCTGACCGCGCCGGTCACCGCCCGGCCGGGCCGCTACCGACCCACCGACAAGGTCCTCGACTTCCTCGACCGCCTGTGACTATGCCGAGACGCTTCGGACCAAAGAATTGATTTGCTATACACGGCGGCGCCCTGAACACTCCCGCTCATGGTCACCAGCGCCCGCGGACTCGCACTCGAACACTTCCAATGGATCGACGGTCATGCGGATGTTTGGGCGATCTTCCGTGACCCCAGGGCGCTGACAGCGGTGGTCCGCGGCCTCGTCGATCCCTTCCGGGACGCGCGGATCACGGCAATCTGCGGGATCGAGTCCCGAGGTTTCCTCCTGGGCGCCGCCGCAGCCGTTGAGCTCGGCGTCGGATTCGTCCCGGTCAGGAAGAGCGACGGCCTCTTCCCGGGCGACAAGGTCACACGCCAGACAGACCCGGACTATCGAAGCCTTCGCCAGACCCTCAGGCTCCAGCGGCCCTCCCTGGTCCCGGGCGACCGAGTCGTCCTGGTCGACGACTGGATCGAGACCGGAAGCCAGGCTCTCACGGTCAAGAGCATGGTCGAGGAATGCGGCGCGAGTTGGGCCGGTTGCAGCGTCATCGTTGATCAACTCGCCGAGGAGACCAAACGCGCACTCGGAACAGTCAGCGCTATTCTCCACGCCCGTGAACTGCCAGCCTGCGACCCTTCCGCATAGGCGCGGTCTCGGCATAGGTCGATCTATGCGGATATCGACATAGGTCGACGACATCGGCGAAGTCCAGGTTGGCGATCGACAGGTTCGCGTGGATGTCGCCGATACCGGCGGGAACCGTCCGGACCGCTCCGCTGTACGCCTCGAACTCCTCGTCGCTCTCGCATTCCTCCCGAGTCAGCACGGCCACCGCCAGCATCGCGTGGTCGCGGCCGTTCATCGTCAGGTGGTCTGCCAGGTAGACGACGCTCAGTTCCTCATCTCCGGAGAGAGCGGCGATCACGTCGTCAGCCGTAGCCCCCGCCCAGACCGGATCATTGACGATGTGCAGGTAGGACTCGACGTCCCCGTCGACGAACTGCCACGGCTTCGACAGCTCCGCCAGCACGGCCTGCCAGCCGTCCTCATCGCCGAAGTCGGTTCTGATGATCAGCGCGGCGGACTCATCGCGGTCGGCAATGGCGGGCAGCATCCTCGGACTCCAGTCTCTACCAGGGCGTACGTACCGAGCACACCCTGCCACCCCCGTGTCCCGTCTCACCGAAGTTTGACCGACTCCTACGGCTGAGCGCTTCAGTCGGCTGGTTGAGTGTTCGGTGTCGATTGCTGTGTCGAGTCGCTGGCGCGGCTGTCGAGCAATGGCGTGGGCAGCGGTGCCACCGAGGTCGTCCGCATCCAGTCCGTCCGGCCCGGGGTCCCGCCGCGCAGCTGGTCCCGGGCCGGCCACGTGGCCACCAGATCGTGGTGGCCGGCGAAACGCGGGCCGGGGACCGTGTCATGCGTCGATTCACCGTTCAGCCAGCAGATCTGCCAGGTGACCTTCTCGGTGTCGAGCAAGCAGCACACCCCGCCGCTCGCGGCGGTGAGTCCAGTGAACACCTCCCGGATGCTCGAGGACCGCTCGAACGCCAGGCTCATGCCCGTCGTGGCCGCGGTGAAGCTCAGTGACACGTAGTCGGGGTGCCACCAGGACGTGAACTCGACCGCGAGGTAGATGTACCCGATTGCCTGCCTCCCGTGCTTGTCGCGTTCCGCCCGACTGGTCTCGGAGAACTCGCGCATCGCGTCGTCATCGACGCTGCCGTCCACCCGGACCGGCCCGTTCCGCCGCACTACGACTTCCGGATGTCGCAGGGCTGAGCCCGGTCGGCGGTCGGTCGGCGGTTCGGTCGGCGTTCGTCGGTGCCAGATCGGCGCCCAGGTCGACCGCATCGCCGCCGAAGCTGCCACACAGGCGGGCACTTCGAGGGCCGCCGTCGTCACGCTGGCTACGCCTGGGCGCCCAGCCTCAGGGCGACCGGCGACCGGCGACCCGAAGATCTACCCGGCCGAGGGCATCAGGATCACCGCATACGACGCCCAGGGTATGGGCCTCGGCGACCAAGATCCTGATGTCCTGACCGGTACTGCCGCCACGCGCTGCTCGGCCGTCTGCGGTAGTTCCGTGAGCGAACGTGTCCATGTCGGGAGTGCCGGATCACCAGCCATCCTTCTCGGTCACACAATGTGACGGCCATGTTACGTGATCGAGAGGACCGACCTGTGGCACCCGCACACCGACGGAGACCGATCCCTCCCGGACAGCCCCGCAGACGCTCCCTCAGACGCCCGCTCGGCGCGGCCCTCGCGCTCTCGCTGGCCGCCGGACCGCTGCTGCTGTCCGTCCAGGCCTGGGCCGGCGAGAGCGCCGCGCCGCCGCCGAACCCAACCACCACCGCGAGGTCCGGCGGCGCCACCGACCAGCCGCCCGACCGGACGGACCGCCCGGGACCGGAGACACCCCGGCTGGTCCGGCCGCTGCAGCGGGTGCCGGGGCTGAACATCATCGACGCGGACGCCTCCGCCGGCTCCACCCCGACCTTCGGCGAGGCGTCGATCGCGATCAACCCCGCCAACCCCCAGCAGATCGCCATCACCCGCTTCGGCCCCATCCCGGGATCGCGCTGGAACAACGCCGCTCAGCTGCTCTACTCCACCAACGGGGGCACCACCTGGAACCCCGAGTCGGCCATCCCGGTGCCGCCGGGCGTCCCCGGCACCTCCGGCGGGCCGTGCGACCAGACGATCGACTACGGCCACAACGGCACCCTCTACGGCACCTTCCTCACCTGCAACAACGGTGCCAACGTGATCGTCACCGGCTCGACCACCGACCCCACCAAGGCCTCGTCGTGGGCGTGGAACAACCCCACGCCCACCACCACCCAGCTCACCACCGGCACGCACCCGTTCAACGACCAGCCCTGGCTGATCACCAACCCCGACACCGGCACCCCGACCCAGGACAACGTCTACGTCGGCTACCAGGACTTCAACGCGACCGGCACCACGGCCAGTCCGCACGACCGGGTGAACGTCGCCCGCAACCACGCCAGCCCGGTCGACTTCCCCACCGCCAACGACGTGGGGGTCGGATCGGGGGCCCTGAACGACGGCATCAACGGCGGGCTCCGGCTGGCCGGCGACCCGCGCAACGGCGCCGTGTACGCCCTGTACCAGCAGGGCGGCAGCAACACGGTCAGCCAGCCCCAGCCCGTCACCATCAGGATCAACCGGTCCACCGACGGCGGCCGGACCTGGGACCTGGGCAACCCCCGGTCCCCCAGCACACCTCCGACCACGCCCACGGACGGCGTCACCGTCGCCTCGGTCAGCAGCGACCAGGGCAACCAGGGCTTCAAGTTCGGCGGGGTCAACGCGCTGATCGGCGGCATCCACCACGCCGCCGTCGACCCGACCAGCGGCGACGTGTTCGTCGCGTACGGCGTCGACGTGTCGGGCACCAATCAGATCCGGCTGCGCCGGCTCACCGACAACGGCGCGAACGACCTCACCATCGGCTCCGAGGTGAACGTCTCCACCTCGACGAACGCGGCGCTGCCGTCCGTCGCGGTGCTCAGCGACGGCACCGTCGGGGTCCTCTACCTGACCTCCGACGGCAACAACACCAACGGCTTCCCGATCTTCACCGCGCACCTCGCCCGGAGCTTCGACCACGGCGCCACCTTCACTGACTTCGAGCTGCGCTCCTACACCACGCAGGTGGGCACCGCCGGCGCCCCCACCGAGCGGCTGTTCGGCGACTACGAACAGCTCAAAGCGGTCGGCACCACCTTCTACGGCGCGTTCGTCGGCAACCTCAACGGCACCGGCCAGACCACCGCCCAGCCGACCGACACGATCTTCTTCAGCGTCCCGAAGACGGCGACCAGCTCGACGCTCACCTCCTCCGCGAACCCGTCCGTCTACGGGCAGCCGGTGACCTTCACCGCCACCGTCGTACCGACCCCGGACGGCGGAACGGTCACGTTCAAGGTGGACGGCACCCAGCTCGGCAGCCCGGTGCCCGTCGACACCACGACCGGGAAGGCCACCTCGGCCGCCATCTCCTCGCTGACCGTCGGCGACCACACCGTCGAGGCCACCTACAGCGGTGACCTCGACTTCCAGGGCAACACGGCCATGAGCCTGACCCAGACCGTGAACCAAGCCTCCGTCACCACCACGCCGGCCTCCTCGGACGGCGGCCAGTCGGCCTTCGGACAGCCCGTCACCTTCACCGACACCGTCTGCCCGGCACCCCCGAGCACCGACCCGGCCCTGCCGCCCTCCGGCACGGTGGTCTTCAAGGACGGCACCACCGTGCTGGGCACCGGGACCCTCGCCCCCGGTGGCGGCGCCCACTGCGGTCAGGCCCAGGTGACCTTCAGCAACCTGCTCCCCGGCAGCCACACGATCACCGCGCAGTACAGCGGCGATGGCAACTTCCTGGCAGGCGGGCCGGAGACCCTCACAGAGGTGGTGACCTGCGCCAACGTCATCACCGGTGACGTCCGCGGCGGCGTGGACGCGACCGCGCCGAGCACCTGCGTCATCGGCGCCACTGTGCACGGGTCGGTCCGCGGCGCGGCCGGTGGGGCCCTGTTCATCGGCAACTCCACCGTCTTCGGCGGTGTGCACTCCGAGAACGGCACGCTCTTCGGCATGTGCGGCTCCACCACCACCGGCACGGTGGAGGTCGGCCGCGCGAGCGGGTTCGTCCTCGTCGGCGACCCGGGTGACGACGGCTGCACCGGCAACCGGGTCAACGGCTCCCTCCACCTCGTCGACAACCGCGCGGGCGCCGAGCTGATCGCCAACCGGATCGACGGCTCGGTCGAGGTCAACGGCACGACCGGCACCGGCCCGTTCCCCGAGGACACCCGGGCCGAGATCGAGGGCAACATCATCGGCGGCTCGCTCCACTGCACCGGCAACAACCCGCCGCCGACCAACGGCGGTAACTTCAACACCGTCCACGGCGCGCGCACCGGGCAGTGCGCCAATCTGTGAACCGGTGAACCGGTAGGTCGATCCGAGGGGTCCGGCGCCGCGCGCCGGACCCCCGGCATGCCCGCCCCCGTACCCGTCCGGAGCCCGTCGATCAGCCCGGGCTCGACGCGCCGACCCAGCTCATCGGGGCCGGCCTCACCGCCACCGCCCTGGTCCCCACGGGTCGCGGCCGCCCTCGGCCTCGACGAGGACAGTCCCACACGGGCGGGACCCGCAGGCCCGGCCGCTCCAGTTCGAGGTTCTCCAGCAGCTGGCGCCGCCGCGCGTACGGCTCTGTGAGCAGTGACCGCTGCCCGGTGTGCAGGAGGTCGAACGCGGCTGGCGCAGCCTCGGGCACGTAGGCCTCGCACCGCACCCCGTCCCACGTCACCTCTCCCATCCAGCCGGGTCCGGATGGCAGCGGGCCGGACGTCGCGAGCATCGGCTCGACGTGCGGCAGTCTCACCTGCGCGGATCCCCGGGGACTCATGCTTCCAGGGTGCAGCCGGCCGGACCCGTCGTGGGGCCGGATGCGGCCGGTCGGCCGACACTGGCCCCTGGCACGCCGCGACGGACTCGTGAGCAGTTCCCAGGGGATCGGGACGGGCCGCGGGCGTCCTGAGGTGTGGGCTGTGGTGGGTCAGATCAGAGACGCCCTCGTCCCGCTTGCCTGCCGCGCTGCCCGTTCAACTCCTGGAATCAGGCCAGCCAGGGGCGCGCCTCGTTCGAACAGCCCTGCCGCGGACATGCCGCGGCCTCGGCACCTGGGCAGCACCGGGGCCGGATCGGCCAACTCTCGCCGTGGATCGCGCCTCCGACTCGGCAGCCCCCCGCCCAACCGCCACTCCTGCTCCCAGGCAGCGAGGTCGCCCAGGCGGTTCGAAGGCGGACGACCGCCCGGCCTGTCGGGCAGTGGGCCGGATCGGTGTCCGTCCCCGCTGCGCCCGGGCGAGGCGACCAGGCGGACGCTTCCTTCTTGGACGGCTGGCTGCGTAGGTCATATCCGAGAGCACATGTTGGTCGGTTCCAGTAGCACTTATCGTCTGGAGTGCAGGGATGTTGGCGAGAGGTGAGAACACTCGAAGTGGCGCGGGCTCGCAGTGATCGCGCGTGGGAACAGCACGGCCCGTGGCAAGATGACGGTATGTTGACCCGAAAGGCTGATGCCGCGTAGGCGTCCCAAGGGGCTGCGCGCGGAGCGTTGGCGGCCCAGAAGAGGTGTGCCGGTTCGCCGGATCCGTGGCGTGTCCGCGGCCACTCGTGTGGCGGTCCGGCGACTGGAAGATGAGCGTCTGTGGCCGGGGGCTGTCGCCGCTGCCCTGACCGAGTGCCGGTTGTATCTGGCGCAACCAGGCCGCGTACTGCCGGATCCGGTGATCGGCTGCGAGTGCTGTGATCCTCTGGTGGCGCGAGACCGTCTGGAAGACGTGCTGCTGTGGCTTCCCCGCGGTGGTCGGACAGACCTCGGCAGGCTCGTTGCCAGGTTGGACTCCGAGTTCGATCGCCGGGCCGTCTCCCTCAGCTCTCACGTCGTGCTGACGAGCCCATTCAGTGCCTATGGGTATTGGCGTCGGCGTTTCATGGAGAGCTGAGGGACAGGCGGGTTTCGCCTCAGCCGGCAGCCAGGTGCTCGGCGCGAGCGCGGGTGGTGGCGAGTCGGTAGGAGTCGGTGCCGGTTCGCGGATGGTGCCGTTGAAGGTGAGGCGGTCGACGATGGCCGCGCAGAGGCGGGGGTCGGTGAAGGTCTTGGTCCAGCCATCTGGGCGAACGACTCGTTCGAGGCGATGGCGACGCTGTTCTTCTCCTCGCGTGCGGTCAGCACCTGGCGGCCGGGGCGAGCGGTGTCGGTCATCGCGCGGTGCCTCCGGAAGTCGGGAGCGGGGTACGGGCGGCCGTCCCGGCCCGGGGCGGGCCGGGACGGCGGTATCTCGCGGGGCGGGTCAGCCGGTGACGGTCTCGGCGTGCCGGGTGAGCGCGTCCAGGAGCGCGGCCTGGTGGTCGGTCAGCTTCCCTTCGAAGCGGGCCTTGTCCTGCTTACGCAGCCACGTGCCGGGGCGGAAGGTCGGGTCCGCCTCGCCGCCGGTGCGGTTCGCCGGGCCGTCGAGGGTTCCGCCGGCGGCGAGGTAGGCGAGCAGGCGGCGGTAGGAGCGGTTCCAGTCCGGCTCCAGGTGCCACAGCTCGTCCAGCGCGTCCAGCTTGGCCACCTGGTCCGTGGTGAGGTTCTCGGCCTTGCGCTGGCGGCGCATCCACGCGCCCACCGCGTAGTCGTCCAGCTTCGCGGTCGCCGGGATCGCCAGGTGGCCGTGCTGGTGGTGGAACGCGGCGGCGTAGGCGTAGCCGCGTTCCCAGGCGTTGGCGTTCTTCGACCAGATCATGCCGAGCGCGTCCAGCTCGCTGACGCGGGCGGCATCGAGGAGGCCCTGGCCGTGGAGGTGACGCTGGCGGGTGAGCCAGGAGATCAGCTCGGCGTGCTTGGTCTTGTCGGTGGGGTCGAGGTGGCCGTGCTGGAGGTGGAAGACCGCCGCGACGGCGTGCATGCGCTGCCACTCCACGGCGCGCGGGTTGAACGCCCGCAGCTTCACGGTCTGGAGGATCTTCGCCGTGTGCTGCTTCGCGTTGATCCGCAGCCACTCGATCGGCGACTCGACCGGGGCCGGCTGCTGCTCGCCCTCCGCGGCCTCGGCGGCCTGGCTCTCGGTCGGCGTGGCCGCGGTGGTGTGCGCGGTGCCCTGAGAGCGGCTGGCGCGCAGCTCGGTGATCCGGCCGACCACCCGGGCATCGTGCGCAGCCAGGGCGCGCAGAACCCGCCAGATCGTACGGAACGAGCTCGCCTCGATCTCGGCGTCGGCCTCGGCCTTCACGGCCTCGCCGGCGTCGTGGACCTCGGCCGGGTCCGCGGTGGCGGTGTCGTCACCGACTTCCGGCGTCGGCAGGTAGACCGGGATGATGACCCAGGACACCTTGCCCTGCCGGTAGGACTGGCGCAGCGCCCGGCCGACGGCCTGGATGATGTCGATCACGCTCGACTTCGGGTCTGCGAAGCACACGGAATCCACAGCTTGGACGTCGATTCCTTCGGACAGGAGCCGAGCGTTGCAGAGGATCCCGCACTCCTCGCCGTCCTCGCCGGTGTGGGCCTTGAACTCCGTGAACGCGGCCCGGCGCTCGCGCAGTCGGTCGGTGCCGGCCACCGCCTTCGCCCAGATCCGCTCCGGACGCTCCGCGTCGGGCAGCAGCTCGGAGGCGTCCAGCAGGGTGCTCGCGAACTCCCGCGCCGCGCTGACGCGGGAGTGGAAGGTGATGACCCGTCGGAGGCCGAGGTCGGCGATCGCGCGCAGGATCGCGATCTGCAGGGCCAGGCGCAAGAGTTCCTCGTTGCTGCGCTGGGAGCGGAGGTCGGCGACGGCGGGGAGGTTGAGCAGTTCGCGCAGGTCCTCGTCGGTGACGACGGGGACCAGGACGCGGTAGTCGGCGAGGTAGCCGTGCTCGATGCCCTGTCCGAGCGTCCAGGTGAACACGGTTTTGCCGTAGATCTCCTCGTCGTCCATGGAGCAGAGGACGGGCAGCGCCTGGCCCTCGCTGTCGGCGTCGGCGAGGTCGGCCAGGCCGTCCTTCGCCCGCCGGTCGTCCGCGATCCGCGGGGTCGCGGTGAAGTACAGGCGGCGCTTCGCCGGGATCTTCGCGTCGTCGTGTACAGCCGCCCACGCCTTCCCCTCCGAACCGGCCGTGCGGTGGGCCTCGTCGATCACCACGAGATCCCACTGGGCCAGCCCCCAGCCCTGGTGGGCCTGGACGATCCGCTCCAGCGAGGCGTAGGTGGCGTACACGGTGACCGGCTCGCCGGGCTTCTCCTTGGTGACCAGGTCGGCAATCCGCGGGGCCTGCGTCGACACCTGAGCGTGGACCCGGCCGCCGGCCTCCGCGCTCTCCAGCGCCTCCTCCCGCGAACACGCCGCAACAGCCAGCCCGCGGCGCCCGCCCCGCAGCGACCACGCCTCGGCGGTCTGCTCCAGCAGCTCGATCGTCGGCACCAGCACCAGCACCCGGCCCCGAGCGGCCAGACGCCGGGCGCAGCCAGCCGCGATGAGGGTCTTGCCGGATCCGGTCGCGGCGACCACCGTCGCGCGGCCGCCGTCCTTCACCTCGCGCACCGCCGCCGCCACCGCGTCCTTCTGAAACCAGTGCAGCGGCAGCGGGTTCACGGCGGTGCCGGACGGCTGAGCCGGGAGCGGCGGTACGGCCTGGGCGCGCAGTCCGGCCGGCACGTCCTGCTCGGCAGTGGCGGTGGTGGTCTCCACGGCGGTGCTTCTCCTTCGGATGCTGAGACGGCTCGGCGGGGCGGGCGGTGCTATGGAAGGGTCGGGGCCGTCGGCCTCTCCTCGGGGCCAGGTCATGGATGGGGAGAGGCCGACCTGTGACTGAGCATTTCAGTTGGCCAGTTGAGCAATGACCCGGCAGGGTTGACACATGACACCCGACGGTCTTTCCGAGCTGCTCGCTGAGCAGACGCCGGCATGCGGTCCCGCACGCGAGGCCCTGCTTTCCGGAGGCGACTTCGGTGTCTGGGACGGCCCGGTGCCTGCCGACCGGCTGTTCCACACCTACCGGACCCGGCTCCGGATCGCTCAGAAGCGGGGGCGGGCGACGCTCGGCCTCGCCGAGACCGTCGGGCTCCTCGAACGCGCGGAAGGCGAACTCCTTCGTATCGGGTGGATCGACATCACAGATCGCGCGTGGGCCTTCACGCTTTTCCTCAACGTCACAGCCACCACGGTGCTGGCCTGCGCTGGCATCGCCCTCTCCCTACACGAGATGGACTGACGGAGCCGGAAACGCGCAGCTGGCCAACTCGTCCGCTCACTGGCCAAGTGAAGCGCTCAGTCACACGACCGGACTCTCTACTGCTGCTCGGGCGGCACCCAGCCGCGGACTTCCAGATAGGCGATGTCGGCGTCCTCGACGGCGCGGCCGGTCTCCACCAGCCAGGCCCGCATCGCCTCGGTGACGTCGCCGTGGTGGTCGGCGACCCTCTGGGACCACTCGGCGGCGTCGAACCCGCCGGTGCTGGCGGAGCCGTAGGTGCGCTCCTCGGTGCCGTCCGCGCGGGGGATGAAGCCGCGTCGCAGCCCCGGGGAGTCCTCCGTGGAGCCGGCCGACATCGTGTACTGGTTGGCCTTCATCCGGACGGTGAAGGCGAGGCGGCCTCCGGCCTGGCCGGTCTCGTGGACGACCGGGGCGAGGTGGGAGGCGCCGGAGCGGATGGCCTGCTTGCCCGCGCGGCCGGCCATCGAGCCGCCCGCCTCGCCCACGACGTCCTTCCCGCGTACCCGGGCCTTCTGCCCGGTCTTCGTGCGGCGCCGCTCCACGTTCTCCTGAGCGACGGCGCCGAGCGCCTCGGTGTCGCGTTCGCCGCCGCGCACCGCGCGGACGACCTGGCGCAGCGCGGCGACGAATGCCTTGCCCTTGCCCTTGGTGAAGAACTGGGACACCAGGCTGGCGTCGCGGCCGAGGATCTTGGCGACCTGGCGTTTGGTGTAGCCCTGGTCGAGCAGCTCCTGGGTCAACCGGGCGGCTTCGTTCGGCTGGTTCGGGTCGGCCGGGCTCACTGGTCAGTCCCCTTCGCGGCGAGTTCGGCGCGGCCCAGGCCGCGCAGCTTCAGGTACTGCTCCTGGCTGACCGGGTGCTCCACCGGGCCGGTGAGATGGCCCTTGAGCAGGTAGTCGCCCGGCTCCCCGCGGTACGGCCACGGCTGGCGCTCGGTCAGCGCGATGCCGTCCGTGCCGAAGTACACGACCGTTCCCGGCTTCGCGTGCAGCGCCCCGGCGTAGCCGATGACCTCCTTGCCCTGCCGGTACTTCATGTCCAGCAGCGCCGCCCGCGCCCCCGACCACACATAGGCCGCCCACTCGGGGTGCGCGTAGGGGTCGCGGGAGAAGCCGGCCTGGCGCTGCCAGGTCACCACGTCGCCGTCCTGGCCGAGGATCTCCACCCCGGCCGGGAGGCTCTCGCCGACCGGGGTGGTGCCGGAGACCAGGCGCGGGCGCTGGGCGAAGCCGCCCAGGCCGAACAGCAGCACCGAGCGAACGGCACGAGAGGCGAGGTAGGCCGCCTGCCGCTGCCGCTCGTCCCCGTGGATCCGGGAGAGGTTGGTCAGGTCCGCCCAGGCGGCCTTCAACCGCTTGCCCCACTCGTCCAGCGGCTTGCCGTCCTCGAACAGCAGGCCGCCGAGGATCTCGACCTTCCACGGCATCAGGTGGTTGGACAGCGCCAGGTGGACCTCCGCGCCACCTGCCCAGGTGGTGAAGGTGGCACCCGGCTCCGAGGGGTAGACCCAGGCGCGGTCACCGGTGACCGGCGCCGGGAGCAGGCCGACGTGGTTCCACCCGGCCGGGACGGTCAGCCGCACGTTCCAGTGCGAGCAGGACATCAGCGCCTTCGTCTGCTCGGCCTCCGTCATCGCGGCGAACGCGGCCGCGGTGATCCGGCGCGGGGTGCCGACCGGGGACTTCCACAGGTGCTTGGCGTAGGCGAAGGTGCGGTCGTACTCGACCAGGGCCGGGAGCTGTTCGGGGACACGCGGGGGCAGGATCAGCTCGGTGCGGCCCTGCCCGCCGGTCGCGTGCAGGAGACCGCGCAGTTCCTCGGAGAGGACCGGGTAGCCGCCGGCCCACTTGCCGGTGGTCGGAATTGTGCGCGACCACAGGTCCCGGCCGGTCTGGCTCGGGGAGCCCATGAGCACGGCGTCGTCCCAGTGGCGTCGCAGCGCCTGCCACAGCAGCGTGAACGCCTGGCGGCAGGTGACGACGCCGGCGCCGTCCGGGTCGAACCACTCCCCCATCGAGCGGATCTCGGTGGTGCCGCTGTCCGGTGCGGTGGCGGGGGCGTAGCGGCCGACCGGCTGGCGCTGGTGCACGAAGTGCCCGGCCAGCTTGTCCCGGCCGGAGCCGACAGCGGTCGTCCACCGCTCGGACGGGGTGTTCAGCCAGGCCGCCACCGCGTCCTTGAGCGTGCTGTAGCGCTCAGCGCCGTCGTGCCAGGGGGCGCCGGCGGTGATGTAGATCCGCTCCGTGCCCGGCGCGGCCTGCAGGACGGCGTCCAGGATCTCCCCCGGGGTGCGGGCGCCGAGGTCGAGGCGCACCACGCGGTCGCGCACCGCCAGGTCACCGGTCGCGGCGTCCAGAAACACCGTCGCGCGGGCCTGCTGGACGAAGTTCGGGCGCTTGGACACCAGCCCGGTGGTCACCGCCTCGAACCGCGCGCCCGCCGGTCCCTCGGGAAGGGTGGGCAACTCGCGCGGCCCCACAGCGACCGGAGCGACCGGAGCCGCCGGGACGACCGGCGCAGCAGCGACGGGCGCGGCCGGGGTGGGCTGCTCGAGGACGACCTGGTCCTCGACCTCGGCCTGCGCCTCGACGGCCGGGGCGGCCTGGGTCGGCTGCTCGACGACGACGGCGGGGCGGGCCAACGCCGGAGCGACCACGCTCACGGGCTCGGCGACCGGCTCGACCGCAGGCCCCGGGGCGGGCACAGCGTCGGCGGCGGCCTGGTCGTCGGCCTTGGCAGCGCGCACGGCGGCCGGGGTCGGGTCCAGCAGCGGCGCGATCCGCACCACGTCACCGACCGACAACCCGGAGGCCTTCGCGATCGGCGCGGCCTGGGCGCCCTCGTACCCCGCGAGCCCGGCCACCCGGCGCGCACGCTGGGCGGTGAGCTTGTCCAGCTCCTTCTGCGCGGCCGCGACCGTCTTCTCGGCGGCCGTGATCTCGGTGCGCAGCTCGCGCAGACCGGCGAGCTCGGAGGTGTACGTCTTACGGTCCATCAGCGGGTCACTCCCCCTCGATGACGGTGGCGGTGGTCGGGTTGGTGGTGACGTAGGCGATCGGGCCACCGGAGACGGACGCCAGGCGGGTGCCGAGCAGCAGGCCCGCGAGGCGGGCATCCTCCGGATCGGCGGGGGTGGCGGCGTTGGCAGGGGCGGTGAGGTCGGTCAGGTAGCCGGCCAGGCGCGCCTTCGGGAAGCGGTAGCGGCCCGTGGTGCCGGCGGTGCCGTCGGACTCCCACTCCTCCAGGCCGGTCAGCACCGCAACGACGAACCCGGCCACCGTCACCGGCAGCACAGCGCCGGCCGCGACCCGCGCCGGGTCGCACCGCCACCACCCGGACAGCGCGGCCAGCAGCTGCGCCTGGTCCAGTGCGGTGCCGAAGCCGATCCACTCCCGGTTCCACTTCGGGTCCGGCTTCTCGACCCGCGCCGCAGCGTCCGAGCGCAGCACCGCCACCTCGGGCGCGGCGAGCGCTGTCAGGTCGGCGGCCGGGCGGGCCTGCAACCGCTGGAGGGCGGCCAGCGGGAACACCTGCCGACCCTGATCGCGCACGCCCGGGACCACGCCGGTGGCCATCAGCTTCTTCACCGTCGGGATCGAACACCCCATAGCCGTCCCAGCCTGCCCGGTCGTCACGAACACACCCACAACCTCCACGCCTATCCATCCAACTTGAAACGCTAGGGCGACCCTACGCCTCCCCGTCGACACTGTCCACGCCTTTTCAGTAAGTCGCACAAGCATGCCTGGGTGGTCGGTCCGCCCCGGTTTGTCAGTGCTGGCGGGACCGTGGTAGGTGACCAACCCCGGAAGGGGGCGGAGAAGATGAGTGCTCGCCAGCAGAAGGCCGCGGTGATCCTCGGCACGGCCCCGGTCGGCACCTGCCTGCTCGGCAACATCGCCAAGGCCAGGCCCGCGTGCTCGGCCTCAACGCGGCCCAGCTCACCGCGCTGAGCGCGGGCGTCGCGTTCGCCCTGCGCAACGCCTGAGCACGGCCCGCACGGTCCGGCCCGGTCACCACCACGGTGGCCGGGCCGGCCGCTTCCCGGCCCTACTCCGCGCCGGCCTCGGGGCGGGGCGCCGAGCACGCACCGCAGCAACCCGGGACGCGGCAGGGCGGCCGGGGCCTCGGGGGTGCGCAGCTTGCGGACGGCGGCCACAGCGGCCACAGCGGCCGGGACGACGGAGAGACCCCTGCAACCATCGTGCGGGGTGCACTCGTTAGCCCGAGGTGAAAGAAGATGATCTCGCTGAAAGGGAACCCGGTATGGCTTGTGATGACCCATGGATTGAGAAGCGTCGCTACGAGTACGCCGGCGGACGCTACGTAGGCTGCGGAAGCTGCGGCGGGGACCTGTGCACTGTCTGCAGGTCCAACCATCTACAGCCGAGCAACGTGCACTTTGAGTTCAACGACGACAATATCTGCCCGGACTGCAGTCCAAAGCACTGATCACATCCACGGAACCATCCGGTCGACGGCGCAGCAGCCATCGCGCCTGGCGACCGCCACCTGATTGTGTACAAGATACGGCGGAGGCCGCCCGCCCGGTCCGGTCCGGCCGGTACCCCGGGGCAGCCGTCCGACTCCGAACAAGGGGCACCCGCACCGCGCCGGACGGGCCCGTTCTTCGCCGACGTGCGCGGGTCAACGGTCGACCTGGCCCCGGCCGTCGGCCGGGCCCTGCGGATGGCGCCGGGCAGCGGCAAGGTCGCCACCATCGTGGTGCCCGTCCTGCTCGGCCGCGGGGAGACCGGCGGGCAGCCGCTCAGCTCGAAGGCGTTCGACGGGCTGGCCAAGCTCCTGATGGCGCTGCGGGCCCACGCCGCGGCCGCCGTGGAGCGCCTGGCGATGCTGCAGTCCGAGACCCGGCCGCCGTGGGAGCCCCGGCACGCCGGGGAGCCGGAGGAGTTCCGCTCCGCCGGCGCCGAGGCGCAGCTGCTGCAGTTCTCCACGCAGCGGGATCCGGCGGTGATCGCGGCGTTCGTGCGGACCCGGGTGTTGGAGCCGGAGCGGGCTGAGTTCCGGCGGGGTCTGGAGGAGCTGTTGGCCTACCGGGAGGCGTTCGGGGATGTGAAGGTGCCGTACGCCTACGTCGCCCCGTCCGGGCACCGGTTGGGAGTGTGGGTGGCCGACCAGCGCCGTGACAAGGCCGCCGACGTCCTCGACCCGGAGCGGGTGAAGGAGCTCGACGAGCTGGGCATGGTCTGGTCGGCATTCGACACCGCCTTCACCGACAATCTGACCTCGGTGGCCGGCTACGCGGCCGAGCACGGGCACGCCTGCCCGCCCAACGAGGCGGTGTGGGGCGGGCGGCCGGTCGGGGTCAGCATGAAGAACGCTCGCACCGCGCAGCGGCGCACCGAAGCCCTCCAACGCCGGGCGGAGGCCGGCGAGACCGGTCTGGACTGGACCGGGGCGCTGCCCGCCGACCGGAAGGCGGCGTTCGATGCCATCGACCCGGGGTGGTGCCTGTCCTGGCCGGTGGAGTGGCGGCGGTGCTTCATCCTGGCCTGGCGCCACATCAAGGACGGCGGGATGCTGGCCGGTGCCGAGCCGGGCAGCATCATCGTCCAGGGCGAGGACTTGGCGGGCTGGGGCCGCGCGCAGTAGGTCGGCTGGGACAAGCTCGCACCAGCCCAGCAGTGGGCGCTGGAACACGTCCTCGGACTCGAACCCCTGGCGCCGGAGCAGAAGCCGGCTGCGAAGGTGACGCAGGCGGAGAAGGAGGCCCGGAACCTGGCAGCCGCCGCCCAGTACCGGGCCCGCGAGGGGCACCTCAACGTCCCCCGCACGCACAAGGAATCCCTGGTCCTGGCCGACGGCACCACCGTGCGGATCAGCCTCGGCCTGTTCATCGCCAACAGCCGCAGCAGGCGCGCCGGCATCCCCGCCGAACGCGCCGCCCGGCTCACCGAGCTCGGAATGCGCTGGGAGTAGCCGAACGCGGGCCGGCGCGCAGGGGCGCAACACGCCCGCTGCAACGCGGCCCGGCCGCCCTTCAAGAGGGGTGAATGCCCAGCTCAGGGGTGCAACGCGAGCTCCGCGTTGCAGCGTGTTGCACCCCGCGTTGCAGTACCGCGTTGCACTCGGCGATCAGGGCCCGCGGAGCAGCGACGGCGGCGCGGAGTCGGCGAACCGGCCGCGCGGCGGCATCTTCTACCCGATGTGTAAACAGCGTGGGCAGGAGAAGCGGAACAATCCTCTGGAAGTCGAGATCTCCAACATGCTCAAGAACGATCTTCGTATCGAGCCGGACCTTTCCCGTTGGTTCCCGCTCTGGGGCACCTCGGAGATGGAGGACTGAGGCGCGCGGCGTCAGCCGCTGGCGGAACGGTACGACTTCACGGCAGCGGCGAGGACCTCTTGGGTGTCCGTGGACGGCTCCTGGCTGGAGGAGTGCTGCACCACGAGGATCACGTCGCCCTGGCGGACGAAACCGGTGACCTTCTCGAAGGGTTTCGAGGCCCCGGGGAAGGTCGAGGTGAAGTGGATCAGGAGGCTGTCGTCAGCCGGCACCCCGGCTGGCGTGACGGACGCGGTCTCCCGGATCTTCGTGCCGTCCGTGAGTGTGGTGGTGAAGGAGGCGCAGCGCTTCGCGGCACCGCGGATGGCGTCCATGACCTCGGCCGCTCGGCCGGGCGCGTAGCGGTCGAGCAGCTCCCGGCCGAACCAGCCGTCGCCCTCGCCGCCGGTCGGCGTCCGTTCCAGGTCCGCCGCCACGTTCTCCAAGGGTGGGGCGTGCGTCGTCATGAAGGAGTCGACCTCGAGTTCGTCGCACCGAAGCGAGGCGATGGGGACGGGCGTGGCCGAAGCGGCGGTCGACGTCGGGTCGACCTCCACCTTGTTCAGCCGGAACCCCCGGGGAAGCCGCTCCTGGGTCAGCAGGCCCTCGCGCAGGCTCTTGGGCGCAGGCACCGGGCCGGAGGCCGCAGCTGCCTCCGGCCCGGCCTTCCGGTCGGCCGTGCAGGCCGACACGCCGAGAACCGCCAGAACAATCCCCACCACCGCGCAGTGACGTGTGCGCACTGATCCCACCCCCAGGATTCGTGATCGCCACGTACTCTCCCACACAGGCCCTTCCGCACACTCACGCCGCATCCCTCCAGCCGGTGCACGAGGGGCAGTCGATGTAGGCCACCGGCCCGGCGTGGGACGCCAGGCAGTCCTCGCAGATCTTCAGGCGCTGTGCGAAGCCCTCCTCCATGCCCTCGTTGACTGGGCGTTTCATCCCTGGTTTTGAGAGGGCGGTACGTGATCCAATGTCGGTTTCGTCGTCGCCTGAACGTGTGGCTCTGCAAACGGGTGACCGGTCACGGGCCTGGTCCTGGTCGGGCACGCGGTCGGCGACAAGCCCGAGGTTCGCATTCCAGGCGGCCTGGCAGAGCGCAGAGACGAGGATGCCGATATGGAGAGCGGTAAGCAGCGGGTCGGCGTGCTCGATAAGGATCGCGAGGCCGGTAAGGTGGTGCGGGTGGTCCTAGATGCACTCCACCGTGGCATTCCCAGTTCTTCCTGAAGTCCCGGGAAGGAGAATTCACGGGCCAAGTCCGGAAGAGTTCGCTGGGTTCGAGCAGCTCACGGCCGTCGAGACCGAAGATGGTCCTGTCCTGGTGAAGTAACGCTGCGGCGGGCTCGACCACCTACGTCGGAATCCGTTCAGATCTGCCTCACCGCCACACTTCGATGGTGCCGGGGGCGCTGACGCCGTTGTGTGCGGGGGCAGCCGTCGGGGTCCGCTGCACCGCAATCCCAAGGGCGTTCGGATGAATGTCCGCAGGGGGCCCGTGTGGTACCACAGGCAAAAACCTGAAGCGACTTATCCAGGACGTATGTCTATCCGGACGGGCCGATCTGCCCTGCTTCGCACCGTGACGACCATCTCTGCCTGCTTGGCAGCCGCCCTGCCCGCGATCGCCGCGCCTGCAGCGGCCGTACCGGTTCCCAGGGAACCGGCCGCCGCGTCACAGCCCTGGGAAGCGACCGCGGCGGAGCTGGACCGGGTGATCCAGCAGGCGGCCACCGAGGCTGGTGTCCCTGGCGTGATCGTGGGCGTCTGGAAGCCCGGACAGCCGCGCTACGTGCGGGCTTTCGGCGTCGCGGACACGAGCGACTGCACCCCGATGCGAACCGACCTGAACATGCGGATCGGCAGCGAGACCAAGACCTTCACCGTCACCGCGCTGCTCCAACTCGTCGACCGCGGCGAGGTCGGCCTGGACGACCCGATCTCCGCGTACGTCGACGCAGTGCCCGACGGAGAGCACATCACGCTGCGTCAGCTCGCGGATATTGCGCAGCGGCCTGTTCGCCTACAGCAAGGACACGGGCTTTCAGCACCTGCTGGCGACCGAGCCGCATCGCCAGTGGTCGCCGAGTGAGCTGCTCGACATCGCCTTCGAGCATCCCAACCAGTTCCCGCCCGGCACGCAGTTCGACTATTCCAACACGAACACCGTGCTGCTCGGCCTGGTCGTCGAGAAGGTCACCCACCGCCCCTTGCGGGACGTGATCCGAGACCTGATCACGCGGCCGAGCGGCCTGGACCACACCTTCCTGCCGGAGGCGGCGGAGTTCCCGCTGCCGCACGCCCACGGCTACACCGACGTGACGCCGGACGGCACGGTGGCGGACGCCACGGACTTCAACCCAAGCTGGGGCTGGGCAGCCGGCGCGATGATCTCGGACCTCGAGGACATGCGCTCCTGGGCGGAGAACGTCGCGACAGGCGGCCTGCTGACCCCGAAGACCCAGGCGGAGCGCCTCGACGCGCAGCCCACCGGCGCGCCGGGTGACGCCTACGGGCTGGGCATCGACATCAACCACGGGTGGATCGGCCACGCGGGCTCCCTGCCCGGCTACCAGAGCCTGACGGTCTACCTGCCCGCCCAGAAGGCGACGATGGTGATCCTGCTCAACACGGACATCCCCTCGAACGGCGAGAATCCCAGCACCCTGCTCGGCCGGGCCATCACCCAGGTGGTCAGCCCCGGCAACGTCTACGGCGACGCCTCCGACCAGGCCTGACACGCGCCCCGGGCGACGCGGGGGAGGTCACGGCAGCAGGGCACAACTCCGGGCGTCGCCTGGACAATGGGCACTCGATTAACAGCCCCCTGACCTGCACGCCAATCCCACGACAGAGTCAGGTATCCACCAAAACCTCGCATACCGCCTCTGAGAGTCAGGTTCCGCGCCAGGTCGGAGTGGCTTCGGCACCGCCGCCCTGGTCATTTTCCTGCTCCTGTACGCCGGGGTGATCCTGCCGACCGTCTGGTCCCGCCACCCCGCCCACCGCACCCTGACCACCCTGCTGAACCACCTTCCGCGACCACCGCCCGATCCCGCCCCACCTGCGGCGCAACGCCGGCGCGCACAGAGCATCCTGCCAGCCTGGCAGCAGCACTACGTGGTCTTCCCGCGGCTGCTGTTCGTCCTGGCCGACACCGGCGAGCGCGCCGCCGGGCAGCGCATCCGCGACCTCCAGGCCGTCGCCGATACCCACCCGCTGGTCGCCCGGATGCTGATGACCGTGAGGGCCGGCGCGGCCTCGGCCGTCCGGGTAGGGCACGCCGAGGTGCCGACCGGCCTCGGCCGAGTCCATGAGGACTGCCGGGCCGTCAGTGTCCCAAAACCCGCACTCCTCCCACCGCGTCGCGGGATCGGCCAGTACGGTCTCGGCCGCGGCGAACGAGTCGGCGGCGAGCCGGCGAACGAAGGCCCGCCGGTCGGGCAGGTAGCAGGTCGTGGCACCCTCATCGCCCAGCACCAGTGCGGAAACGGTGTCGTGACCGCGCAGGCCGATCACCTCGGCCCAGGCCCGCTACCTCGCAGGCCCGGTCGTGGTCATCAGGCCGGTCACCGTCGCTGATGACCATGCCTTCCTCGGTGCATCCGCCCCAGGAGGACAGCGCGGACTCCGGAACGACGATCAGGGGACCGCCCATGGACTCGGCCCAGGTCGGATCGAGGGACCTCCGGACAGCATGTCGATCAGAACTCATGCGCGCAGTGTGCCGCTGACCGGTGACAACCGAGCAGCCCACCTGGTCTGCCCGGGGACGGGCTCCACGACCAGGCCCACCGGCACGGTGACGTTCACCGACACCACCACCGGCACGTCCTTGGGCCCGCGGCCGCTGTTCCTCGGCCTCGACAATGCGCCGCCGCGGGCGTCGTCACCTCCTTCCGCACCGCCGGCAGGCACCTCGTCACGGCCGTCTACAGCGGCGACAGCGTGTACCAGGGCAACGGCGCCAACCCCGAGACCACCACCGTCGCGGTGAGCCCCTGAACGGGCCGGGGACTGAGCGGCCGTCTGCGTCCAAGCAGCGGCCGCAAGGTGGTCCAGTCCGCACCGTCGGCGTGACCGCCGCCCCGGAGGCCTCCGTCCCGGGCGCCCTCGCTCAGGCCGCCGGGGCGAGGGCCGGGGCGGGCCGCGTCTGCTCGTGGGCGTAGCCGACCCGCAGGAGTACCGGCTCGCCGAGGGGCCGGCCGAGCAGCTGCATGCCGATCGGCAGGCCCGCCTCGTCGTGGCCGACCGGGACGGTCAGGGCGGGCACCCCGGTGATGTTGGCGGGGGCGCTGAGCCGTACGTAGGCGTCGGAGACGCTCTCGACCGTGCCGTCCGGCCAGGTGACCGTCTCCTCGTCGGCTCCGACCGCGGGCATGGGGACGCTCGGAGCGGCGATCACGTCGACCTCCGCCAGCATCCGCGCCCACTCGGCACGCATGAGCGTGCGGGAGCGTTGAGCGCGTACGTAGTCACCGGCGCTCATCAGTTCGCTCGCCTCCAGGAGGATGCGGACGTCGTCCTGGTACAGCTCGGGGACGGTGCGCAGGCTGCCCTCGTGGTAGGCGCCGGCCTCCGGCACCATCAGGCCCCACTGCGTGGCCTGGATGTAGCGGGTCATCGGGATGTCGACTTCGACGAGCCGGGCGCCCAGGGCCTCCAGTTGCCCGATGGCGTTCCGGACCGCGGTCTCCACCTGCGGGTGGACGTTGTCGAAGTAGTAGGTGCGCGGCACGCCGATGCGCAGCCCGGTCAGGTCCGTTGCGTCGCCGGGCCGGTAGTCCGCGGCGGGCACGGACAGCGAGGCGGGGTCGCGGGGGTCGTGTCCGGCCAGCGCGGTCAGGACCAGGGCGGCGTCCTCGACGGTGCGGGTGATGGGGCCGACGTGGTCCAGTGACCAGGACAGGGAGGTGACGCCGTGCCGGGGCACGAGGCCGTAGGTCGGCTTGAGGCCGACGACCCCGTTGAGTGCGGCGGGCACGCGGATCGACCCGCCGGTGTCGGTGCCCAGGGCGAAGGTCGCGGCGCCCGCGGCGACGGCGACCGCGGAGCCGCCGCTGGAGCCACCGGCGACCCGGCCGCGGTCCCAGGCGTTGCGGGTCTGCGGGGTGGTCAGGCCGAACGCGAACTCGTGGGTGTGGGTCTTGCCGAGCAGGACGGCGCCGGCCGCGCTCAGGCGCGCGGCGACCGTGCTGTCCGCCGCCGCGCGGTGGCCGGCGCGGACGCGGGAGCTGGCCGTGGTGGCCATCCCGCCGACGTCGATCAGGTCCTTGAGCGCCATCGGGACGCCGTGCAGCGGTCCCCGGTGGCGGCCGTGCGCCACGTCGTGCGCGGCCTCGGTGGCCGCGCGGCGGGCGTGTTCCGCCGTGACCGTGACGTAGGCGCCGAGCTGCGGCTCGGTCTTCTCGATGCGGTCGAGGACGGAGTCGACCAGTTCGACGGGGGACAGTCGCCGGGCGCGGATCGCGTCCGCGGCGGCGGCGAGGGAGAGCTCATACGGCTGCATCGTGCTTCTCCTGTGCGGCGCGGTAGGCGGCGGCGGGCGGGACGTCCGCGAAGTCCAGCTCGCGCAGGACCGAGACGACCGTGTGGATGTGGTTGGCGACCGCGGCGACCGCGGCATGGCGCTCGGCGGGCAGGACGAGTCCGGAGCGGGCGGCCCAGCGGGCGGCCTCCGGTGGGGTGAGTTCGACGGTGGACACGGGGATGCTCTCCTGCTCGGTCGGGTTCTCGGTTGGGTTCTCGATCGGGGACCGTAAAGGCCAATGGCTTGCTTTAGATGGTTGCGGGCGCCGCGGCCCGCGCGGTCAGGCCGCGGTGGCCGGGAGCTCGGAGCCCGGCTCGGCGAGCAGCCGGTAGCGGCCGTTCTCCCGGCGGACGGTGCCGGCCGTGGGCTGCGGGAAGTGGGTGCCCAGGAGCAGCGCGTCGGTGTCCGCCAGGGTGTCGAGCAGCCGGGCGCGGGTGCGGACGGCCTGGGCGGGGTCGATGTCGACGCAGCTGTGCACGTGGGGGTGGGACAGCTGGACGGGGTGGTGGATGCTGTCGCCGGTGATCAGCGCCCGGCGGTCGCTGCCGCGCAGTTCAACGGCGACCTGCCCCGGGGTGTGGCCCGGGGCGGAAACCAGGAGGACGCCCGGCGCGACCTCGTACCCGTCTGTGTTCCCGTGCCCCTGATCGGGGACGGCCACGGCGTCGTACTGCCCGGCGTCGCGGACGGGGTGGACGGAGTCGCGGAACATCTGGGCGCGTGCCTCGTCCAGGTCGGCGGCGGCCCAGTGGTCCCATTCGGTGCGGCTGGTGAGGTAGCGGGCGTTGGGGAAAGTGGGGACCCAGCCCCCACCGTCGAGGCGGGTGTTCCAGCCGACGTGGTCGGTGTGCAGGTGGGTGGTGATCACCAGGTCCACGGACTCGGGCGGGAAGCCGGCGGCGGTCAGGCGCTCCAGGAAGTCGGTGTCCAGGCCGTTCCACGCCGGGTTGGCGCGCGGCTTGGCGTTGCCGATGCCGGTGTCCACCACGATCCGTAGTCCGCCGGCCTCCACGGCGAAGCCGTGGCTCGCCAGGCGGGGGACGTCGGCGTCGGCGAAGTCGGGGCGCAGCCACGGCGCCTGGTCGAGCACCTGCCTGGTGGCGTCCGGCAGCAGCCAGGGCCCGGTCTGCCGTGGCAGTTCGATCTCGTCGACGCGGCGCACGGTGATGTCGCCGAGGCTCCATCCCGTGCTCGTGCGGGAGGCGGCGGGGCGGGGGGTGGCGGTGCTCAACGGTGGGTCCTTTCGGGCAGTACGGGGGCGTGCTCGGGCTGGGTGTGCTCAGGCGGCGGGCGGGCGCCGCAGGCCGCGGACGAGGCCGGCCAGGGCGAGCAGCAGGACCGTCGCGGCGTAGAGCGCGAGGGCGGTAGGCAGGCCGTACAGGTCGGTCAGTCGACCGGCGAGGACGGCGGGCACGCTCATCGCCAGGTAGGCGAGGAGGTAGTAGGCGGCGAGCGTGCCGGCGCGTTCGCCCGGGGCGGCCGGGGGCAGCAGCAGGCGCAGGGCGCCCTGGGTGACGGCGCCGAAGCCCGCGCCCGCCGCGGCGGCGCCGGCGAACAGCGCGGCCAGGCTGTGCAGGTGGGGGGCGCCCAGGGGCAGCAGGGTCCCTGGGAGTAGGAGCGCGGTGCCGGTCAGGCTCACGGCGCGGGCGGGCAGGGCCCGGCAGGCGTGGCCGGTGAGGCCGGCTGCGGCCGTCAGGGTGAAGAAGACCAGGCCGCCGGTGGCGGGGACGGTGTGCGGGGCGATGAGGCGGGCAAGCGAGGGGCCGAGGGAGGAGTAGAAGCCGCCCAGCGCCCAGGCGGCGGCGATGCCGGGGGCGGCGAGCGCCAGGGCCGGCCGGGAGGCGCGGGCGACGGCGATCGCGGGGCGCAGCGAGCGCAGGGCGCCGGGTCCGGGGCGGGCGGTCTCGGGGCGGGCGGTTTCGGGGGTGCGCAGGACGGCGGCGGTCTGCGCGACGAAGAGCAGGAGCAGCAGCAGGTAGACGGTGCGGGTGGGGGCGGGGGCGTACTGCGCGAGGGCCGTGGCGGCCAGCACGCCGGCGGCCATGCCGACTGCGGGGGCGACGGCGTTGGCGGCCGTCGCCCGGCCGGGGCGGTCGGGGTCCTCGAAGTCGAGCAGGGCGGCTCCGGCGGCGCCGGTGGCCACGCCGGTGGCCAGGCCCTGCAGGATCCGGGCAGCGATCAGCGTCGCCGCCCCCTGGGCGGTGGCGAGGACGGCCGTCGCGGCGGCTTCGGCCAGCAGGGCCCCGGCGAGGACCGGGCGCCGGCCAAGGCGGTCCGAGAGCGTGCCGGCGGTCAGCAGGGCCAGCAGCAGGGCGAGCGCGTAGGCGCTGAACACGACGGTGAGCGTGGTGGCCGACAGGTGCCACGCGTGCTGGTAGAGCGGGTAGATCGGGGTCGGTGCGCTGGAGGCTGCCAGCAGGGCCGCCAGGACCGAGGCGTGCAGGTGGAAGACGCTGCGGCGGCTCGGCGCGGGCAGGCGGCGGGGGCGGGACGGCAGGGCGGTGACGCTGGTCATGGAGCACCTCTAACCCTTAAGGCGAATGCTTTGCGTTAATCACTCTAGGCACCCGGGAGCCCATGACGCAAATATTTAGCTTTTAGCGGCCCGGGGGCGGGGGCGGCGCAGCGCCGCCGAGCGCCGCCGCGACCAGGCCGTCGGTGTAGGCCCCGGACAGCTCCGAGGGGCGGAACAGGATCCGGTACATCAGAGGGGCGACGAGGACGTCCAGCAGGGTCTCCACGCCGGGTACCCCCTCCCCCCGCCCGGCCGCGCGCACGCAGACGGCCGTCAACTGCTCGGCGGCGTAGTCGGAGCAGCGGACCGCGTTGCCCTGCTCGGGATCACCCAGCAGGGCGTCGCGGATGTACGTGCGGCCCGCCGTCGAGGACATCTCCTCGGCGAACTGCGCGGCCCACGCCTCCAGATCGGCCCGCAGACTGCCGTGGTCGGCCGGCGGGGCGTCCGGGCGCAGGCGTTCGACCGCCACGTCGGACAGCAGCTCCCGCAGGTCCCCCCAGCGCCGGTAGACGGTGGACGGCGTCACCCCCGCACGCGCAGCGATCAGCGGCACGGTGAGCGCCTCCCGCCCCACCTCCGCCTCCAGCTCGCGGACGGCCTGGTGCACGGACTGCTGGACGCGGGCGCTGCGCCCGCCGGGGCGTGTGGTCGCTCGGGAACTCATGCCCACACCTTAATGCGAAGGAGTTGCGTCCGGCCGGGATGTTACCCCGGCGGGGCCGTTGCGGAGCGGACCGGCGATTCGCCGTGATCCCGTCCGCGGGTCAGAGGCCGAAGTGCTCGATGGCCCGGACGGCGACCTCGTCGGGGCGCAGGCGGGTGTTGTCGACCAGCAGGTGGGCGTGCGGGATGGGGGCGAAGTCGTCGAGCGAGTTGAGCCGGTGCCTGGCGTTCATGCCGATCAGGTTGTTGTCGGACCATTCCAGGTCGCGTTCGGGCGCCTTCTCCGCGAGGCTGACCCGCCTGCACGCCGAGGGCCTGGCGGAGTTCGTGACCCTGCCGCAGGCCGCCGTGCGAAGGCCTGGCACCTCACCGCCCAGGGCGCGGCAGTGGCGGCCACCTGCCCCGAGGCTCGCCGCCCGACCGCCCAGGCGCTGGACGGGGAGCAGCTGGCCGTGCGGCACGGGCGCGAGCACCTGCTCGACGTCGGCCGGATCCACGCCGCCTTCGTCGCCGACGCCCGCCCCCGTGGCGAGGCCTGCGGGCCGCTCGACCTCCTCCCCGGCCTGGAGCTGTCGGTCGGGAGCCGCGGGGTGTACCGGCCCGCCGCCGAGCTCGCCTACACCGCCGGCCTCGGCGAGGAGCGGTACCGGCTGCGGGCGTTCGTCGAACGGCACCGCCCCGGTGTCGGCGCCGAGGAGACCGCGGCGCAGCTGGCGGCCTGCGCCCGGGTGTGGGAGCAGGCGGGCGAGGACGGGGCCGGTCGGGCGTGGGAGCGGCGCTGGCGAGCGTTCCCGTGGCTGCTGGTGGTGCTGGTCGGCACGGCGGCATCCGGGGTGCGCTCGGCGGTGGCGGATCTGCGGCTGGCCGCCGAGGAGAACCCGGCTGTCGCCGAGATGCTGGCCGCTGTCCCGGCCGGCGCCGCCCGCATCGAGGACCTGGTCCAGCGCGGACCGTCCGCGCCGATCTGGCACCCGCTCGGCGGCCGGGACGGGCGGGCGTGCGGGTGGACCGAGCCGTAGGAGACGAGCGGGCCCCGCCCCTGGCGGCCCTGCTGGCCGTCCCGGCGCCGCCCTCCCCTCGCTTTTTTCGCCCAGGAGCTCGACCCGACCCGGCGACGGTACTGAAGCTCATCGACGAGCACCAGGACCGCTTCGGGGCCGAGCCCGTTATCCGGGAACTGCACATCCCCGCCTCCACCTGCTACCGCTTGCGCCGCGACGCCGTAGAGCCGAGCGAGCGTAACCGCCACGACGCCGAGCTGACCGAACACATCCGCCGGATCCACGCCGACTCCGACGAAACCTACGGCTCCCGCGCGTCCACGCCGTCCTGCGACGCGAGGGCACCCGCGTCGGCCGAAAACGGGTCGAACGCCTGATGCGCCAGGCCGGCCTCCAGGGCGTCAGCCCGCGTCGGCCGATCGGCTGACCCCCGCACGTGCGGGGAGGAGCCGGTGCTGGCCCTGTCGTGGAACCTGCGCCGGGGCTGACCCCCGCACGTGCGGGGAGGGGACTTCCCGACCTGGGACGATGCAGCACCTTTGCGACTTCTTGACCTGCTGTGGCACCCGGCAGAGCCAGAAGTAACCAAGCTGCTGGACCGTCCCGGAGGATTGGAACATCCTCCCACACGACGCCACACCAGCGACGGCGATCCAACCCGAACCACCACGCATGGGTTGGGCAACAGCAACCGGGCATCGAAGCACCCACGGGTTTCGATCCACGTGCTCGAGTAACTGCCTTTCATGCACCCTCCCCCCTCTGCCGCGCATGCGTCTCCATGCCCGTCGAGAAAAAGGTCAGGACCCACTTCGGAGAGGAGTAGTCAGGTCTCGATGCGGAATCGATCCGATCATTGTGCTCAATAACACGCGGGTCGCGTCAGGCCCCTACCTGATCATCTGGAATGCTGTTCCCCGTCCGCCGTCCATGGCTTTGGCGGCGGGCATCCGCAGTACCGGGCAACACCGCCCGGGAAGCCCACGGAGAGAACGGAACATCATGAAGCCATCTGTGCTTGTCGTGTCCACCGACCCCCAGGGGTCCGCCGTCGTCTGGGCGGAGCGGGTGGGAGACAACCTGCCCTTCGACTTCATGGCGGCGCACGAGCAGGCCGACCAGCTGATCCACCTGAAGAAGACCGGCGCGAAGATCCACGTCATCGCCAACCAGAAGGGCGGCGTGGGCAAGACCACCACCACGGTCAACCTCGCGGCGTGCACCTTCGACGTCCTCGGCGAGAAGGACGAGTACGAGCACATCTTCATCGACACGCCGGGCACCCTGGCCGACGAGGAGATCCTGCGCCGGGCTCTGGAGATCGCGGACGACGTCCTGGTCCCGATGATCACCGAGCCGCTGTGCTTCGACCCGACGGCCCGGACGATCCAGAAGGTCATCGAGCCGATGGACATCCCCTTCCGAATCGTCGTCAACAACTGGGACCCTCGGGACGGCCGCGCCGACCTCGAGGACACCGAGGCGTACATCGCGGCGAAGGGCTGGCCTCGTGCCAAGACCGTCCTTCGCCGCTACAAGATCCACTCGCGGGCGGTCGCCGAGGGCACCGTCGTCACCCAGTACAAGGAGAGCGGCACCGCCTACCGGGCGCGCGAGGACTTCTTCCGCCTGTCCCTCGAGCTCGGGTACGGGGGTCGCTGATGGCAGGCCGTCGTGTCTCCTTCGCGTCGATGGCCGCCGACCCGGTCGTCGACGCCCCGGGTGTGGACAGCACCAAGGACACCCCGGCGCGGTGGGTCCCCACCGCCAACTGCCTGCCCAACCCCCGCAACCCCCGCGACGAGCTGGGCGACCTCTCCGACCTGGCGAGCATCAAGGACCGCCAGCTGCAGAGCTGCCTCGCCGTCACCCCCGACGCCTACCTGCGGCTGTGGCCGGAGGACCGGCAGGTGCTCGGTGCGGGTCCGCAGGACGTGGTCATCGTCAACGGCAACCGCCGCCGCGCAGCGGCGCAGCTGTACGGGCGGGAGCAACTGCTGGTCGTCGTCGACGACACGGTGGCGGAGTCCAAGGCGACCCTGCTGCGGGCGGCGCTCGACGAGAACATGGCGCGCAAGGACTTCGACCCGATCGAGGAGGCCAACGCGGTCCTGCTCATCGTGGCGCAGTACCCGTCCGCCAAGGAGGCCGCCGAGGCGGAGGGCTGGTCCCAGAGCTGGATCTCGCACCGCAAGAACCTGCTGAAGCTCCACCCGGAGCTGCAGCGCCAGGTGCGGGCCAAGGCGCGTGGCGAGGAGGGTATCTCCATCAACGTCGCGCGGCGTCTGGGGTCGGTGAAGGGCATCGAGGAGATGTCCTTGGCCGAGCAGGCAGCCGAGCTGGATCAGCTGCTCCAGTCCGACGCGGACGCGGTGGCAGCGAAGCGGGCGGCGAGGCTGGAGGCGAAGGCCGCGGCCAAGGCCGCTCCTGCGGACGTACCTTCTGCCGCGCCGGCTCCGCAGCCGGTGGTCACGCCTACGCCGGCCGCCCAGCCGGCCGCCCAGCCGGTCGCAGAGGCGACGCCGTCGAGGGCGGAGCCTGCGGTCCCCGCCGCGCCCCGGCCGGAGCCCGCCCCGCAGGCTCCGCGCGCGGACGCTGAGCCCGCTTCGAGCACCGACCGATTTTCCGCGGAAAATTCCGAGCCGCTCCCGATGCCGGAGCAGCGCGAGAAGCCGGCAACCGCCACCCCGCAGGCGGATCTCGGCAACGTCGACTGGCACAACGTCGAGGAACTGGCAGACGCTATCTGCCGTACCCTCTCGGCCGACGAGGCCTACCGCCTCGCCGACGCCCTGGCCAACCGTCTGCTGACGACCAGCAGCTGACGCATCCGTGGTGTCCCGCCCCACCGTTCGGGTGGGGCGGGACACCACTGCTCGTTCGCGGGCCCATAGCGGGTCACCAGGGCTCAGCGTCCTCCCCAAATCGGACGACCAACCGAGACACAGCTTTCAGGTGCACGTGGCACGATGTCAGGTGCTCTTTGACTCCTCAACAGCCCAACCGTGCCAGCGACACGCCGCTTCCGCCCCACAGCGGTGGAAGGTTCTCCGTCGCTGGCAATCCCATCAGTCAAGAAATGGCAAAGCCTGGACAGGGAGACGTCGACGAGGCGTGCACCATCGCGAGGGACGCCCTCGGCCTGGCGAGCGCCACGATCGTGCGCTCGTCCTGCGAGCTCGGGCGCTGCAGAAGGCCCTTGCCCCATGGGCTCGCGAGAGACCCGTGCTGGAGCTGGACGCCTGCGTGAGAGAGTCGGAGCGCAACTTGTGCGCGTGTGGAGTCCGACCGTGGTGTGGGAGACGTTCGGGCGTCGGCGGGTGTACGGCAGTCCATGGGTCGAGATGTGGCTCGACGACGTCGAGGTGCCCGGCGTCGGCCGGACCGACCACCACGTCGTCCGCTACCCCAAGGCGTCGACCACCGCCGTCGTCACAATGAGTGGTGTGCATCGTGAAGTTGCTGGTCACGGGTCTGGTGTGTGGTCGGGAGAGCTACTCGCGCTGGTCGTCGGCGGGTGTCCATGGCGAAGATCGTCTGACATGTCGTTCGGGGCCGTCCTCGGGTCCCTGCTGCGCATCGCCGAGCGGGTCCTGAACCGGCTGGACGAGCAGGCCCGGGCCGGGGCGGAGGCCGCCGCGGCCGTCGCCCCGGCGCCCGCCCGGGAGGAGGCTGACCCTGAAGCAGCCTGCCCGCGGCTGGGCGAAGAAGCCGAGTGCCACCGGCCGATCTGGTCTACGAGGAAGACTCGGGGCCGTCGTCGCCGAACTGCCGGTGGCGGGTCATCGAGCGGTGAGGACGTGCGCCCACGGCTCATCGATGTCGGCCAGGCCCAGCACGGCGACCACGTTGTCGAGCATTCCGGCGCCGAACCAGCGCCGCACGGCCTCGTCGTCGCCCAGCAGCTGCCGAACGGTGTCAACCTGCTTGGCGTAGCACCGGCGCACGGCCTGCGCCACCAGCGGCTCGCCGACGGCACAGCAGCCGTTGCGCGGGTGGTCGAGCAGGAGGTACGCCAGGAGGTCCCGGTCCGGTTCACGCACGGATGGCACCAGAAAACGCCGTAGGCGGCGGGCGGCGGCCCGGTGCCATCGGCGCCCGTCACGCTTCGGCGAAGATCGTCGGTCACCGGGAGACTTCGCGGTTCGTCAGGACCAGCAGAGCCCTCACCAGGGCGGTCGCCCACTTCGGGTCGGTGCGTACCTTGCCGAGGACGCGCCAGTTCTTCAGGTGGGCGAAACCGTGCTCGACCGGCGCCCGTACCGCGGCAAGGGCCTTGTTGGACAGCTTCTGCCCGCGCGTCAGCGGCCGGTTCCGGGCGGCCTTGTAGCCGGTGATCACCGCCGGGCCGGCGTCGGGACCGCTATCGTCGCGCCCGACGAATCCCAGGTCAGCAATGGCTCCGAGGCCGGCCGCCCGCAGCCTGACGGTGAGCCGGTCGTGACGGCAGGCTGTGATCTCCGAGGTGCGTCCGGGCCGGGCCGCCGAGACCCACACCAAGCGGCCCTGGTCGTCGGTGAGCGCGATCACGAGCAGGCCATGGTGTTGGTGCTTGCCGGAGTAGTTCTTCCGGTTCTGTGTCCCGGTGCGCCGCCGGGTGCGGATCAGCGAACCGTCCAGCAGGACCACCCCGCCCCCCGTTCGGGTGACCTTCTTCAGGGCGCGGTCCAGGCGCGGGGCGCGGGCGGCCAGCAGGCCGACGGCCTCCCTGACCCACCGGGTCACGGTGGTGCGGTGTATCCCGTTGCCGCCGGCCAGGTCGCCCGGCCGCTGGTCACAGCGCAGCACCGCGAGCACGATGGCGGCGATCTTCCCCGCGGGCAGGGCCCGCCACCGCGAGCCGAGCTTCTTGCAGTGGCTGCGTATCAGGCTGGCGAGCCAGTTCAGGGTCGCACTCGACAGCGGCAGGCGGGCAGTGTAGACAAGGCCGTCAGGGCCCCCGGCGAGACCGTTGTTTTTCTTCACACCAAACTCAACTGCCGCCGGAGGCACGTCGGTTACGGCCCTCAGACGCCCGCCGGCGGCGCGGCTACGGGCGTGCGGTGAACCTGCCGTCGGGGCGTTTGTGCAGCCAGCCGCGGTCGGCGAGTTTGGTCAGCTTCGCGCGCAAGGGCTCCAGCTTGCCGCGCGCCGTCACCTCCAGGCCCAGCTCCTCGCCGACGCCCCTGACCTGTACCGGGCCATCGGCGGCCCGCACGATCGCCAGGATCTCGCGGTAGTCGCCGGGCAGGGCGGCCTCGTCGGGAGTCTCGCTGCGGTGCGGGATCAGCAGAACCGCCCGCCCCGCCACCCGGGCGGGAGTCGGGGCGACGGCCGCGGCGGCCTCCGCCGCGGCCCGGTCCTGCTCGTCCAGCCGGTTCAGGACCCGCTCGGCGATCACGAGCTCCTCCCTCTCGGCCTGGACCTCCTGCAGCTGCTTGGCCAACTCCGCAGCAAGCGTGTCCAGTTCACTCCGGCGAGCCGCGATCCACTCCAACTCCTGCATCCCCGCACCCTCCCACGCTCTTCCGGCGTACCGGCCCGGCCACGGATCGTAAGAGCGGTACCGCAGCAAGCGCAGCAGAACCCGAAGACGGCCCCCAACGACATGTCAGACGATCTTCGCCATGGACACCCGCCGACGACCAGCGCGAGTAGCTCTCCCGACCCTCACACCAGGCCCGTGACCGGCAACTTCACGATGCACACCACTCAATGAGCAGGGCGAGTTCCTCCTCCGCTACCGGCACCGGTTCATCACCGGCCGCTGGGGGTGGGAGGTGCCGGCCGGGTGGGCGGAACCCGGTGAGGCCCCCGCGGCCGCGATCGCCCGGGAGGTCGAGGAGGAGACCGGCTGGCGGCCCGGCCGTGTCGAGCTGCTGACCGAGTACGACGCCATGGCCGGCATCTCGGACGCCCACTTCCGCTCGTACCACGTGACCGGCTGCACCGAGGTGAGCACGCCGCAGGACGTGTCCGAGGCGACCCGCGTGGAGTGGCTGCCGCAGTCCGAGGTGGTCAAGCTGCTGACGGGCGGCGAGATCTCGGACGGCCCGTCGCATGCCGCGCTCAGCTACTACCTGGGTCCGTACCGGCTGGCCCGGCAGACCTGACCGGTTCGGTCACAGGCCGGCCACGGCATGAAGGCCAAGCCCTGCACCCGGTGGGTCACCGGTCCTTCGGGTGCAGAAGGCTCCGTGCCCGAGTTCGTCACCGAGTACTGCGGGTTCTCCGAGGCTCGACCGCGTTCCCTTGACACCTGCGGGGGCCAGGCGTCGCTCGCATTCATCACCGGACTGGCAGGCAAGTCCTCCCCGAACGCGCGAGAATCTGCCGCAACGACCCAGGTGACAGGCCCCGGCAGCGGCAGGAACGCCGCCGGCGGTGCCGCGAGGTGCGGCACCGCCGGGCGGGGTGAGGGGCCTGCGGCAACAGGCGGGCCTCGGGTGGTGCGCGGCGACCGTCCGGACCAAGGGATCGGGGCGCCGTGGTGGGCGGCTCCGGGAGGGAGCGCCGCAGCCACCTTCGGCAGGCGACCGGGTGTTGCCCAAGGCGGGAACTGTTTCGCAAACAAGACCGGACGGCGGTGCACAACGGCACCTCCGGCCTGCGGGGATGTCGAGGTTGTCCACCCTTTGCCGGTTCGGACGAAACATGCTCGGCCGCCGTCCGGGCCGACTTAGGGGCCGCCCCGGACGGCCGGTGGAAAAACGCCCGCCCCAGGCCATTGCGGCGGTGCCGGGCGGCCGTGAAACGCTGGGCGCGTCGCGGGCGGCAACCCGTGATGAACCGTCAAGTACCGTCCGGACCAAAGGACATGATCACCATGGCCATGCGCCGTCATCCCTCGCGGGTGCCCGCTAGCGGGACCGCGTTCTGCATCCACCTCCCCGGGGGCCGCACGCTCGGCGTGCCCTGGATCGTCCCGACCGGTGTCACGGTCGTCGTGCTCGTCGTCCTGGGCTACGACGTCCAGGCCGCCGTCGCGGCGGTCCTCGCCATGGGCGCGGTCGCGCGCGAGCTCGGCCAGTCCTCCTGACGGTCCGGTCCCGTGTCCACCGCGGCGGTGCCGCGCTCCTGCGGCACCGCCGCGCACCGTGAGGAGGTGCGCCGTGCCACGTCGTGAGAACCCCATCGATCCGCGGGCCCCCTACGCGGGGCTCGCCATGCTGCTGCGCCGGGCCCGGGAGGAGGCGGGACTGCCGCCCTACAAGGCGCTGGCGCGCCGGACCGGCTTCTCGGTCTCGGCGCTCTCCCAGGCCGCCTCCGGCAGACGGCTGCCCAGCCTGGAGCTGACCGTAGCCTATGGCAGCGCCTGCGGCGGCGACCCGGAAGTCTGGTCTGCGCAGTGGAGCGTCGCCCGCGCCCGACACACCGCGGCCGACCCGGCGGGATCCGGCCCGGGACTGCGCCCCGAGCCGACCGGCTGCCGGACAGTGGGCGAGTTCGTGCGCTGCCTGCGCGACCTGAAGGCCTGGGCCGGCGACCCGTCACTGGGCTGGATCGCCCGGCACGTGGCCGGCCTGCTCGGCGCCCGGGTGGGCCGCAGCACCGTGGGCGACGCGCTCAACCCGAACCGCCGCAGTCTGCCCTCGCTTCCCCTGGTCACCGGCTTCGTCCACGCCTGCCTGCACTTCGGGGCCGTGTACGGGGGCCGAGGCTCCGGACAGGACGTCCCCGCCCAGTACCGCGACGCCTGGCACAGACTGCGGCGGCAGGCTTCCGGCGCGGCCCGGGACGGGGGCCGCCCGACGGCGGCGCCGGAGCGGTCGGCCGGGGTCTCGGAGAGGCGTCCCGCGAAGCGGCTCGGCTCGCTCGACCACCGCCTCCCGGCGGAGGCCGCAGAGCTTGCCGACGCCCTTCGGGAACGGTTCCTCGCCCAGGGCTGTTCCCTGCGGCAGGCCGCCATGGCGGTCTTCGTCAGCCCCGCCACGATGTCCCGGTACCTGAGCGGCCGCAGGATCCCGCCCCGGGAGTTCGTCGACGGGTTCGCGGCTTTCACCGCCGCCGACCCCGCTGATGCCGAGGCCCTGCGCGGTCGGCTCGACGAGCTGCGGTGGCGGGCGCTGAACGCGACCGGCCCGAGGACGGCGCTGACCGTCGAGCTGGCGGAACGGCTGGACGACACCCACAGCCGCACCGGAGCCCTGGACGCGGAGGTCACCAGGCTGAGGTCCGAGGTCACCGACCTGACGGTGCTTCTCCGGCAGGCCTACGAGGACGCCCAGCGGCTCGGCGCGGCCAGGCGCAGCACCTGGGCGAAGGCTCCCGCGCCGGCGCCGGTGCCCGTCTACGGTGACGTGTTCGCGGGCCTCAGGGCGCCGACCGCGCCGCAGCCGCGCAGGCTGGCGGTGGCAGTGCGCCGACCGTCGGGGGCAGCGGGGTCACCGAGGGTCGTCCGCGCAGGGTCGCCGGCGGGTTCGCAGGCGGTGGCGGGTTCGCGGGCGGTGGCGGCGGTCGCCGGGGCCCGGTAGGGCGGTCTGCGGCCCGGTGTGGCGGGTGGTCTCCGGCCTACGCGGGCGCATCCGGCGGTTCGGGGCCGTCGAGGGGCCAGCGGGCAATGCGCCGAACCGCTCGGGTCCGAGTGCGTGGGCGAGCCCGATCGCAGGGTAGCCCGTGCGGCTGGCGGACTTGAGGAGCGGTCCTGCCTTCTCGTGCGTGCCCCAGACCTCAAAGAGCAGGTCGGGGTGATCGTCCAGAACGTACGGGGCGGCCAAGTCGTGAAGCGCGCCCAGAGGTCCACCGAACGGCACGCGCCATGTGCGCCCTCCGGCTGTTCGCCGGGACAGTCTTGGCGCACTATCGGGAGGCCGCGCTCGACCGGCCGGACCACCCCCTCGAACGGCTCCCGCAGCCTCTCCGGGTACGGTCCGAACCTGACGATCGGCGGGTAGGGCCAGACCGACGTCCGCTGACTCGTCGGCAAGTTGCCTGCTCGCAACGAGCACGGTCGTACCGGGTCCGTCCTCGGATGAGGGCGGACCCGAAGACTGATCGCAAGCTCGCGCAGGCGCCAGTTCACCTGACGCGGACTGCCCGGTCCCGCTCTCCTGCGATCGACCAGCGGACTGCCGGACTGTGCCTAGGCCAGGAGCCGTTTCCTGGCCAGCTCCATCACCTGTCCGCGGCTCAGCCCCCCGTGCTCGGCGGCGATGAGATGGCTGCCGAGCCGGATCGAGAAGGTCAGCATGCACCGCAGCTCGACCTCCTCCTCGTCCGCGCAGAACGAGCCGAACAGTGAACGCAGGTACTCCATCCGCCGGTTGTCCACCCGCCGCAGCCGCTCCGCCACGGACGCCTCCCGTCGCGCCCAGTCGCGGATCGCGAGCTCGAGGGCGACGCCACGGGCCGGCCCGTCGGCGGCCGCGGTGATCGTGAACAGCCGGTCCAGCCGGGCCCTGGCGTCCCCGCCGCCACCCTCGACCTCCTCGATCACCGCCTCCGCGGCTTCCCGCTCCCAGGTGTCGAGCATTTCCTCCAGCAGCGCGTCCCGGTTGCGGAAGTAGCCGTAGAAGCCGCCCTTGCTGACCCCGAGCGCCTGTGCCAGCACCTCGACGCGCACCGCGTCCGGGCCTCCGACGGCCAGCGCCTCCAGCCCGCGCGCGATCCACGCGTCGCGCGGCGTACGGGTCACGCCCATGTGGTGCCTTCCTGGTTCCTTGCTCACGGCGGATATACGGGTCCGTATAGACGCCTCCGTATATTTCTTCTACCTTAGGTCCATACGCCACCGTATAGACAGGGGTTCGGCCATGAGACTGCCCAGGACCGCCCACACCACCCGTCCCTGGCGCATCCACGCCGTCGCGCACGACTTCCGCGTCGAGGACGTGTGGGCCCTGCCCACCCCGGGCGGCCCCGACGACTTCCCGCGCCTCGTCCGCGTGTTCACCGACAGTGGACCCGCCCGGCAGGAGCCCTTCCTCACCTCGCCCGTCGCCCGCGCACTCTTCGCGATCCGCTGGAAGCTCGGGGCGCTGTTCGGCTGGGACAGGCCGGACGCGGGCCTCGGCGCACGCGTGCCCACCCTGCGCGACCGCCTGCCGGAGGACCTCCGCGGGGAGCTCCCGCCATCCCGCAACCCCCGCTTCACGGCCGTCTACCAGACCGACGACGAGTGGGCGGCCGAGATCGCGAACCGCACCATGCACGGCGTGCTGCACCTCGGCTGGGTCCCCGACGGCTCCGGCGGCCACCGCGGCCAGATGGCCGTCCTCGTCAAACCCAACGGCCCGTTCGGCCACCTCTACATGGCCGTCATCAAGCCCTTCCGCTACCTCGGCGTCTACGACAGCCTGCTGCGGACCATCGGCACGCGCTGGCAGAAGCAGTCCGGCACCGCCCCGCGCACCTGACCGGCTCCGCCACGAGGGGCCCACGGGGGTGGGCGCCTCGCGGTTCGCCATCGGCAGGTGGCGAGACCCAGCGCGTGCCGTCCCCACCGGGACGGCAGATACAGCACCCGGTGTCCACACCCCGGGGAAGCCCCGTGCGCGGCTCAACCCGCGGTTCGGCGTGAGCAGTACGGACTCTCGCCGGGTCGCACTCGACGCTGGTCGCCCTGCTGCGCGTCGTACAGGCTCGACAGGGCGACGACGCAGTTCTGGGTCCAGATGCGGAGCGCCGTCGCCCGTTCCCGGTGGCCGTCGTGCGCCGGGTAGCCGAAGGCGCCGGTGGGGTGCTGTTGGCGGAGCAGGAAGTCGACCCCGTCGTGGGTGATCCGGTGATCGGCCCAGCCGAGCAGGCCCAGCCCTTGGAGGAGCGCGGCGACTTCTTCGAGTCGGTAGTTCCGGCAGGCGGCCGGCAGCGCGGCCGCGAACCGTTCCGCGACGGAGTGCCAGATGAGGGCGTCACCACCGAGGCAGTGCGGTCGGGCGTCGGCGTACCGCGCGAGGGCTGCGGCGGTGACCGCGGGCTCGTGGTTCTCGGCCAGCAGGCTCGCGGGGTCCGCGGACACGAGGAGGGAGCCCGCCTGCTGCTCGGTGAGCCGGCCCAGATCCCGCAGCCGGGCGACTCCGCCGGCCGCGGTCGCGGGAACGGCGGTCAGTCCGGTGAGCGCTGCTGCCGTGTCGGTCAGGAAGCGGTCGAGGGAGGCGCAGGTCACTCCGCAGGCCGAAAGGCCGCGCGCGCATTCGGCAACGGCGTCGACGCCGTGCCGGCCCCAGGCCACCGGCTGGTCGACGGCGTCCTCGGCGCGTTGCGCCAGCCCGGTGAGCGCCCGGGCGGCGAGTTGCGGCTCCCCCAGCGCGTGTGCGGCTCGCGCGGCCGCGCCCGTTGCCGGGACCGCGTCGTCGAAGGTCGCTTCGGCGGCGGCGTCGGTCAGCCAGGCGGTGGCACACCGGATCGCGGCGTCGAGCCGTCCGTGGTCGGTGGCCCGGGCAGGCGAGGGACGCGGCTGCCGGACGACGGCCGCGTCGCGGGCGAGGTGCCCGGCCAGCGCGGCGACGATCGTGGTGTGGTAGCCCGTGGCCCAGTCGCGGTACTCCGCGTCGCCGCTCTCGAGTTCCGGCGGAAGGATGCCTTCGGGCCCCGCGACCCGCCCGCCGGGTTCCTGCACATCGGCGAGATACGCCCAGGCCCGTGCCACCTCGGGCGAGTCGTGGAGCCCCAGGCACAGCAGGCAGCAGAGCAACTCGGCGACGAGGTCGGCGTTCTCCCTGCGGCGGCACAGGAGACTGAGTGCCTCCAGCAGTTCCACGGCCCGGGGCAGATCGAATCCGGCGGGCCACCGCGGAATGCGCCGACCGAAATCGGTGGCGTAGAACACGGTGTGCGTGATCGCGTAGATATCGCCGTCGCTCAGCTTGAGTACCGACGGGTCCGCACAGAGCAGGGAGAAAGGCAGTACGGCACTGTCCGCCGGCATTCCGTGGTCGATTCCGGACAACTCCAGTGTGTGCAGCAGGTCCAGCTGCCGGAAGGGAATGCGCTCGAAGCAGGCCGCATAGCGTCCGGCGACCGCTTGCCCGATCAGGCGCTCGAATTCGTCATCGCGCTTCCCGCACAACCTCTGCGACGCGTAGGTGCCCGCGTACAGCAGCAGGGCCCGCTCGTCGCGTGCGACGAGCTCACGGTACGAGGCACGCGACGCCACCTCGGCGACCTGGTCGGACAGGGTCCGGTAGTCGGCGTCATCGCCGTCGAAGGACCCAGCCCCCGCCCGGGCGCGCAGCCCGACCAGCAACGCGACCTCGACGAGCGCCTTGCGGACGAACAGCACGCGCCCCTTGTCGGCGGTGCCGGGGTCGAAGCGGGTGCGGTGCGCCGCGAGCCAGGAGACCGCCGCCCGCTCCACCGTGCGCCACATGCCGGTCACAGTCGTCCCCCTGATGAATCGATGCCATCCGACCCTGACCGCGTTTCGCCTGGCACGGGACACCCCGCACGACGCGGTCGCAGGCTAGGCCTCGGCGGCCACGGACGGGACGACAAGCACGTACTTGTCCCAGGCCAGCACATAGCCGGCCACTTCTCCGAGCGTGGTGGTCGCACTGACCAGCTGCTCCAGAGTGGTGTTCATGTCGATCAGCCCGCTGTTCTGCAGGAAAGCGAGCGCGGCCCGGGTATCGACGGCAGAGCAATTGTTCATGGCGAACCTCCGGCGATGGCATGCTTTCCGCGAATTCCGTCACGCGGAGCACTCGTTCTCGATTGTGTCTATGGTTCGCATGAGTGTCATCGGCGAATACCATGATTCACTCGAACGGGCCATTCTGAATACTATTTGGGCCGTACTCGGCCGGGAGCTCCACCGTGGTCACCTCAACCGATGGCACAGCGCCGTACACCTGCCGGCCGTCCTCGTCCCGATGGTGCGGGGCCGTCCGCCGCGCTCCCGCCCGGCAGCCGACGGACAGGTCTCCGCTCCCTACTGCCGACGGGCCGCGCTACGCGCGCGTCCCTCGGCTGTCGTTCGTGTCGCGGCCCCGGGGAAGACTCGTAAGACCGGCGGCCGGTCCGAGGCCGGAGCCGTGCCACCACGCCCATGTGATCCGCTGCCCACGGCCCTTGTTTCACCCGTTACCGGAACCCCTCATCGCCCCGGTTCGGGAAGTCTCCTCCCACGCCTGCCGGGGGGGGTTCCGGCAACGTTGGCGAGGGTGGCGGCCTCCCAGTGCGCGTCGTCCGGGAGTCGGAACGCGGCGAGCGCCTGCTCGAAGTTCCGTGCGGCGTCGGCCAGCTGTCTGCCGCGATCGACGGCTTCCGCACACCCCGGCCGACCGCTGGGAGCCGGCGCCGCGGCCGTCTTGCACAAGGGCTGTCCCGTAACCGCTGGTTGAGCCGCGTGGCTGAGGCTCCGAGGAGCGGGGTCCTCGGCCAGATATCCGCGCGACTTCGGCCCGACGGCTATGGCAGCCTGCGGACATGCCAGCAGAGCTGAGAGAACACGCGGGCCGTCACTACGCCGTCTTGTCCTTCTACGCGGGACCTGACGACGCCTGGACCCTGGAGCTGAGCGAGGCCGTGCCAGCGCCGGCAGCGTGGGCCGAGATCCCCGGCAGACCGACTCATACGCACGGGGTTGGCTTTCTGGCGGCGTTCGTCCCCGACGAGGATCCGACTCTGGAACCGATCGTCCACATCCACAGCCATGACGAGCACGTCATCCCGTACGAGATCATGCGCTGGTTCATGGAGCAGGTCACCGAGCAGGTCGAACGCTGCCGGGCTGCCTACGTGAAGGATGATCCTGAAGCAGTGGAATGATCTTGGCATGGCTGGTGTGATCACGGCGTCGGAGTCTTCCTGGATAACGCTGATGACGATGCTCCGCCGCGAAGATGCCGACACCGTGCGGCCCGGCCGACCCTGGAGCCTTCCACTGGAAGACCGAGTCCTGCTGGTCGCGGCCTACTGGCGGACCAACCTCACGCTGAGGCAGATCGCACCGCTGTTCGGTGTGTCCAAGTCGGAGAGGCCGCGCCGCATCACCGCCGCCCACATGCCACCCACACCCCACCCTGGCGCCACAGCGCATGGGAGGATCTCAGAGGCTCTTTGACACCTCAACAGCTCATCTCCAGCGTTGAAACGCTCGCACGACTCAAACGCGGCAGACAGTGCAAAGAAGTGGCAAAGTCGCCGCATCACCCCAAGTCGCGAAGGGTCCTCCCCGCATCCGCGGGGGTCAGCCGTACAAGGGACCCGACAGCGAGTTGGCACGGCGGTCCTCCCCGCATCGCGGGGGCTTGAGCCACGGCCCGGGCGGTGCAAATGCGGTCAGTCGTTCTCCGGTTGCCGCACGATCCGGTCCCGCACCGCGGCCGCGCGCGGGTCGTCGTAGGTGGCCAGGAGGGCGAGTGCGTCCTGCCGGTGCCGTCGCGCCGCTGACGGGTCGCCTTCCGCCAGGGCTGCGGCGAGGGCGGCGAGGGCGAGGGCCTCGTGCCAGGGGTCGGCGAGGTCGTGGTGGGTGGCGGCGGCCCGGCGCAGGAACGCGGCGGCTTCGGCGGGGCGGTCGAGGCAGCGGTAGGTCTCGCCGGTGCCGTGCCAGGACTGGGCTTCGCGGCTGCGGTCGCCGAGGCGGCGGTGGAGGGCGGCTGCGCGCTGGTAGGACTCCAGGGCGTGGGTGTGCTGTCCGTCGGCGCGTTGGGCGTCGCCGAGGGTGAGGAGCCAGAAGCCTTCGAGGCGGTGGTCCCTCAGGTTGAGGGCGATGTCGAGGGCGGCGTGGGCGGCGGCGAGCGCTCCAGCCGTGTCGCCGTCCTCGCGGAGGATGTCGCTGCGCAGCCGTAGGGCGTTACCCTCGCCGCGTTGGTTCTTCAGGGCGCGGTGGGCGGTGAGTGCCTCGTCGACGGCGGCCGTGGCTTCGGGCAGGCGGCCGGCGCGGTAGTGGGTGCTGGCGAGGTTGGCGAGTGTGGTGGCCTCCCAGTGCGCTTCGCCCTGCCGGCGGAAGGCGGTGAGGGCCTGCTCGAAGTGGTGGGCGGCGTCGGTCAGTTGTCTGCGGTGGAGGTGGACCAGGCCGATCAGGTTGAGGGAGTGCGCCTCGTTGAGGCGGTCGCCGAGGTCGCGCCAGAGCGTCAGCGCCGCGCGGTGGTGCTCCAGGCTGTCGTCGAGGGCGTTGGTCCGGGTGTACGCCATGCCGAGGTCGGTGAGCAGCAGGGCGCGGGCGTGGTGGTCGCCGAGGCGTTCGGCGGCGGCGAGGCCTGCGTGCCCTGCGGGGAGCCAGTCGGCGCCGGGGGCGGAGGGGGCCTGGGCGTTCCAGAGGACGGCGGCGAGCTGCCAGGTTCGGCGGTCCTCGCCCGCGGCGGCGGCGGTGTGGACGGCGTACAGGAGGTTGGCGCGCTCGCGTTCGGCCCAGTCGACGGCGGTGTTGTAGTCGGCGAGGGCGGTCGGCTGGATCCCGTCGGCGGGCGGGTCGAGCGGGACGCGGGCTTCGGTGGGGCGTAGTCGTCGCTGGGAGGCGTCGGCGGTGTGCAGGTACCAGTCGAGGACGCGGCGCAGGGCGGCGTGGCGTTCTTCCGGGGTTTCTTCGCGGTGGGCCTGGTCGGTGGCGTAGGCGCGTAGGAGGTCGTGGAACTGGTAGCGGTCGGGGGCGCTCTGTTCGACGAGGTGGGCGCCGACGAGGGAGTCGAGGAGTTGGCGGGTGCGGTTGGGGGTGAGGTGGGCGAGGGCGGCCGCGGCGTGGAGTCCGAAGTCGGGGCCGGGGTGGAGGCCGAGGAGGCGGAAGAGGCGGGCGACCTGGTCGGGTAAGGCGCGGTAGGACCAGGCGAAGACGGTGCGGACGGCGTCGGCGTCCTCGTCCTCGCCGACGCTGAGGGCGTCCCAGAGGGCGGATTCGTCGCGAAGGTCGGCGATCAGGTCGTCGAGGCCCATGTGGGGCAGGCTGGCGGCGCGTTCGGCGGCGATGCGCAGGGCGAGGGGGAGTTGGGCGCAGAGGCGGGCGAGTTCGGTGAGCTGTTCTGGGGCGTCTTCGGGTCGGTGGCCGGCGGTGACGGCGCGCAGCAGGGCGACGGCCTCGGGTTCGGGCAGGGTGCCGAGGGTGAGGCGGCGGGCGCCGTCGCGTACGGCGAGGCCGGACAGGCGGCTGCGGCTGGTGACGAGGACGAGGCTGCCGGCGCTGCCGGGCAGGAGGGGGCGGACCTGGCTCGCGGTGGCGGCGTTGTCGAGGACGACGAGGACGCGGCGGTCGGCGAGGAGGGAGCGGTAGAGGGCGGCGGCCGCGTCGGGGTCGGTGGGGACGGACGGGGCGGGGACGCCGAGGGAGGTGAGGAAGCGGTGGAGGGCTTCGTGGGCGGTGACGGGCGGGCCGGGGTCGTAGCCGCGGAGGTTGACGTAGAGCTGTCCGTCGGGGAAGCGGTCGCGGGCCCGGTGGGCCCAGTGCAGGGCAAGTGAGGTCTTTCCGGCGCCGGCGGTGCCGGCGATGACGATGACGGCCGCGTCGGTCCGTGTGTCCGCGCCGGTTCCCGCGTCTGTTCCCGTGCCGGGGAGGCCTTCGGCCGCGCCGGTCAGGGTGGCGTCGAGCGCGTGGAGCTCGTGGACGCGGTTGACGAAGCCGCGGACGTCGGCGGGCAGCTGGCGGGGTTTCGGGGCGGCGCCCTGGTGGTCGGGTGGGCGGTGGAAGTGGATTCCGCCGCTGATGTCCCGCGCCTGGACGACGTCGTGGGCCGACGACCCGGACATGGTGGAATGCGTACGTCCGGGGCCGCTGGTGTCCCCAGCGTTCTCGCCTGCCACTGTGCTCCGATTCCGTGTGGGCGGGGGGAGGCGGGCCACTTCGCGGTCGAAGTAGGCCAGTACGTCCTCGCCGGTGCGGTAGAGGTCCTTGATGTAGTCCTCCCAGCGGAGGACGATGTCGGGATCGGTGTAACGGACGGCGCCGAGTGGGGCCCCTGTTTCCGAATAGCGGACCTGGTAGGCCGTAAGGCCGCCGAGAATGACGATTTCCGGCAACGGGCCGGATTCCTCGTCGCCGGAATCGGTGATCGATCCGGCATCGACGATGCGAATCCGTTCTCCGCATTCGGCGCGGATCCGCAGTGAATGCAGCTCCCACTGCAGATAGGTGGTCAGCGGGTTCTCGACCACCCGGACGCGGTGGAAGAAGGACCGGCGCTCCTCGTCCTCGCGGCCCATCGCGAGCAGCGCCTCGCGGCGGCCTTCGAGCAGGCGAAGCGCCTCGCTCCAGTCGCCTCTGCGCACGGCGTCCCAGCTCGCGCTTCCCTGCTCCTCGAAGTGCTGGCGCCGCTCCAGCTTCCAGGAGTCGCGGCCGCGGACCCGCGCGTCCCGCTCGCGGAAGTCGCGCTTGTAGTCCTGGCGGGCAAGGACCTCGCCCCACTCGGGCCGCAGCTCGGGGGCCCGCCGGTCATACATCCGCGATGTCCGCTTTCGCCGCGCTCAGCATCAGGCCGGGAATGACGACGAGCCGCTCGCCCGGGCCCAGGACGACACCGTCGGGGAGGCGGTTGCTGTAGTGCTCCGTGAGGTCGCGGCCGATCACGGCGATATCGCCGTTCGAGAGCTGCCAGATGTCCGGGCATTCGTCTCGGCCTTCGGACGTCCCGAGCTCTTTCGCGGACTTTCCCAGGCGCTTCTCGAGCGAAGCAGAAGGATCGGCTTCCCATCCACGAGCCATGCCTGCCCCCATTGATATTGCTCCCGGCACGGAGCCGCGGGTTCAGCATCCTACACCTGACGGGAGGGCAGGGGAATATTCCGTACATTCGCCATGTACTCCTAAATGATCACCATCGCGGCATAACCGGCCTGATTTGTGATGAAATTCTGCCAACGGCCCGAGCCTGCGCCGGCGGGGACGCGAGCGGGGACTGCGGCGAGCCCCTGTCGGCTGCCGCGCGGGCGCGTCGCAGCCGCGTCGCAGCCGTCCCACGCCAGGGGTGCCGCGAGTCACCTGGGCAGGCAGTGTCGCGGCTTCGCGCGATCGGCGGTCCGACGACGTACCTGCTGGGCCCGCTTCGGCGCACCGCGTGGGTTCCACGCGGAGGCGGCTCGGAGGGGCCTTCTCGTCGCGCTGTGGTGCGACCGGCACGGTAGGCCTCCTCGATCGGCCGACAGCCCGGGCCGGGACGGCCGGTTCATGTCGGCGGGCAGGGCCCGGGGAACGACGTGATCACAGCCCTGGGGAATCACCGGCTGTCGCGAAGGTCTTGTGCCCCCTTCCCGCTCCGGACAGGCGAGAAGGGGCGGCCCCGGTTCCGGTGGCGGGCGGCGTCGCCAAGCGGCGGCGCTCGCGCAGGGTGTTCCTCTGTCGCAGAACGGTGCCGGCGGTGCATGCCCACGCAGGGGTGGAGCGCGACGGGCCTGGGCGGCTTACTCCGGATCTTTGCTCAGGCCGCTGGAGGTGGAAGGCGTCCGCTTGTCCGACTTCGGCGGCCAGTCGTACGGGGGCAGCCTGCGGTGCAGGGGGCGTCCGGTCCCCCCGTGCTTGTCCTCGTGGGAGGCGGCGCGGATCGTACCGAAGGAGACCTCGCTGTCCCGCATCACGTCCACCCCTTCCACCCGGAAGGCGATCCATCCCGCGCCGGGCTGAGGGCCTGACACCCAGGGGGTGACGACGCTGCGAACGTTGGTCTCGCCCGCGACGATGGTGCCCCTGTGGCCGTCGGGGTCGGTGATCTTCACCCCCGTGTCGGTGAAGGCGAGGCGGCTCTTCGTGCCGTCGGGCCCCTGGACCCACTGTGCCGTCACGCTGTTCAGGTCGGCGGTGTCGGCCGAGACGGTGCCCCACGACTGGCCGCCGTCCTTGCGGACCTTGATCCCGGACTGGGGGAACTCGATCCGGCCGTCGGTGGCGCCACGGCCCTGGACCCATGAGGTGTTGATGCCGTTGAGGTCGGCCTTGTCGGCGGCGACGGTGCCCCAGTCCTGGCCGCCGTCCTTGCGGACGTCGATCCCCGACTGGGGGAACCCGATCCAGCCCTTGCCCCCGTCGCGGTCGCCGACCCACGTGGTGTTGACGCCGAGGGCGTCGACGCGCCCGGCGGTGACGGAGCCGAGGTCCTGGCCCGGGCCATGGTGGACGGTGATGCCGGTGCCGGGGAAGTCGATCCAGCCGGAGTCGGCGGTCCGTCCCTTGACCATCCCGGTCCTCACGTCGTGCACGTCGGTGGTCCCGGCCCTCACCGTCCCAAGGCCCTGGTTCCGGTCGTCGACCCTCACGCCGTCTCCGGTGAAGGTGACCCGGCCCCGGTCTGTCGTCCCTTCGACCCACGGGGCTCGCGCCCCGCCCTCGAACGCGGGGATGAGCGCGTGGACGGTGGTGGTGAGGAAGTACCCCTCCTGCACCTGCCCGTTGCCGTCGGCCGTGCCGGCCACGAGAGTGTAGGTGGTGCCGCGCGTCAGCGGGCGGGCGGGTGTGTGGTGGTGGGGCCCGTACGGTGTGGGAGCGGGCCGCACTGGCGGATCGACGGGTTCCAGGGCCCCGTCCGGATAGCGAATCCAGTACCGGAGGCTGTCCGGCCCGTCCCAACGCAGGACGACGTCCTGTCCCGCGCCCACCAGGGAGTGTTCCGCCCGGAAGTTCTGCGGGACCGGCGGCGTCTGCTTCACCAGCGCGAGCCTGGTGATGTAGGGGAAGTCGAACGCAGGCGCCTTGTCGTCGCCGCCGTGGGCCAGCTCATGGATCTCGACGAGAGCCAGCCCCGCATGATCGGAAACCGGGATGTTCTCCAGTTTCAGGATCAAGGACTTCTGTGCGGGAAGCGTCATCTCCCGTGCCGAGGGGGAGGCGGCCCGAAACCGGCCCCCGCTGTGCCAATCGAAGTCCGGGTCGTCCTCGCCGGGCGGCGTCGGGTAGCTCCTGGTGATACTCGCGGTGATCGCTGTGGCCTTGTCCGTCAGGTCGCCGCTGCCGGTACCGATCGGGATCAGCAGATCGATGTGCTGCCACTTCACCTTGGACAGGTGCGTATTGGAGACGACGATGTACACCGTCCCGACGGACGGTGCCCCAGGGCGCGAGGCTTGGAGTGAGGTCGGATCGGTGACGATCTCGTAGTGCAGCACGGAGGGCACGGGTGAAGACTCCCTACCTTGGCTTTCACACGATGCGGACAGAAGGAGCGCGGAGGAGCCGGGGCGTTGACGGAGTTCAGATCCTTCGATGCCACGCGCCTGGCCCAGGGACAGGTGCAGACCCGTCGACGGTATGCAGCCCCCACCCGCCGAACCCCGCGATCCTCTGGCTCTGGCCCGAATCGATCCCCTGCCTGACCGGAACCACGCCGCAGGAACGTGTCGACACCGCGCATCGACACCACCCACTACCTCGGGCCCTGGGGCAACACCCATGTCTGAGACACCGCCCGTTCGATTCCTGACCCGGGCAAACGCTGGCGGGACCTTTGAACGCAGGTCGTCAGGAGCGTCCGGGCTCGCGGTGGAGGCGGTCCGGGCGGCGGTCCGCAGGTCGGCTGCTGTCAGACGTGAGCGTGCGGAACGGGTTCGCCTGTGACCGCGTCGATCAGGGCCCGGCTGCCGAGTGGTCGGCGCAGGACAGCGCTGAGCTCGGCGATGCCGCCGTCCTCGCACCCGATGTCCGGGCCCGATGCGTCGCGGCGCTTGAGCAGCAGTGTGACCTTCTGGCCTGTTTCCCGTACCACCAGGTCGGGTTTGTAGTCGCATCCGCTCCAGGCGACCTCCATCGTGATCGTGCGGTCGTCCGCCGCGACGGCGGTGTTGCTCCGGAGTCGTCGCCTCGTCCGCCTCCGCGGACGTCGCCCGGGTACTGGACGGCGCTGCCGACGGAGCCGTTGGCAGGTGGTGCGGCGGTTCGCCGAGCAGGGAGCCGCCGGCTACTCCGAGGCCTCCCACCTCCAGGTGAGGCAGCCTTTCGGTGTGATCGTCGGCGAGGCACTGCGCCTGGCGGCATGAGACCCGGGGTCAGAACAGGGAGCTCTGCTCCGCCTGTGAACCTGGGGTGAGGTGCTTGGGCTGGAGTCCGGCGGCCATGTCCAGTTCCAGCAGGGTGCGCCACCGGCCGGAGGCGCTTCCCTCGGTGAGCAGCCGGCCGAGGACCTGGTGGGTGACCTCGACGTCCGGTATCGCCCGGTGCCGGTCCGGGGGCTTGGGGATGTCGTAGTGGCCGAGCAGGTTGTCCAGCCGGTAGGAGCCGAGCCCGAGCAGGACGCGCTTGGCCATGCGCACCGTGTCGAGCAGTGGCGTGCCGGCCAGGACGGGGCAGTGCTCGCGCTGGCGGGCGATCAGCGCGGCCTCGGTGGGGGCGTGGTGGGCCACCAGCCGGTACGGCGGCGCGCTCAGGTGTGCGTCGAGCCGGGCCATCACCGCTGAGGCCGGGGCCGCGGTGGCGAGGATCTCGGCGGTGAGTCCGGTCTGCGCGGTGTCCATGGGGGTGACGGGGACGTCGGCGGGCGGTCGGATCAGCTCCTCGAACCGGCCGACCTCCACCAGTCGGCCGCCATGGGCGCGCAGGGCGAGAGCGGCGACCTCGATCGGCTCGGCGGCCCGCCCGGCGGGGGTGAGCGCTTCGAAGTCGATCACGACGAAGGTCGTCTCGGCGAAGCGCGGGTCCTGCATCAGCCGGTCCACACGGCGGTCTCCTGTCGGATCGTCAGCGCCCGCTGCCGGACGGTGTGTCGTGCTCGGTGAACGGGACGGCCGGCAGGGGCGTCCACCGTAGCGTGCGCGCGGGGAAGGAGCCGTCCGTGCGCAGCGGGCGCGCCCGCGCGTTGACTGCCGTGAACCCGATCCGGACCACCCTCGATGCCAAGCGGTACCGATCTGCACTGTTTTGAGTCGGTACCGATCGGCACCGTTCGGCAGGAAACCGAATGACACCCGGGACGTCTGCCACGCCCTCGGGAAGGGCCACTCGGCGCTACTGCTCGCCCAACGAATCCGACGGCGAGCAGCCAGGACGCCTGGGAGATTGACAGCGGCCAGCCGTTGGGACGTTCGAGCGCGCAACCAACCCAGGCAGCGGAAGCGGCCTGCACGGTCGGTCCGCCGGAGACGGATGCAAACCGCGCGAAGCGAGTGGACTGTTCCGATGGGCCGACAAGCCACTGCAATCGGACCGACTACGGCGACAGTCAGCAGGGGGATCATTCATCGCGAAGCACGTGCGGCCATAGCAGGGACCGCGTCTTCGACACCTCCGGCGCGGGCGTGCTCGCGGACTCCGTCGCTCTGACCGGCGACGCGGCCCAGGTGATCACCATTGCCGGAATGACCGCCGCCCAGCACGGGATCCGCTTCAGCAGCGGCGGTCCCGCCGACCGCTTCGAGCAGGCCCTGCCCGAGCTGGCCGCACTCGCCGCCGCCGGCAGGCTCGACCTGCCGATCGGCACCACCTACCCGCTGGCCGAGGCGGCCCGCGCCCACGCCGACATCGAGGCCCACCGCGTCCGGGGCAAGGTCATCCTCCTGCCCTGACCCCGAACCGCCATCCCGTCCGCTCGATTCACCTCATGCGGGGCGGGCGGGACGGCTCGACGGTCGGCGGCCCGCACCGGAGCCGTCGTGGCCTCCTTGATCCTCTGGCCTCGCGAACCGGCCAAAGGATCACGTGCCCGAGAACCTTACGCAGGGCAGAGCGGCGGGGTGGCGCCCGGTCCGGCGAGTCGTGGTGTGCCCAGTGCGGCCCTGGCGGGGAGCATCGCCGCTCGGACGCGGGCGGCTCCGGCGGCCGCGACTGCCGCACCGCCGCCGGGCTCGGGCCCTCGTCCCCTTTGTCCCCCTCGTCCGCCGAGGCCGGCGCACGGGGCGCAGATGCCCGGCTTCGATACGGGGTCGTGGCACGTGGCGCATTCGGCGTAGCGCGGCTTGGCGGGCTGCTGCGGGTTCGGGGTGGGCGGCAGCTTGTTCTGCAGACGATGGCGCAGCACGCCGACGGGGTGGTGCAGGGGTGTGGGCAGGCCGGGCAGCAGTGCCCGGGCGAGGTCGGCCGTGGTGGCGCCGCGTCGCAGCCAGGTGGCGACGAACAGGGCCAGTTCCTGCGCCTCGGCCTCGCCGCTGCGCAGGCGAGGTTCCGGGCGGATGGCGCGGAACAGGGTCGCGACCGCCTCGCGGGTCTGCTCGTCGGGCGGTGCGGGAGGGTTCCGGTCGGGGCCGTCCTCCCGCTGCTCGGGCCCGTCGGGGGCCGCTTCGGCGGGGTGGGTGGGTCCTTTCTGCCGGTTCTTTACAAGAGGGGCGTCTGCGGCGCCGGTCGTCGCTGTACCGGAGGCCGGACGGGCGACACCCGGTGGCGGCCCGAGCTGCGGGGTGTCGTAGACGTGGGCCTCGGAGCGGATGGTGCCGTCGGGCATTCGGACGATGTCGACCCGGTAGTACCCGGCCTGGGTCAGCTCCTTGAGTGCCTTGCGGATGGCCCCGCGCCCCTGTGGGCTGGAGTCCGCCATGTGCCGGCCGTCCTCGCGCCAGCCGTCGGGGCGGGAGAGGAGATCGGCCAGCAGGCCGCGGGCGGTGAAGCTCAGCCGCCGACCCTGCAACAGGGCGTTGGGCAGCACGGTGAAGTTGCGCGCGGGGGCGCTACGATGGATCTGCATCGGGAGTGTCAGCTCCTGTGCCGGACCCCGGGGTGTTACCAGCACCGCCGGGGTCGCCTGTTTTCGGTTGGGCTACGGAACGTACCACGCCGCTCACCGGGGCAGGGGCTGTTCTCCTGAAACAGATGTGACCACAACTCCCGCCAGGGGAAAGCCCGTTCGAGCAGCGCCACACGCCCTCGCGTGCCGGCGGCTCCCCATCCCCGGCCTGCGTCCGATGGGTGCGCGGGTGGGGAAATGAGACGGTCAGGAGTGTCGAAGCACCGCCTCGCACCCCCGGCACCGCCGCTCGGACAGGGCGGGCGGGTAGCACAGCTGGCCACTCGCCTCCTGGCCGGAATACACCGGCCGCGCAACGGAATACTCGCATCGTCGACCATCCGTCACGGCTGGCTCGTCCGGGAAGGGCTCCGCGTCCCCGCCGCGGAAGGCCACGCATCACCCCGAACTCGGCACACTGCAACGTTCGCGGCCACGAGCGCTCCGCACTGCAGCCCTCGGCCACCTCCTCGGTACAGACGCGTGGGATGATTTGCGAGCCCTTTGACACTTCAACAGCTCACGCGCAACGTCGAGACGCTGGAACGACGGCGCATCAAACCTTGCAAAGAAGTGGCAAAGCCACCGCATCGCCCCAGGTCGCGAAGGTCCTCCCCGCACCCGCGGGGGTCAGCCGAGGAGTCAACAGTTGTGCCCGTCGAACCCCTCCTCACGCCTGGGCTCCGTGGTCGGTCCCGCGCCTCACGGAGCCGCCACCAGAGCCCTGCGCTGGATCTCAACAGGCAGTCCGTCGCCAGCGCACGCCCTCCGGCCGCCGACCTGCAGGCCGACGCAGGTCGATGTGGTCACCGGCGGTGGGCTCGACGGGCTTGTCCAGGTGGTGAACGTTCCAGCGCCCCAGTGGTCCGGCTACTTGAACGAGACGTAGATGACGAGGAGGAACACGAACAGCAGCAGCCAGATCTTCCCCAGCCCGAGGCGTAGCGGCTCTCCCTCGGCAGGGTCCTGCGGACCGGGGTCCTGCGGTACGGCGTCCTGCGGTGCGGGAGGCTGTGGCTGGTGGGTCTGCGGAGGATGTGGCGGCCGGACCGGGGCGGGCGCCGACGGACGGGAAGCGGTCGGGAGGGACTCGAACGGCTGGACAACCCGCGGGGCGGGCACTGGCGGCCGTGGAGAGGCGGCGTCGGGCACCGGTGCCTGGGGAGGGATAGGGGCGGCTCGTTCGGTGGGGACGTACGTGGGTGTGAACGTCCCTGCAGGATCCGCATCCGGCACGTCGTCGTCCAGGGCCTGGCGGACGGTCGCCTCACAGCGTGCGAGCTCCTGGGCCAGGGGCGAGGGCAACCACCCCTCGAAGGCGCGCCGTGGGCGCGAAAGTGCCCGGTCGCACAGGGCGATGACTTCCTCGGGGGTGGCCCGGTCCGCCGGATCGGCGGTGAGGCAACGGATGAGCAGCCAGCGGATCTCGGGCGGGTAGCCGGACAGGTCCGGGGGGCGGAACTCGGTGTTGGCGATGCGTGTGGCGACCGTGATCGCGCTGCCGTCCCCGTACGGGTGCAATTCGGTGGCCGCGACGGCGGCGATCAGACCGAGGGCGAACATGTCGCTCGCGGGGGTCACGGGTTCGCCGAGCGCATGCTCGGGCGACATGTACTGGGCCGTGCCGATCAGGCTTCCACTGGCGGTCAGCTGGGTTCCGTCCCCGGCACGGGCGATGCCGAAGTCGATGACCCACGGGCCGTCCGTGGCCAGCAGGACGTTGGCGGGCTTCAGGTCCCGGTGGACGATGTCGGCCGCGTGCACCGCGCGCAGCGCCTCGGCGACGCAGCCGACCACCTGGAGCCCGGTAAGCGGCGGCAGCGGGCCGAACCGGTCCAGCGCCTGCTCCAGCGTCAGGCCGGGAACGTACCGGCAGGCCAGCCAGGGGGTCGTGCCGCCGGTGTCGTGGTCGACCACGGGCACCACGTGGTAGCCGTGCACGGTACGGGCCGCGCGGACCTCCTGCTGGAACCGGCGCCGGAACCCCGCGTCCCGGGCATACTCCTCGCGGATCACCTTCAGGGCGATCGGCTGGCCGCCGCGCGTCCGGGACAGGAAGACGGTCCCCATGCCGCCCTCGCCGATCCGACGCAGCAGCGGGTAGCCCGCGACGTCCTGCGGATCCCCCGGCCGCAGTGGCGCCATGCGCTCCCGGTCCTGACTTGTCGTCACTGCACCTGTCCCCCGTGTCGGATCGCCGCAGTAGGCACACGATGCTACCCAGCCATTTCCGGACCGAGGGTTGCCAGGCGTCCGGGAGACGATCTCGGCATGCCGGTGATGAGAAGCGGCGCGGTCGTACTGGCCAACCGCGTTCCGGCTGGAGTACCGGGACGGGTTCCCGCCGAGCATTCTCAGACCCGGACGGTCTCGCGGGACAAGGTCGTCGCGGCCATGCTCAGCTGGGCGAACAAGGGGCCCGGCTGGACGAACGCCTTCATGGGGAACAGCATCAGGTCGTGGTTCGAGACGCAATGCCGAGCGATCGACCGAACTGTTCATCACGACTCGCCGCTGCTCTTCAGGACGCGGGGAAGGTGGACGTGGAGGCACTCGGCCTCGACCCGGTGCCCACGATGCCGACGTTCTCGGGCGAGGATTTCGGTGGGACCGCTCTCCCTGTGCCGACCGCAGCCGCTCGCCGGCACGGGTGAGGCCACGACCGTACGTCCTGCCCGACGGCGAGGCCCCTTGAAGAACAGCGGTCGGATTCAGCTGCCGCCGTTCGCGGACGAAAAACCCGGGGCGGCCCGCCCGGTCAACGGTCACAATGGCCCAGGCCCGCCGCGCAGTCCTGCAGTTGGGGCGTCCAACGACGGGAACTTCGAGACAGGAGACACGATGGCCGTGGCAAGGCTCGCCATCCGCATGGCACCGCTGATCCTCACGCTGTTCGCTCTGACCACCGGCTGCGCGAGCTCACCCGCCGGCTCGGCTGACTCCGGTCCTCATGCCTCCTCCCGTACCTCGTCGGCCGCGCTGCCGTCCTCCGCGCTGCCGTCCTCCGGGCCGCCGTCGTCCGTGCCGCCGGGGGCCGTGTCCGCGTGGCGTCCCCTCGCACCACTCTCGCGGGACCAGTTGACGGCCGCTCTCCTATCCGGCGCCGACCTGCCGCCGGACAGCACCACCGAAGCCGAGAAGAGGCCGTCCGGTGCCACCGACACGATGGTCGCCGACGCGGCGCAGCGGTACCCGGCGTGTGCACCGGTGATCACGGCCATGTTCGAGCACCCGGCCGAGGCCGCCCGCGTCGTGTACGTCACCGGCAACAACACGCTCGGCAACCGGACCGCCGTGGACCTCGGCAGTCTTCCCGACGGCCGGTCACGGGAGCGGTTCGACTCGCTCAAGGCGGCCGTCTACGAAGGTGGCTGCACAGGCTTCCGGCTCACCGAGGACAGGCCCCGGCTGCGGGTCGAACCGGTGACCTACAACGTCCTTGAGGCTCCGGTCGTGGGCTTCCGCGTTCTCTCTCCCACCGGTGCGGTGACCTCGCAGGGGGGATTCACCTGGGTCTTCCTCTACGCGGCCGTCGGCGACAACCGCATCCTGTTGACCACCTCCGACGACACCTCGCACACCCCCGCCCTGCGCACCGACCTGGTGACCGCCCAGATCCACCGGCTCGCCGCCCTGGCGACGGCCGCAGGAACCCCAACGACCCAACCCGGCTGACGTCGGAGCCCGACGGGGACGGGGAGATGCATCCGAGTCTCATCAGTCGGCCGCGGAATCCCGGTACCCGCAGTACCGGTGCCGGACAAGCGGTCGCTGGAGTCCTCGCACGAGAGTGAGCGCGCATGTGGCCGTACCAGTGGATCCTGCGGGGCCCGGCCATTCGCCACCACAAGTGCTTTGACCAGGAACGTTCGGGAGCGATCCCTACGATACGACGAGGTGGTCGCGCAGGTGGGCCTTTCAGATCACCCGCGCGCAGACGTGCAGATCATGGAGCTCCACCACCAGCGAAAGGCCACGCTGGCAGTGTCGGGGGCGGCCAGCAGGCCCGCTACCGCCCGTAGGCCCGGAACTCAGCTCTCGTGCTCGGCGGCGACCCCCAGCACGCCGTTCGGCGACCACTCGTGCTCCAGGATCGAGTAGGTGATCGAGTCACGCCAGGCGCCGTGGACGAAGACGTGGTCGCGGATCCGCCCGTCCTTCGTCATGCCGGCCCGCAACAGGGTGCGCGCCGATGCCTCGTTGAGCGGTGAGCGGGCCGCCCAGATGCGGCGCAGGCTGTCATTATCTGGTGGTCCGGCTCGTTCTCGCTGGTCAGCGCCTTGGAGAGTAGTAAGGCACGTAGGACACATCACCCGGCCGGTCCGGGACGTGTTGACTGGAGTCGGGCGATCATCACCGCGATCAACCGGCTCCTCGCCGGAGCCCCGCAACGGTCCAACGGCCGGCTCAACGTCACCCAGCTGGCCATCGAGCCGCCCTCAAGCGCTGGCACCTCACCCACCAGCACCCCGACCTCAAGGACCTCTTCCAGGAACGGGTCGCTGCGGACGAGGCCCAGCGGCGGAGCTACGTCCGGTCCGCCAACGCCTTCGAGGAGCTCAAGAGGAAGCACACCGACCTCCAGGCCCACTGCCGGTTCCTGGAGGTGCGGCTCCAGAACTACGCGACCGCCCTCAATCTGATGGCGCTGGAGAATGCAGCACTGTCCGGCCGGGATGCCGAGGCGGCCAAGGTCCGAGCCATGCCACGGCGGCCGCACATGCCATGAGATCGCTGACGCAAGGAGGCTCCTCTTGGCCGGGTGCTCTTCAGAGTGAATCCCACCAGCGCAAGGAGGTGTCGGTCGGCGCCTCAGGGCTCTCGAAGTGGAACGGCACCCCGAATCGCTCCGCAAGGGCCCGCCCAACGGTGCTCGCATCCTCCGCCTCCGGCCAGGGCGGCACTTCGCCATTGAACAAGCGCAGGTCTCCGCCGAATTGGACCAGCGCAAGGTCGTGCTCGGCGTTCGGCGCGGTCATGACGGCGAGGAGGCGGACGCACCATCCCTCGGTGTCTCCGTCCCACACGGCCTCGATCGCGGCTGGCCGACGGGGAAGCCCTTCTACCTTGGCGGTCAGCGCGTCGAGGTCCAAAGGCGCGGTCGGGACACGGGGAACACGCAACCGCCCCAGCACGGCACAGCGCTCCGTGATCAGGTCCATGCACTCATGAATGCCCGGCACGGGCTGCGGGGAGGCGTCCCGGATGGCCTTGATCGCTTGGACGTGGTGCTTCTTCGCCAGAAGGGCATCTACGCGGTCCTGCACTCCGGCGGGCAGAGCGCCCCACACAGCGTTTTCCATGACCGTATTCAAACGTGAGGACCACCCAGAGGGGCAACACCATTTGCTCGGGCCGCAGACCTGTTCACTGGCCTGAGCTGGGAACTCTCTCGGTTCTACGCACCAACCGGGCGTGAGCAATATGGCGGGATAACGGACTCGATCTCCGGCGTGCTGTACCCGGTGACCACGAAGTGGGGCGCCGGCTTGTACTCGTGCCGGGGGCAGTCGTCGAAGACGTTCGTCTACGAGGCCGTCCGGCAGAACCGGGCGCACGGGAAGCCGCTGACCGTCCTGTACGCCGTTCTCCCGGGCTTCTCTGGGTGTGGTGTGACAGTGCACTAACTGTTTGACCCGGGGATTTCTCCAGCATCTCTGGGGGCTGTCGTGATCGTTGCGACACGGTGCACATAGAGATGGAGGAGACCCTCGCGGGCCTTTCCTGTTCAACTCCCGTCTGGCGTCCGGTACTGGACCGTGCTGGATACGACCTCGTCGTGGTTCCCGCGGCCGACGCGTTCTTGCGGCACGTGCGGTTCGGCAAGGACCAGGCGGAGCTGACGGCCCGTACGCACGCCGGGCACGTCACGCTGTACCTGCGCTGGTGCATACGGACGGGTCGCGACTGGCGGGTGGCGGCCGAGGAACTGGGGCTGTTCGTCGTCTGGTTGAAGTTCGGCTCAAAGGCAGTCACGGGCATCGGCCGTCCGACTGGCAGTGGTTGGTGTACCCAGGGCGGGGGCAGGAAGCAGACATGCATCCCTTACTCAGGCGTATCGGAACGCTCCTGGCGGCCCCGGTCGTCGCCCTCGCCCTGGTCACTGCCGGCTTCACCATCGGCGCCACCCCCGCGTCCGCCGAAGTCTTCTGCGGCTCCCACTCCGTTGACGGCGCCATCTGGACCGAGTACACCCAGACCCCCGGCGTCCAGCGGTCGCTGGGCTGCCCCACCAACGACGAACTCGGCACCCCCGACGGCATCGGCCGCTTCCAGGGCTTCGACAACGGCTTGATCTACTGGACCCCCGACACCGGCGCACACGCCGTGTGGGGCGCGATCCGCCAGTACTGGGCCGACCTGGGCTGGGAGCGCGGCTATCTGGGCTACCCCCTCACGGACGAGCTCACGAACCCCGACGGCTACGGCGTACGCCAGCAGTTCCAGGGCGGCACCGTCTACTGGAGCCAGTACAGCGGCGCCCACGCCGTCCACGGCGTCATCGGCTGGTGGTGGGGACAGAACGGGTACGAGAGCAAGTTCTACGGCTACCCGACGTCCGACGAATACAACGAGGTCTACGTCGGAGGCACCGAAGTCAGCAACACGGGCAAACGGCAGAACTTCCAGTCCGGCCGCTACATCCTGTACAGCGGCGGCCAGCCCAACGCCTTCGAAAGCTGCCACACCGCATGCATCGGCTACGGCGGCATCACCAACACGAAGTGGGTGAAGAAGACCGAGGTCTACATGAACCTGGCGGACCAGAACAAGCGCTCCACGCATGTCACCCCGACCGACGCCGCGTTCGCGAGTACCTCGAGCTCGGACACCGCTTCCAGCGACCCGGCGGACAACTGGAAGCAAGTCTGGTCCAACACGCTCATGTTCCCGCACGCCACGCAGGGCGAGATGCACTCGACCTACGAGCAGCTGTACTGCCACGCGTCGTACTCCTACCCCAAGGACGACAGCCACTACGGCGGCGAGACCTGGGACCTGGAAGCCTGGCACTACGACATGGTCCCCTACGACGCGAGCAAAGCACTCCAGACCGGATGCAACTGGGGAGAGTAGCCCCCGCCTGACCCACGTCCCCCTGCCGAGCCGGCAGGGGGACCTCGTTATTTCTGCGTCAGCCCAGCATCCGCGCGAGCGCCGCGACGTGGCGACACGAGCCGCCGCTGCGGACGTCGTCCGGCAACAGGAACCCGGCAGCAACATCCGAGGTGGCTGAGTACCGAACGTGGCTGACGAACCCCCGGATATCTGTCAGGCACGTGGCCGTCTGGCCTACTTCCCTTACGTGTCTTACAGCTCCTGAGAACCCCAGATAGCCGAGGACGTTGAAGCCGAGGGCGCGCAGCAGGTGGACGGTTTCCGTGCCGAGGCCCTTGCCCCACTCGGCCGGATGGAGGGCGAAGCCGATGGTGGCAGCCTGCTGCGGCTCGTTCGCCAGACGCGCGTAGCCGATCAGCCGGTGCTCGCCGAGCCGGGTGATGGCGAGGCAGTACTCGGTTCGCGGCGTGGCGTTCGCGGAGGCGATGGAACGGGCGGTGATCGCCTGGACCTGCTCGCGGGTGCGGGGTTCGAAGCTGAGGTGCCGGGTGGCCTCGGGGTCGCCGTAGATGGCCAGGAGGTCGTCGGTGTCCTCGGGTTCGACTTCGCGCAGGTCCAGGCGGGGGCCGGCCAGGTGGACTGGGGTCATGGCTGCGGAGCCTATCCGTGGGGTCACCGGACGAGGACCGAGGTCGGGGTCGCAGTGTAGGCCTCGATCTCCTCGCGCAGATTGGCCGTCGCACCGCCGTTGCGGCGGCCGTCGCCGTGCAGGGCGGCGTGGACGCGCTGGGCGCTGCTGACGATGCCGAAGTTCCGCCGCTCGATGGGGAGGTCGAGCACTGGGCGGACGGCCTCGGCAGCTCCCTCGACCTCGCCTCGGGCGATGCGGGCGAGGGCGAGGTCGGTCTGGGCGCCGGCCTCGTCACCGAAGGGCCACTCGTCCTCGGAGGCACTGCGGTAGGCGGCGACGGCCGCTTCGGACCGGCTCTCGCCGAGTGCGGCGTCCTCGCCGAGCTGCACGGTGGCCTCGGCGACGTAGTAGAGCTGGCGGGGGATCGGGAAGGTCATGATGCCACCGAAGGCGTCGAGGTCATCGGGTTCGACGGCCACGCGGGCATCCTCGGCCTGCTGGATTGCGGTGCGGGTGGACTCGCCGTCGCCGAGGAGGGAGTGCGCGCGGGCGGAGAGACAGGCCAGCCAAACGCTGGTGGTGCCGCGGACGTCGCCGGCCGCGCTCTGCCCGAGGGCGGCATAGTCGGCGGCCTCGGCGGGGCGGCCCGCCCAGTAGGAGATGAGCGACTGGAGCGAGCGGACCCAGGCGCGCATGGCGTGGTGGCCGGCGTTGTCGGCGCAGACGAAGGCGGTGCGGGCCTGCATCATCGCGGCGCTCGGGTTGCCCAGGTCGTGGCTGGCCTTGGCGAGCATGCCGGAGGTGATCCCGGCGAGCAGGTACAGCTCTCGGGCCTGCACGGGCTTGACCCGGCCGTGTTCCAGCAGCCGGAACGTGAGGTCCTGGACCTCGACCAGGTCGCCGAGCAGGGTCGGCAGCGCCAGCCTGGGGTAGGCGACGGTCAGCCGCCGCACCTCGTCGTGGATCTGTCCCAGGGTCTCCGGGCCGATGCTGCTGCCCTCGGCCATCGCGGTGAACCGAAGTGCACGACGAGCCGCCATTGCGACCTGCCTTTCCAATTCCGTGGTGCCCGCGTCGAAGCGGGTCTCGCTGTTGAACGGGCTACCAGCAGGCGGTGCCGCTGCCTGCTCGGAGGGGAGAAGGACAGGGACCGGCCGTGACGGCGGGACGACGAAGGAGGCGGCGACCGCAGGTGCGGGCAGGGAAGCGGCAGGTGCGGCCGCGAGGAGCACGTCGACGCTGACGCCGAACATCGCCTCCAGCACCCGGCACTGGTCCAGTAGGGGCGGGTCTTCACCGCGCCGCCGTACCAGCGCTCGAACTGCCGCTTGGAGACCGACAGGCCCCGGAGCCGGGGGTCGTTCTCCTGCTCGGCGGCCGAGTTCGCCGTCGCCTCGAACCGGAGCCGGAAGGTCTCGTAGACCTACCAGTGCCGCTGCAGCGTCAATACCCTTAAGAGCGTGGGAGTTTCGGCCACTGCGAATCCTCTCCGTCCCCGTTCGTCTGCTCTGACGATAGCCATGGTCGGTCCGCAGGAAACCCGTCCGGAGGGCACCCGGGCCAGATGACGGCAGCCATGACGGTGGTCATGACGCACGTCGCCGTCGGCCACGCCAACCAGCGCCCGGTGACGACGCCACCATGACGGCGGCGACGTCGTATCCATGCCTCACCACCCGCAGCCATGCTGACGACACTTCGCAATCCGCGCACAACTGACAGCGAAGAGTGAGATCGGGGCGGCTTGCAGCACCAGCCGATCACCCCGTCCAGCGCCACGGGCGCATCGGCCCGAGGCCGGCAATGGGAGGGATCCGATGGACAACGCCACGACCCGACGCATGGCGGAAGAGCGGCCCCCGGCGGATAGCGAGGCGAGCGCAACTGCCGAAGACGACCGCGCCAGGGAGATCGATATCAACCCCGCCTACCCGCGGGCCAACTGCACGGTGTGGGACGCCGATACCTGCGACCGAGGTCTCCTGCACCCGGTCGAACAGCTCGACGTGAACTTCCTTCCCCGCCTCGCCGCGCTCTCCATGACCGCCATGCGGAGGGACCAAACCGGGAAGGCTGCAGGGCACCTGCAGAAGAAGGCGCCGAACTGACTCCTGACGCCTCGACCTCGTGTCGCCAGCCGGTCTCGCCGCACCCGCGGGGGGTCAGCCGATGTTGGAGGGAAACTACTGGCCCAGACTGGATGAGTGCCAGCGGCTTACGTCCGCGGGCCCCGCCGCCCCCGCCGCCCTCGCCCTCGCCGCCGGCTCGGCACCACGTCTCGGCGTAGCACCAACTGCCCGATCGCCGCGCGGCTGCGCCGGCGGATGCGCAACAGGCGAAGCATCAGGGAAACGTCTGGCTAACGTCGTTCCTCGACGTGCCGGTGCACGGGCAAGCTGCTGTGCGGACAACGACGGGGGCGCCCGATGCCAGAGATCGCTGTTGTCCGCCGTTCAGTGCCCAGGCCAACGAATCACGGAGGAACCATGCGTCGTCGTATCGGAGCAATGATCGCTGCCGCCTCACTGGCCGGCATCAGCGTCGTCGGCATGTCGGGAACCGCCCATGCGGGCACGACCGGTTCGGTGAGCATCTCGGTTCCCGGCTGCATCGGCCATTTGAACCTCTCAGCCAACTGGGCCTACGGCCACCTGGACTCGTACACCACCACCTGCTGGCTGACCATCTTCCAGCGGAACGACCAGACAGGAGGACAGACCTCCCAGACCATCTCCTACGGGCCGGGTGGGCATGGTGACACCGGCCAGTTCTACCACGACAGCGTCCACGAGGTTGCCATGGCGATCTCCAACGGCAGCCAGAGCAACAGCACGGCCTGGTACCACTGACGGCAGCCGCGGCCGTACCACGCCGCTCACGGGGCGGGGGCGCCTCGCCTCAACGGGTCGACTGCCGCGGTGTACGGCAGCGGTCGGACCGGCTGCAGGATGAAACGTCGACTCGCCGCGCGCGCGGGTCGAGGCGTTCTCCTCCGAGGCCCTGGACGTGCCGGCCGTCGGCTTCCGCCTCGTCATCTCGCCGAGGTGGGCTCGCGGGGAGGATTCACCCTGGTCTTCCTCCACACGACCGTGGTGACAACCGCATCCTCCTCGGAGCCTCCGACGACAGCACGCCCACACCCGCCCTGCGGACCGAGCCGGCCACCGACCAGTTCCACTGGCGCACCGCCGCGTCCGGCTGACCGGGACCGGCCCGACCTCCGCCGGCGGCCCGCGGCATCGCCGTACTGCACGGTCGTGCGGTGGAGTTCCTGAAGCGGCCAGGGGAGGGTGGCTGTTCGGGGCGGGAGGCCTGCTTGCCTCGGTGGCACTCGTCGTCGGGAGCCGACGGACGATAGGGGTGCGAGCCTGACGTTCTGTGTCCCGGGCCGGGGCGGCTGTCCCGCGCCGGCGGCCGTCGTTCTTCCGGCCCGCGGCCGGCCCGCAAACGCCGACGAGGCCCAGTACCCGGGTGGGTACTGGGCCTCGCCTTGCAGTGGAGCGCCAGGCCCGGGTTGCACGGACTCTTCCTACTGAAAGTAGGACGTGCTCTGGTAGCACCGCTGACGCCTGGTGAGGAATCATCTCCCTCGCGACGTGAAGAATATTAGCAGGTCAGCAGCCATCCAACGAAGTCGGTCACCGGGGACCTCGCGTAGGCAGATCATTTGGCAGGAGCCCGACGGGACGGTGGCATCGGACGGGTGGCGGGGCGTCTTCGCCGTCGGCGACCGGATTGCCCTTGCCGTCGCTTGCGCCGTCGCTGCCCCTGTGCCGTCGCCACCGCCGTTCGCCTCCTCCGGAGTCGGCGTGCCGCGGACGGCTCACGGGGCCGTCCCGCCGGGCCGCGGCACGCCGAGCGGCCGATGTCTTCCGATTCCTGGCGCCACGAGAAGCCCAGAACGACCCATGGACATTCGTTCGAACTCCTCCTGTTCTCCAGGCGATCTCTGTGGTGACGATCACCGCGGACACCTTTGTGGGGAACCGTCTGTGAAGCCAGTACCTACCCGTGGCGCCACCACATCGGGTCTGCGCGCCGCCGCCGCGGTCCTGGCGATCCTGCTGGTCGGGCAGGTCTCTGCCGCTCTGACAACCAAGATCAAGACGGCCGGCGCCTCGGCAGGATCCGTGGCGTGAGCGGCCGTCGGTCCGCTGTTTGTGCGTCGAGCGACGTGGGCGGTAGCCGGTGAGCCGGGTAACGTTGCCGGACCGGATCGCCTCGGCGGGGTCGGCCCCGCGCTCGCGGGAGTTACTCCCGAAATTCGGGACGCAGACCCTGGGTGATCTCCGCTGACCGCTCTGCCGATGTGGAGATGGCCCAGGGTGGCACCTACTAACGTTACCAAGTGCCGGGCTCCCGTGAGCACCCCTGCTCGGCGGGAGCCTGCCCAACACGACAGCTGTGACAGCCGGACCACAGCCGGGCCACATCCAACTGTCACTGATTCGTTCCGAGGACTGAGATCCGGACAGGAGAGCAGCAGGTGAGCACGGCGCATGCCAGCCCGGGTGACTACAGCCAGGTGCCGAATCCGGAGCAGGCACTGAAGTACGCGATTCAGCACATCGCGGGTGACCGCGTCGAGATCGTCGAGGGAGTCATCACCCCCGTGTCACCATCCTGGGCCCACGAGACCGCCGTCGACCTGATCCGCGAACAGATCGGTCCCCGTATGCGCGAACTCGGCCTGCGTGCCGGCTCCGGAAACCTCGACCTGCCCGGCACCGAGAACTACTACGTCCCAGACCTCGCCGTCGTACCCGCCGAGCTGGCGAAGACCGAAGGGGCGCTTCTGCCGGACCAGACGGTACTCGTCGTCGAGGTGACCTCGCCGTCGAACGGCGACACCGACCGAACGGCGAAGCGGCGGCGGTACTCGCAGTTCGGCGCTCCTGTGTATCTCCTGGTCGACCGCCAGGAACGCACCTGCACCCTCTTCTCCCAGCCGGGCCAGCTCGGTTACACCCTGATCGAAGGCCCCCACCCTTTCGGCACGCCGCTGCAGCTCCCGCCGCCATTGAACCTCGAACTCGACACAGCGGGATTCTGAGTCCGCGAAGGCGACGGTCACCGCTGTGAAGCGCGGCGGCGGAACCGGAGCACGGAGCGCCTCCTGAGACGCCGGGCCTGCTCCGAGGACGGAGCCATGAACGGAACGTCGGGAGGCCGGCACCCTGCGGGGTGGCGGCTTCTGGTGCCTTCACAGGGCCGCGGCAGCCTGACGCCCGCCTCGGACACTCATCGGCCCGGACCGGAGCGCTGACCGTCGCCGAGAAACGGCCTCCGCTGCCGTTCGTGCAGGGGAGGCGACCGGTCTGCAGGCGGTCGGTCCGGCTGTGCCCGGCGCTGTCGGCCGCGGCGCGGTGGGGCCGCTCAGCACCCTGGACACCACCGTCCACCAGGGGCTCGCCCCCCAGCGCAGCCTCGGTCCCAAGGCCCTCCCACTGGTGAGCAGGGCGCGGCTCGTCGGTCCGCTGGCCCGCAACGCGCTCCTGCCGAGGCGGCCCGTCGTCTCGAAGGCTTCCCGCTCACCCCCGGCTTGTACGCTTGCGCCTGCTTGGAAGATCTGCGGTGTTTGAAGGGAGGGCCCGGTGCGCGTCCGCCGGTGTATATGTGTGGTCGCGGGAGCCGTCGCGCTGAGCAGCCCGACGGTCGCGTATGCCCGCGGTGGGGGCGGCGGTCACGGGTTCGGGGGTGGCGGTGGCGGCCATGGCGGTGGTGGTGGCGGCTTCCACGGGTCGACGGGCGGCGGCTCCGGAGTGGGCTTCGGGACCGGTTTCGGAGCCGGTGGCGGTGGGCTCGTCGCCGTGCTGGTGATCGTGGCCGTGCTCCTGCTGATCCTGTGGCTCAGGTCCCGGCGCCGCAAGGCGGCGTTGGCAGGTGGCCTGAACACGGTCTCGGACCGCACCGCGCACCGCGCGGACGCACAGGCGCGCGAGCGCGCTGCCCGGGTCTCCGCCCGGGTCGATGCCATCGCCGACACCGATGCGACCTTCGACCGCGCGGCGCTCGAGCGCCGCGCGGTGTGGCTGTACGTGACGGCCCAGCGGGCGTGGACCGGACACGATCACGCGACGCTGCAGCGGATCCTGTCCCCAGTGCTGTACGGCAAGTGGGCCGAGGAGCTGCGCGACTACGAGTCGCGTGGCGAGGTCAACGTCGTGGAGATCGTCGACGGTCCGGTGGTCGAGCTGGTCGACGTCGCCAACCGGGCGGGTGAGGTGAACGACACCGTCACCTTCCGGATCACCGCGACGCTGCGCGACTACGTACGTCGCGGCGACGGCCGGCAGGCTGTGCGCAAGGACGGATCGACGCGCCCGGTCGAGTACTGGACGCTTCGCAAGAGCGCGGCCGGCGAGTGGATCGTGTCCTCACTCGAGCAGGCCGCCGAGGGAGCGCATCACCTGAGCAGTGCCATCGAGACTGACGGCTGGGATCAGAAGGATGTTGCCCGGGATGCGGTGCTCGAGGTCGCGCAGAGGAGCACGGTCACCGGGGCGAGCGACATCCTCTCCCTCACCAACATCTCGTGGAGCACGGACGCCGACCATGCTGCCGGCGATCTGAGTGTTCTCGACGGCCGGTTCGACAGAGCGGTTCTCGAGGTCGCCGTCGAGCGGTTCCTCGAGGAGTGGGTCATGAACGACGGCAGCCTCGACTTCACCCCGGTCCGCACGGCCCGCCGGACCGTCCTGCGTGAGGCCACCGTCACGTCGGTCACGGTGCGCTCGCTGGTCTCACGGGACCCGGTCGTCTTCCGAGTCGCGGTGAACGCGCAGGGCGTCTACTACGAAGTCGACCGCCGCACCGAACAGGTACTGCGCGGTGACGCACACAAGAGCGGGCCGATCGCCTTCACCTTCGACCTGCGGCTGGACGACACCTCGGCCAAGGCATGGACCGTGGTCGCCGCCGACACGCAGTAGCCACACCCCCACCGCCACCATGGGGTCCTCGCCCCCACAGCCCCCTGTCCCGGGCGGTAGAGGCAATGAGTTGTGCGCGAGGATCTGCCCGACAGTCACCCGCCCGCCGGGTGCCTCGTCCGGTACGTCGGGCAGCAGGTCTCGCAGCGACGTGTCCTCGGTGATGCCGTCGGCGGGCAGCTCGGTGCGCGCGCCGGGCAGCAGCTGCTCGATCCCGGCGAAGAACATGCGAGCTCCCGCCACGGCCGGGACGGACGGCAGGAACACCGAGCAGGCGAGCCGCTGGACGTCGACACCGCCGCCGGTCAGAGCGGCCAGCGTCCGGGCGGACGTCGACCAGGCCCACCCGTCCCGCCATCGCGTCGCGTAGACCGGGAACGCAGCGGCAGGGTCGGTGTGGACCACCACCGCATCGGGCGTCTCCTGAACGACCACGTGGGCGCCGGGCCAGCGCCACGCGACATCGCCGGGCAGGGCGGTGTCGGCCAGGCGGCGCAGTTCGAAGTCGGTCGCACCGCAGAGGCCGAGGACCAGCACGCAGCTGCTCTACCTCGCGGGCCTCGCGGGCCTCGATGACCGAAGCGACACCCGATCGTGGCTCGCTCACCAGCAACGAACCGAGAGGCCCAGCGCGGTCGCTGCTCCAGGTCCGACCGACCTTGCTTCGCTCAGGAGTGGCAGCAGCCGCTCTACGCAATAGGCTCCCCGTGATGTTGGATAGCGCTGACGTGCCGCTGCGTCGACGGTGCGAGCTGGAGAACATGCATTACGCAATTCGTCTCGCCGAGGCGTGAGAGGAGTCAGACGGTGGCCGACGACCTGTTCCCGGTGGCGCGGTTCCTCTTCGAGGCGGGGACCCTCAAGCACACCAAGCGCACCGGCTGGTGGATGGCCGGCGTCCGCGATCCCGAGTCGGTCGCCGAACACTCCTGGAGGACATCGCTTCTCGCTTCGATCATCGCCAAGCTCGAAGGCGCCGATCCCGCCCAGGCCGCCTTCCTCGCCACATGGCACGACGTCGCCGAAACGCGGACCGGCGACGTCAACTACGTCGGCAAGAAGTACGCGAGCAGCGCCGACCCCGAGACGGTCACGGCCGATCAGGTCAAGGGCATGCCCGAGGTCCTGGCATCGACCGTGAAGGACCTCGTCGCCGAATACGAAGGCAAGGAGTCGCCCGAAGCAATGGTGACCGTGGCCTCGTAACGGACGCTCGCGCGACCGTGGAGTCCACGATCACGTCCCAGGTGATCAGGCCTTTCGCGTCGGCTTCGGCCTGCAGCTGGGTGAGGATCCGGCTCCAGGTGCCGTCGCGCTGCCCGGCCGTAGACGTCCCACTTGCCGTAGCGTGCGGGAGCGTCGCGCCAGGGCGCACCGGTCCGCGTCCGCCAGCGTATGCCGTTGATCAGCTGCCGCTTGGGCCAGACGGGAGGTCGCCCCGGCTTCTTCCCCACTGGCAACAGCGATTCCAGCCTGGCCCATTGCTCGCTCGCCAGATCTCCAGGCCCCACGAGTGGATCATGGCAGACCTTGATCCACTTATGAAAAGACCCTAGACGGCCGTCGATCTACCGAGCAGAGTGATGCGTCTGGTGTTGGGTGGCCGACTGGACTGACGGTGAACGTCCACGAGTGGGAGGAGGTGGAGGTGACCGACGAGCAGTGGATCATCTTCGATACGAACGCGGTGAACCTACTCAACCCCGACAGTCTCACCGCGGACATCATCCGCAAGCTCAAGGAGTCCGGCCATCACCGGGTGGCTGTGCCGTGGATGGTGTTGGAGGAGCTTTCCGCGCACCAAGCCAAGCACTACCCGGCCCAGTACCACGCGGTGGTGAAGGCGCTTGGAAAGCTGGCCGAGAAGGTCCCGTGGGCGATGCAGAGCAGTCTGGAACCGCTCGATCTGGAGCGTCTTCTCGACCACTGGCGGGCCGTCTACGGGAAGATCTTCGAGGTGATCGACACCAGCGGAGACGTCGCGCGTAAGGCACTGGCCCGGGAAGCCATGGCGCTGCCGCCAGCGAAGCGCGCCGAGGACCACTCCGAGGGCGCTCGGGATGCCGCGATTTGGTTCTCGATCCTCGAGTTCATGCGGGAGAACCCGCAGGCTCATGTCTGGTTTGTCACGAACAACGAGAAGGACTTCGGGGACGGGACCTCTTACCGTTACCCAATGAGTGGTGTGCATCGTGAAGTGGCAGGTCACGGGCCTGGTGTGATTCCGTGCCCCGGTGCTCGTGCTGGTCACGCGCGGCAGTCTGCCGTGTAG
>NZ_JBVHHY010000032.1:52556-80667 GCF_055560835.1 Kitasatospora sp. NPDC023120 | reverse complement strand
AGCGCGACAAGCCCCGCTCACCTGGACCGCCCGTCCGGCCGTCGCACCAAGCCAGCCACTCGGCCACCAGGCCAGCCCTCACATTCGGCATCCACGTGGCTGTAGCGCGCCCGGGGGTCGTGCGGGGAGACGATCTCACCAACGACCAGGGGACACGCGCTGTCTCCGGATCGGGTCTTCCCTCAGCGGCTGCCCCCGAGGAAGTCGTCCGGCGGGCGGTGTGGCGTCGGCTCTGCCGGTCGCGGGTCTGCTTCGGTCCGCGCCAGCGCAGAGTGCCGTGCTCGTCGATCCAGTACTGCTGGACCCAGACCTGCCGCAGTGAGGTTCCCCCGAGGTGCGGAAGGTTGCCGGGCATGGCCTGATTGGCCGTGAGAAGGGAGCCTCTGCCATGGCTGCACCGATGAAGTATCTGATCCAGGAGCGGTACTGCCAGGGTTTGAGTGCGTCCTCGGCCAGCCAGCGGCGCACGGTGGAGGCCGACACGAACGCGGCGATGCCCCGCTCGATGGTCTCGCGAGCCAGCTCCGGGGCCGACCAGCGAGCCAGCGGCACCCCGCTCTCGGCGGGCAGCTGGCAAGCCAGCGCCGTGACCTGGGCGGTCTGCAAGACGGTGAACACACGCGGGCGGCCGGCGCGCTTGCGGTCGGTCAGACCCGGCAGGCCGTGCTCGGCGAACCGGCCCCGCCAGGTGCGCACGGTGTCCAGGTGCAGTCCCGTCTCGCGGGCGATGCGCGCGTTGGAGCGTCCGCGCGCGGCGTGCAGCACGACCTGCGCACGCAGGCGCAGCCGGTGCTCGGTCTTGTGAACCGTAGGCCATCTTCTTCAGCCGCCGGCGTTCGGCGGCTGTGGGGGCTACCGGGCGGGCCGGGGCAACGGGCAAAGCAGGCGAGCCGATCGGGAGAAGTGGATCACGGCAGGTTGTAGCCTGCCGTGTCCGCTCCCGGGTCGCTCGGGCGGGATGGCGGTCATGGCCACCCCTGCGGAATCGACCAGGCTCTCGCTGGCGCTGCAACTCGGCGAGCACGCGCGCATTGTCTGACTGTCAGCGGTCGCGACATTCCCACGATCCCACCCTCGAACGGTTAATTAGAGCACCGGCGGCCCCGCCTCGATACGGCGAAGTACTGGCGGCAGGCGGTCCAGGTCGGGACCGGTTTGGACCTGTCGCTCGTCCCACCAGGTGGCGCCGGCGTCGTACAGCGGACCGATCACGTCCTTCGCCTTGGCCACGTCCGGAGGTGTGGCACCGCCGAGCACGAACTCGAAGGGACGCTCGGCCTCGGCTGTACGGTGCTTGCGTACATAGTCGACCAGATCCCGCACCTCTGCCGCATCCGGTACATGACCATGCCGGGCCGTCTCGAAGAGCGGCACCGCGCCGTCCCACCGCGCTGCCCGCCGCATGGGCGCGCGACGTGGCCAGAACCCGCCGATCCACACCGGCGGACAGGGCCGCTGCACGGTGGCGGGCAGCAGCGTCACATCCCGGACCTCATAGTGCTGGCCGTGGTGGTTCACCGGCTCGCCGGACCAGAAGCGCCTCAACAGCTCCAGGCCCTCGTCCAGCCGCTCGGCCAGGAGACGAGGTCCGGCGGCGTCGCCGAAGCTGCGGTACTCGTCCTCGATCGGACCGCCCAAGCCGGCGGCGAAGATCACCCGGCCGTCGCTGAGGTGGTCCAGGGTGGCCACTTGGCGGGCGAGTTGCTGTGGACGGTAACGGGGGACCGGCGTCAGCAGGGTACCCAGTCGGATCCGGGAGGTCGCCAGCGCGGCCGCGGTCAGCAGCATCCAGGGGTCTGCGAACGGACGCCCCTGGTGCTGTCGATGCAGGACGTGGTCCCAGACGAACACCCCGTCCCAGCCAGCCTGTTCGGCGGCAGCCGCGACGGTCGCGACGTTACGGGGGTCGGCGAAGTCACCGAAGTTGGGGATGTTGATGGAGAAGCGCATCCCAGCAGGATGCGCAGCTGGCCGCGAAGGGGCAAGCCGCGCGCTCCATCGGATTTCCCGAACCGTAGATGGACTGGCGGGACTGACCCGTCGGGCTCCGTATCACGAGTGAGCCCCCGGCTGCTGCTACGGCCACGACCTGGGGCCCCGACCGTCGACACACCCGACATCTGACCAGACAACATCCACAGGACCGATTCCGAAGTCAACCCCCGAAGGACTTCCGGAACGGACCACTAAGCCCTCTGGCGGCCGACGCCGCACCCCGGTGATCTGTGGGCTTGGCGCGCCTGGCTGGCGAGCTGGGCACTTGACCTTGGTCGGCCGGACACCAGGAGCGCGGCCTTGCCCACGGTGTCCATCGGGTCCGGCCCGAGGTCGACCGGCGCCCACTCGCCGGGGCAGCGCTCGGCGTGCCAGCGCACGATCCGGTCACCCCACACCACGCACCCGAACCAGACGCTGGGGAAGGCGATGTCGAGGAACACCTCCGGGTCGTCCGTCGGCGTCGCCAGCCGCAGGTCCCCGGCCGGCACCTCCACCGTCAGGGCCCCGTCCAACCGGACCCGGTAGGCGCGAGGCAGACCTGGAACGACGTCCCGGCCCTCGTGGTCCGGCTGCCACACCGGGACGTCGACCAGCCCGACCGGCCCTGGTACTCACCGCCGGTGATCCGCACGACCTCATCCCGCCCCCAGGCCCCACGCTCCGCCGCCAGCGCCAGCGCCAGCGAGACCACTTCGACCGCTCCCACCAGCACATCCACGACGGCATCACCGCGCGTCAGCCCGCGCAGCCCATCGGCCAAGTACCACAGCAGCCTTCCCAGCCGAACATCGCGGCCATCCCCGCCGAGGGTCTCCAGCGCGGCCGCCACCACCTCGACCACATCCGCACGGGCGTCCGTCGCGGCGATCTCCACGGCCTGCTCGTACGCCCCACCCGGCTGCTCCGCAGCCGGCCTCCATCCCATCGGTCTGCGGATCGTCGCACACGAGGCAGTCCTCCGGGGCAGGTTGATGCAGCCAGCGCGGGCAGCTGCTGGCCGAGCAGGGCAAGCCGGGCTGGCTGCCCGCGGCCTGTAAGCGCAAGCGCACCCGCAGCGTCACGTACTTCCACGGCTGTTAGCAGCTGGACGCGGGCGGCTCAGCGGACGTCGATGGTGAACTGGCGCTTGGTCCGCTCCGGTCCGCCGGAGAACGTCCAGCCTGCCTGGTCGCGGAAGTCGACGTGCACGGTGACGGTGGTGCGGCCGGGGCTCTGGGCGCGGAAGGTGAAGTAGTAGTGGCCGCCCGTGCCAAGGTCTCCGGTCCCACCGAAGCCGAGCAGGTCCTTGATGCCGAAGTTGTCGACGTACTCTTCGCCGGCGGCCGAGACGATGGCCGGGTCAGGGCTAGGGGTGGCCATGGTCCAGTTGTCGCCCGCCTCCCGGTAGGCGAACACCTCGATCGAGAACAACTCTCCGGGCTTGACGGTGAGTTGTCCCGAGGTCTGGGTGAACACCGTGCCGTGGTCGAGTCTGCCGGTGGTCATCCGGTGAATGGCCACCGTGCCCACGGTGGCCGCGACAGCCAGCACTGCGGCCACCGCCAGCAGGACTCGGCGCCACCTCCGCTTCATGAGTTCGCCTCTCGGTGGGTGACACGCAGCGCCAGCACGGCGGCGACCGCGTCAAGCCAGCGGGCGACCAGCTGGTCCCCCGTCGGGTCCTGGACGACCATGGCGGCGGCCGTCAGCCAGCCGCGCGCCACTGCGGCCGCGGGGCCGGGCAGCGGCTCAGGCAGCTCGGCCGCGAAGCGGGTGCCGCCGGCGCGGACCACCTCGCCGAGGAAGACCAGGGCGCGCGGCAGCACGCCGAGCCGGTCGACGGTGATCGCGGCGGCCACCGCGCCGTCGCCGAACAGGGTGGAGCGGTGCGGTCCCGGGTTCGGCAGGCCGAAGCGCAGCAGGATCTCGACGTCCAGTTCGGCCAGCTGGCTGTCGCTCTGGGGTTGTGGGGTGCTCATTTCGGCCTCACTGGGGCATTCGAACGCTTCTGACTTCGGGGTGCCTGTCGTCGGACGCGCCTTGCATGTGGTTGTTGATGAAGTCGCTCTCGCTGACCCAGACGGTGTAGCCCCAGGGGTTGTAGATCTCCAGCTGGTCGCCCCGGTGCCCGGTGATCATCATCTGGTGGCCGTGGGGGTTGAGCAGGGTTCCGCCGTGGGCGGACAGCGGGACGGGTTTGCCCTCGTCGATTTTCTGCTCGATCTCGGCCAGCGCGTTCTGGCGCTTGTCGTGGCTGTCGAGGTCCACGTTGTGGTACTCCGCGCCGGTGTGCTTGGCGATCTCGTCGTCGGCGATGTTCTGGGACTCCCAGTCCACATCCCGCCCTTCCACAGGTGCATAAAGGAGCGGGTGTCGTAGACCCGGTTGGTCTCCTTCTCCCACCGCTCCTTCGAGGCCGGGCCGTTGTCGTACGCCGGGTCGTCCGGGTGGCCGCCGGTGGTGAGCTGGAAGGCGAACAGCGGGTCGACCATCGCCCGGGCGGTCACCGTCGAGGCGGCCACGCAGGTGTCGTGCTGGCCCTGGTCCCAGGTGGCGCCCTTGTAGCCGGTCCCCGCTGTCTGGGCTGACACCGCTTCGAGTTGCACGGGGGCGATCCGCTCAGTGAGCCAGCGGGGGTCGTCGAGGTCCGGCACCGTCAGGCCCCCTGCTGGTACTGCTGCTGGACGCCGTGGTCCGTCTTGGCGTAGTTGGCCACGGTGGTGTGGACCTTGCCGCCCAGGTCCGACAGCGCGTCGACGTTCACCTGGAGCTCATCCTGCCAGGCCGACCAGAACGCCTTCGACGCGTCGCCCGCGTACTCACCGAAAACGGCGGGGTCGGCCATGCTCAGCTTGCCCAGGGTCTCCTTGACACCGGCCCACGTCCCCGCTGGCCCCGACCAGCTTGTCGCCCACGTCCCCGAGCTTCTCCGGGTGGGCACTGAACCCCGTCCCGGCACCATCGCTACCCATGATCTCGCCAATCCCCCCGATACGGTCCGTAGACCGCCTGACAGCATAACGTCAATCCCGCTACCAGCTGCTCAGTGATGTCGGCGGGCAGCACGCCCGTGATCCGATCGCGCTGGCGGTCGGCTTTGCTAGGCCCCGGGCTTGATGCTGAGAATCGTCAGCAGGACCACCGCCAGCGCCGCCGCCGGGGCGAGCGAGATCGCCACCCGCGCCTTGGGCAGCAGGTAGGCCGCCGGCCACTGGAGGACGATCAGAACCACCACCGCGACCAGCGAGTAGTCCGCGAAGTGCAGGTGCGCGTAGGTCGCAGGGCAGTCGCGCGGTCCATTGCACGGGTCGGTCGCCATCTCGGCGAAGCCCCGCAGGCCCCTGACCGGCGGCAGAAGAGCCCCACTCACCAGGCTGGAGATCATCGGAGCCTTCCACCAGTTCCCGCGGGTAGGTCCGGTCGAACGGCTCACGGCACGAATCACGTCGCTCATGCGATCCATGCTTCCGGCTCGTTCCAGGGCCCGGCAGCGGACGGATACTCAGATCCGCGGGCGAAGACACCCAGATCCGCTCCGCGCCCGGCTCAACCGAGCTCCGGCTCCGGCCCGCCGACTTCGCCTGGGGGCGGGCGCCGCAGCTACGCCAGAGGGGCGACTGCGGGAACCTCGTCGCCCGCCACTGGCAGCCGCTCCGTCGTCGCCGCCGCAGGGCGCAACCCCGCGGTGCTCGTCCGGCCGAAGCAATCGCGCCTTGCGGGGCCTGGAGGCGCAGCGCAGCTCCCACGGCAAATGTAGGCCCGGGCGGCGGCGGGCGGTGACGAGCGCCGAACGCCACGTGCCGCCGGTGCGCAGCCAGGCCAGGCGCCAGCACTGTTCGTCGGGCTCGGTGGCTGGCGGGCCGGCGAGTTCGCGCGGGACTACGAGGCTCACCCGGGGCCGCCTCGGCAGACGCCACAGCCCCTATAGCGCACTCACGAGGCCCTCGCCCTCCAACGGCTCGGTCTCGCGGCCGCCAGCCTCGCCCACTGCGCACCGAGCACCCCGGCATCGCCTGGCACACCCTCGGCGGCCACATGCACTCCGCCAAGCCCTTCTGGAACGCAGTCGGAACCGGCGTCGACGGCGCCTACCGCCAGCATGGGCTGTGCCAGCACCTCAGCCCCCGGACACCGGCCAGAAGACCGGCCAAGCCATAGCCCGACAAAAATGGGATTCGAGGATCAGCACCCCGGGGGACTGGGCACGGCGGTGGCGGCCGGGGAGCGCTGGGCACCGGGTCCGGTCGACTCGGCACCGGGGGCCATGCGCCGGCAGATGGAAGTGCGTCATCACGCCGACGCAGCCGCTGGACGTAGCGATCGAGTGCCCTTCGACGGGCGGCCGCGGGCCCACGGCCGGCCTCCGGGACGTGCCTCTCCACCACCTCGCGGTTTGTCAGAACCGGCGACGCACGTTCGGCCGGCTGACCGGGGGGCCGGGCCTGCTCGGCTCAGTGCGACCAGTAGGGGTCCTCGGTGTCCGGTGTCAGGGGCGAGAGCGGTCGGGCGTTGTCCGGAGCGTACGCGACATCAGAGCCGCTGATGGACATGGTGAGGGTGACCGTCCCGTCCGGTCCCGGGGAGAGCGCGACCCAGACCGCGATTCCCTCCGAGGTTTCAGCGCTGAGGTAGTCCGGGCCCTCGTCCGGACTGCTCGGGGTCCAGGCCGGCGGCTTCTGCTGGTAGCCGCGCAGCCGCCATGCAGCCTCGATTCGGTCCTTGAGCTCTTGCCGATGGGACGCGCTGATCCTGGTACGGGCGGTGAAACGCCGGTCGACGGTGGACAGCTTGCTCGGTGTGCCGTCCGGGCGCGGCTCGTACCGGCTGACGGTACAGCCCCTGTCGCTCAGCACCAGGCCGGGGTTCAGGCTCCCCAGTGTGTCCTGGACGGTCCGCTCGCTGAGTGCCTGGAACTGCTCCGGGGTGTGCCGGACGGTCTCGGGCCCGGGTTTGGACGAGTAGTCGACGGATCCGAGGGACCACCACACACCGATCTGGAGAGCGAACATCACCCCGACCAGGCCGGCGAGACCCACCACGGCCCCGAGACAACCCTTCGCCAGCCCCTTGTCGAACACTCCGCCTCCCCTGTCCTGCTCCGTCCCGTGACCGTAGGCACGGGACCCGCAGGGGCGCTTGAGTATGCGTACTCAACCGTCGTGGGCTACTCGTTCCACATGACGCTGTCGTACTCACGCGACCCGTTCTGCTGCTTCACCACCAGCCAGGACCTCGCGACGTCCTTCGACTGCCACCGCCAGGCGTTCGCGCGCTTCGGCGGTTATGTGGGTGACAACTCTTCCGCGATCTCGTGTTTCCGGTCAGGATGGTCGCTCCCGTCGAGGAGCGCGGATGGCCTGGCAGCCGGAGTGTCACACCGCCGCCGCGCCAACGCCAGGGCCACCCATGGCATCCCGGGCAGCGGAACCACTGCCAGGCCCCCGGGACGGAAGCGGGCCGGCATGGCCGCTGGACGCCCCGACCCGACCCCGCCGCCCACGCGGCCGACGCCACCGCGCCCGGACAGGTCGTTGACGTCCCGAGGCTGCTGCACTACCTGCGGGCCTCGGGCCCGGAGCCGAAAGGTTCAGCGTCGCTGCTGGTGGCCTTGACCGCGACCGCGTGCCCCCGCGCTTCACCCGTCGCGCACGAATCGAGCCGCAGAAGTCAGCCAACACCGCGTACTGACAACTGATCTGACGTTCTGTAAGAATGCCGCGACGGGGGGTGAGGCTGATGGGATCGGGCAACGCGGCACCGAGCGACGCCTCGGTCGTGAGAATCCTCGGCGCGGACGGTCGACCGGAGGGGGCCGGCTTCCTCGCCGGGCAGCGAGAGGTGATCACCTGCGCGCACGTGGTGGCCAGGGCACTCGGTGTACCGTCCGATGCAGCGGAGCCGCCGGCCGGGCGATTGGAGATCGACTTCCCGCTGGCCGGCCCCGGTCGGCGGATCCGGGTGGAGATCGGCTCGTGGACCCCGATCCGGCCGGACGGGTCCGGGGACGTCGCGGTTCTCCGGCTCCTCTCCCCCGCGCCCGCCAAGGCGACCGTCGGCAGGCTGGTGGAGCACGCGGCTGGCCCGGACCGCCGAGTACGCACTTTCGGCTTCCCGGACACCCATGACGACGGCGCCTGGAGCGTCGGCTGGTTGCGCGGCCGCACCGGCGCCGGGTGGTTCCAGTACGACACCGACCCGGCCAGCGAGCACCGGGTGGAGTCCGGGTTCTCCGGTGCGCCGGTGTGGGACGTCGCCGAGGGCGGCGTGGTCGGGATGGTCGTGGCGGCCAACAGCAGACCGGACGTGCGCACGGCGTACGTGATCCCGACCGAGACGCTGCGGAGGAGCTGGCCCGCTCTCGACGAAGCGGCGCTGCCGGCCTGCCCGTTCCGGTCGCTGGAACCCTTCGAGGAGCGCCACTCCGGTCTGTTCCACGGCAGGGAGGAGCCGGCCCGCCGGATCGCCGACCTGCTCGGCTGGGCACCGGCGATCAGCCTGGTCGGCCCGTCCGGCTGCGGCAAGTCGTCGTTGCTGTACGCCGGTGTGCTGCCGAGGCTGCGGGACCGCGAGGATCTCGAGATCGTCGTGTTCCGCCCGGGGCAGTTGGGCCGCAACCCGCTCGCCGCCCTGGCGCTGGCTCTGCTCCCACGGCTCGAACCCGACCTGACCGAGACCGCCCGTCTGGCCGAACTCCCCAGGCTCACCGATCTGTTGCGCAACGGCCGGCTGCCGGCCGTCGTCGACCGGATACTCGCCCGGCAGCGCAAGGACCGGCTGCTGCTGGTTGCCGACCAGTTCGAGGAGGTCCTCATCGGCACGGAGCGAGCGGACGTCGACGCCCTGGCGTCCGCGCTGGGCACCGCCCTGCTTCCCGGGGCCCGGCTGCGCGTGGTGACGACCCTGCGCAGCGACTTCCTGACCGCCGCCCTCACCCATCCGGGGCTGGCGCCGCTGTTCGGCGGGGACCGTCTGGTCACGGTGGGTGCCATGACCGACGTGGAGCTCCGCGCGGCCGTCGTCCGGCCCCTGGAGCACACCGGCGTGACGTACGAGCCGGGCCTGGTGGACCGGATCCTGGGCGACCTCGGGAGCGATCCGGGCCGCCTGCCGCTACTGGAGTTCACCCTCACCAAGCTCTGGGAGCGCCAGCGGCGGAGCGTCATCGGTCATGCCGCGTACGAGGCCCTCGGCAGGGTCAGCGATGCGCTGGTGACCCACGCGGAGCAGATCTGGACGGGCAGCCTGACCGAGGAGGAGCACCTGGCGGCCCGCGGGCTGCTCGTCCAGCTCGTCCACCCCGGCGGCGACGGCACGGTACCCACCCGCCGCACCGTTGCCCGCTCCGAGCTGAGCCCCGGGCAGTGGCGGATCGCCCAGCGTCTGCTGACCACTCGGCTGATCGTTCCCGGCGAGGAGTTCCGTCCGGCCGACGGGTCGCCCGAGGAGACCGTCGAGCTGGCCCACGAGGTACTGCTGACGCACTGGGGCCGGCTGCGCGACTTCTTCGCGGCGGATCGCGACTTCCGCGTCTGGCAGGAGGACCTGCGGCGGCGGATCGCCCTGTGGGAGGCGGACGATCGGTCCGGCCACCGCCTGCTGCGGGGAGCCGAGCTGCGTGACGCCCGGGACTGGCTCTCCCGTCGGCGGGACGAACTGCGCCCCGACGAGCTGGAGTTCGTCGAAGCCAGCGTCGGCGGATCGCGCCGCCGCCGAACCATTCTCATCTCGCTCACGGTCGCGCTCAGTCTCATTTCGGGACTGGGCACCTGGGCGTGGCGAAACGACATCAGCCAGGACGCGGCCACCACCGCGTCGCAGGTGCTGGTCCAGCAGTCGCGGGACTCCGAGCAGTTGGGTAATCCGGGCGATCTGGGCTCCTCGTACACCGCGCTGCTGCTGGCGCTGCGGGCCTACCGCACCCAGGACACCGAGCAGACCCGTACGCGGCTCGGCGAGATGTACGCACGGTACGGCTTCGCCGACGTGATCGCGCCCCGGTACGGCAGCGTCGACGCGCTCCTGACCGAACCGCTGTGGAGTGCGGCCGCCTCGTCGACCGCCGACTCCGAAGGCCGGGTGATCGCGGCACGGGCGGCCGACGGCACGGTCGTGGTCGTCCGTGTCGACGGTTCCGGGGTGCACCGGGATCCGACCGGTCAGCCGGCGAGTGTCACGGCGGTGAGTCCGGACGGTTCCCTGGTGGCCATGGGACGGTCGGCGATGCCCTTGTCGGCCGGGGCTCCGACGGCGCTGCCGGACCCGCGTGGGCTGCCGGCGGCGCTGTACGACGTGCGGACCGGGAAGGTCCGGGAGCTGGAGCGCCCCCCGGCGGGCGACCCGTTCCCGCACTCGGGCGATCTGCCGAGCGTTCCCGGCCTGCAACTGCCCGAGCTTCCCGACCTGGCCGACGTGCCGGGGCTGACCATGCCGACGCAGTACGCCCGGTTCTCCTTCGCCCCCGACGGCTCGGTGCTGCTGGGTCAGACCGGCCTCTTCGGGCGGGCCGGCCGGCTCGTCCTCTGGGACACGGCCGACGGTCGGATCAGGAAGGTGATGCCCGCCATCCCGGAGTCCGTCGACGACATCTGGCTGGGCGCAGGAGGCGACACCGTGCTCACCCTCACGGGCGCCTCCGGACTGAGCGGGGCGGGCACCGTGTCGGCGAAACTGTGGGACCTGCGCGGTGAGGCCCCGGTCGCGAGGGAGCTGTTCCACTGGGTCGGCACGGACACGCTGACGCTCGCGGTGGACGTGAGCCCGGACCTGGGCCGGCTGGCGGCCGTCGAGACGAAGCAGACCGACCTGACGGTGAGCCACCGGCTGGTGGTCCGTGAACTCCCGAGCGGCAAGGTGCTGAGCGACAGCACGGACACTCAGCAGGCGGCGGTGGCCCACGTCGCGGTGCCGGCCAGGAGCTCGCGAGTGCTGGCCTTCGCGTCGCCCGAGGGTGTGCCGAGTGGGGCGCTGTCCGGTGACGGACCCATCGTCCCGCTCGACGGCAGATGGACCGTCGACCTCCTCGGCTCGGACGAGGCCATGTCCGTGCTCATGACCGACACGGGTGTGATCGCCGTCGTGGGCCCGACGGGCGGCGATCCGGTGCGCCGGCTGCCCGCTCGGCACCAGAACACCGAGAAGGTTCCCTCGGTCGCCGAGGCCGAGCACTGGCTGTCCGAACTGTGCCGGGTCATGGTCGACGAGACGCTGCCGTCCGCCGCCTCAAAGAAGCTGCCGCCCGGTGCGTACCGGGGGTCCTTGTGCACGTGGAAGAAGGAGAAGCATGGCTGACGCGACACAGCTCATCCGGGTGCCCCTGGGCGACTCGGACGCCGCCGGGCAGGTCGTACTGGAAGTCGACACGGCCGCCTCCGGCATCGTGCGCGCCGCTCGGCCGGGCGAGATCGTCGGGACCGCCACGCGGACCCTCGCCGAGAGCTTCGACCAGGTCCGGGCCGCGGCCGCAGCCCTGCTGGACCGGCTGACCACGCTGCCCAGCCCGCCGAGCAGCGTGGAGGTGGAACTCGGTGTGAAGATCAACGCCGAGGCGGGCGCGGTCATCGCCAAGACAGCGGCCGAGGGCAACTTCGCGATCAAGCTGACCTGGCAGCGGACCGACACCCCCGCGCCGGACGCATAGCGGTACGTCGTCAGGCTGTTCCAACCCTCGAAGGTCCGGGGTGCCGGGAGAGGGCGCTGTCACGTTGGTGGGGGTGTGGTCGCCTGAGGCTAGTACCAACGCCGTGTAGATAGCGGCTGTGGGCTTCCGTTACGGGCGACTACGACAAGTACCGCCGCCTGCTGTGGAAGCGGGGCATCAAGCCGGTGATCGCCCGCCGAGGCATACCGCACGGCTCCGGCCTCGGAGCCGTGCGGTGGGTCGTCGAGCGCACGAACGCCTGGATCCACGGCTTCCGACACCTGCGGATCCGCTGGGACATCCGCGACGACATCCACGAGGCCTTCCTCAAGCTGGCCTGCTGCGTAATCACCTACCGACGCGGCCGAGCCTTGTGTTAGCTCCTCTTAGTGGGTGGCGCAGCCGAACGCCTCCCGGCTGTCCAACACGGTGAGTGCCGGCTCCGTCCAGGGGTCTGTCTCGGCCGGCCACAGGCACACTCGCACCACAAGACGGTTGCCGACCTGCGGGGTCTTCGGTCCGTCAGCAATTCATAGTGACAGCTGTCATACGGATCCGGGCACAGGAGGCACTGACGGGAAGTCGGCTCCGCACGGCAGGCTGGGCGCACACGAACAGTCGCCGAGCACCCGGCAGAGGAGCAGACAAAGCCATGGACAAGAAGCCCACCACGCCGCCGACCAGCACCGTGATGCTGGTCCTCCGTCCGCTGGTGGTGGATATCGGCATTCCGCTGGCTGTCTCCTATCTGCTGCACTCGGTGCTCGGGTTGAGCCAGATCGTCTCGCTCGTGTTGAGCAGCGTGTTGCCGGTGGTGCGGACGGTGGCGAGTCTTGTCTCCCGGCGGTCGGTCAACGGGCTGGCCGGTCTGATGCTGCTGGTCAACACGGCCGGGATCGGGCTGTCGCTGGTGTCCGGGGACGCCCGGTTGGCGGTGGCCAAGGACGGCGCGCTGAGCAGCGTGGTGGGCATCGCGATGGTCTGGTCGGCCTTCGCCGGGCAGCCCATGGTGAGCGCGGGGCTCAAGCCCGTTCTCACCAAGGGCGAGCCTGTCAGGATCGCGGCGTGGGACCGGCTGAGCGTGGGGTCGGCCCGGTTCCGGCGGGCCGAGCGGGGGTTCACGCTGGCCTGGGGCCTGTCGCTGGTCGGTGAGTGCGCGGCCCGGGTCGTGGGTGCCTACACGCTGCCGGTGTCGATGATGGCCTGGCTGTCAACGGTCTTCCTGCTCGGAGCGTTCGTCGTGGCCTTCATCGCCGGTGCGCCGTTCCACAACCGGATCGAGAAGCTGGTCGAGGCCGAGGCCGAGGCCGCCGTGTCCGGTGTGGCAGAGCGCTTCGAAACGGAGGATCCCGCGCCCGGGGACCCCGTGATCACCGTCGCGTGAGGTCAGCGTGGCGCCGGGCAGCACCGGCGGCGGCCCGGCGGCGACAGATCCCGGCCCGCCGCCCTCCTTCCTGACCGAACATCACAGACCGCAGCCCGCATAACTCGTCTGAACCATCACCGGACCACCAGCGATCCTCTCGCCACCGGAAACGCAAAAGGGTGCGGATCCTTGGAAGGGAAAGGCCGCGCGGGGCAGCTATGAGGCGTCGGCGTAGGCGAGGTGGGTGCCGCAGACGGTGCAGCGGAAGAGCATGGCGCTTGCTCCCTGGCCGAGGTGACTCAGGAAGCGCTCAAGCTGGGATGCGTCGTGCCAACCGCCCATTCGCAGGTCGCTCCGAAGCTGGTCGAGCGCCTCGGGATGAGCCGCCAGTTCGGTGTATCCGACCTCGCCAATGAAGGCGGCCGCGTCATGACAGTGGACGAGCCAGTGCGGGTCCTGCCAGGAGTGGAAGCCAGGGGTGCGGCGGGTGACCTCCTCCAGCGTCTCCTCGCTGACGCCGTCAAGCCCGTAGGCGTCGGTGAAGTCGCCCTCGAATCGTTCAGCTGCGCTGCCGTCAGCGATGCACCAGGGGCAGAATCTCTTGTTGACCTCCCGGGCCGTGTAGAAGGTCGCGGTGTAGATCCATCCGGTGCTGCGGTTGCAGCAGATGCATTCGTCGGTGCTCGCGCGGATCGATCCGCTCGCTAGGGGGTCGGGGTGGTAGCGGAAGAAAGGCAGGTCGGCGCTCACTCTTGAGCCTGTCCCGGCTTCGAGAGGTTGGCTTCGTCGCCGGTGGTCGGTGTGTCGGCGGGCCTGCCTGTGAACCTCATGCGTTGCAGTCTGTCCGCAAGGAAGCCCGTGATCAAGCGGTGAAGTCGAGGTTGTGCTGGTAGGTGGGGCAGAGGCACTCGTGCTCGTGGGCGGTGTGGAAGCGCCAGTAGGCGTCGAGGTCTCCGTTGGAGACGAGGGTGCGTAGTCGCAGGACGGCTTCGGCTCCGGGCAGGCCCCGGCGGGCGCCGGTGATGTCGAGTCGGTCGCCGATCAGGTGGCGGCAGGCGCCCTCGATCGCGCCTGTGGCGATTGGCCACCCCTTGCCGAGGGCGGTGTCGTAGCGGAGTTGGTCGAGGTGGCCGGTCAGGTAACGATGGCAGGCGTCGACGGCCTCGCGCCGAGCGGCTGGCAGTCCTTGATGGTCGGCTTGATCCTTCATCTCTTGGGCGGCGCGGGCGGCCTGGCCTGCGAGGATCGTGGTCAGGTGGTCGGCGGCCCGGGTTTCTGCCTCGGTGGTGCCGGGTTTGTGGAAGGTGTGGGCGGCTGCCCAGACGTACTCGGCGACGTGGACGAAGTCCAGCAGTACGTGGACCGTGACGTCGCGTCGGCTGGTATCGGCAGTGATCAGGTCGAGCTGGTGGCGGGCGCCGTCGACCAGGACGATCCAGGGCCGCAGGTGCTCCGGGTCGCGGGCCTGGGCTTGGTCGAAGGCATCGGCGATGACCTGTTCGGGCGGGCGGACGAGGGAGGCAGTGCACCACTTCGCTCGCCGCTTCGGCCGCCGGGCGGGTGGATCACGTCGTGGGGGCGCCTCGGCGCGGGCCGGATGTCGAAGACGCAGGCCACGGTGGCCATCCGTTTCCGGTTCGGCTTGTCGCCCGGCGCGAGCCGTGCGCGGTGACCGCCCGTGGCTTTCGCGGCGGCACGACGGGTGGCTTCGCGCAGGCCTCGGGCCGCATGGCCACGCCTTTGCCGTCGACTTGGGACCACCAGCGGCATACTCCGGCCGCAGGGGACCGGGATCCTGGCGCGGTAGAAGTCGTCGGTGTCGACGGCGGCCGCGACCACCAGTTCTTCGAGCCGCCGCTTGCCCAGCACCTTCCCGCAGCGGCGCTCGACCGCCTGCTGGGCTTGGTCGAACGAGCCGCGCACGGCTTCGGTGACCGCGAGCCGGCGCAGGCCTATCGAGTGCCGGCCCGCCGGCAGCGACAGCGCGGCGTCGGCGGGGTGGACGTTGCAGACGCTGGGTCCATATCGGCGAGCACCTCGCGGACCGTTTCCCGCGTGATCCGCAGGCGCTCCAGTCCCTCACGGGCCGAGTCCAGCCTCCCGGACAAATCAGCGAGCTCGGCTTCCAGCTTTTCCACCCTGCCCCGAGCGGCTGCCTCGCGGGCTTTCAACTCCTCGAACAGCGAGCCCATTTGTCACCCCTCCTCCACCACCACGGTAGAGGCGACGACCAGCCCCGAACACAGCCCGGACGGAGGCCGGATGTCGGCGGCAGGCACTAATGTCCGTGCTCGCCGTCGATAGGAGAGCCGTGAACACGAACGTGGACTGGTCCGGAGTCCGGGAACGCGTCATCGCCGTAGAGGAGGCCGAGCGTCGAGCGCGTGGCCGTGGGCCGTTGTCCTACCCGTTGTTCGAACCGATCCTGACACCCGCCGAGATCGCCGAGGCCGAGGCACAGTTCGGCGTCACGCTCCCCGACGAGTACCGCACGTTCCTGGCGGAGGTCGGGGCCGGTGGCCCCGGGCCGGCACTCCACCTCTCGCCGTTGTGCCGGATCGACGGGACATGGGGATGGCTCGACGGGGGTACCACTGGCTGCTGGACGCCAGCGGGCCGTTCGTCGAGACAGAAGACTGGGCCGACCAGCAGAGAGCGACCCTGCGCGCCGCCGGGCACGAACCCACCACCCGCGACGAAGACATCGACTACCTGGACGACTACCGCGAGGCCTTCGGCGACGCCGGCGACGAGGCCTGGTACCTGGAACGCGGCCGGGGCGCGGTCCCCATCAGCGACAATGGCTGCGGGATGACCGGCTGGCTCATCATCGTCGGCCCGCACCGCGGGGAACTGCGCGACCGGGACTGCGCGACCAACCCGCCCTTCGAGCCGTACCTCGACGCGAAGGGCAACCCCCACACCTTCCGCACCTGGTACCTCGAGTGGCTTGAGCAACGCGAGAACGCAGCACGATGATCAAGAGCTGGTGACCCGCACCGACCCACGCACCGCGGCTACTCAACCCTTCCCTTCAAAGGAACTGCACCCACCCCCGCACCGGCCTCATCGCGGCCTGCTCTGCCACCGCTGCCGCCCCCAGGCGGAACAGGGCGCGGCACCGTTCTGGGTCCGCTACCACGAGCGCCCGCCCGCCGCCGTCCTCGGGGTGACGACGGCGCGCGAGGCGGGCAGCGACCAGACGTCGTGGGGGTGGTCGCCGACCAGCTCGGCGTGCCGGGCGTCGTCGCCGGTGGCCGCGCAGGCCTGGGCCAGGGCCGCGTAGGACGCTGTGATGTCCTGTCTGCGGGTGCGGCCGGTGGTCTCGAGCAGCGCGCTGGTACTCGGGCCGATGCTCACGGAGCAGTCCTCGGGTGCGGAGTCGACGGACACGGTGTCCTGCGGGCTCGCGCCGCGGCGCCGGACGTCCGGCCGGGCCGTTCCAGGGCGATCGGGCCGTCGTGCTCGGCGACCGTCCGGCCCGCCCCCCTCGGTGCCCTCCGGAAGCAGGCGATGACCGCCCCGCGGGTGGTGGTGATCGACAGGTGGGGTTCGTCCAGCCGTCGGCGGATCCTCACCTCGTTGCCGACGAGACCCGCGGGGAGCAGGTAGAAGTTGCCCTCGAACGGCACGAGTCCGTCGGGGTCGACCCTGCGCTGGACGCAGATGCGCGCCGGGAACGGCTTCGAGGGCAGGGGCAGCAGGGCTCGGGTGCGGCAGCCCGCCGGCCGGTTCCGGCTGCCCGAGCGCCCGGTGAGGCGGTCGAGGCTGTCCTGGGCCGCCTGCACGCCGGGTTCGCCGGCCGCGGTGTCCCACCAGTGGAGGACGACGGAGCGGTGGGCGCGGACGACGGGGTCGGGCACTCCTGTCCGTGGGCGGATCGCGATGGAGGCACCGTAGTGGATCGCGATCTCGTGGAAGACGGCGGTCACCTTGCCGGCCGTCGAGCAGACCGGCGCGGTCCGGTCGAATAACCAGCGCGCGCCGGTGCCGCCGAGGCGGCGCAGCACCTGGTCCAGGGCTTCCACGCAGTGCGGGAGGTCGCTGGTGCCGGCCAGGGCGGCCCGCCAGTGGCCGGATTGCGTGAGCGAGCCCATGAGCAGGTAGATCTCCTGCCCGCAGTCCCATTCGACCGGCGGGGCCGGGAGCTGTACCCAGTCGAACTGCACGTCTTCCAGGGGGCCTCGGCCGGGGCTGGCCCTCCCGCGGTGGCGCGGTCCGCGACACGGCCACATCAGATGCCTGCGCAGGGCGCGGGTGAAGGTCGAGTAGGCGCGGTCGTAGCCCAGCTCGACGATCTCGCGGTGGAGCATTCTCGCCTGCAGGTGCGGATCGTCGTCGAGGCGCTGCCGGCAGTACGGGACGAACTGCAGGAACTCGTCACGGGTCTCCGCCCGGACCCCTACGGTCCGCTCCCCGTTGAGGTAGGCCCTGACCGTCTTGCGGTCACGGCCCATGCACCGGGCGATCGCCGAGATGGACCAGCCCTGGTGGCGCATGGCGCAAATCTCTTGGTATTCCTGTGCACTCAGCATCCAGACCTCAAGCTGTCGGAATTTCGCCGCCGCAAATCGCCTTGAATTAGCGGCGGCCGCCAGGCATAGTCGAAAAATACAGCATGCGACCGAACCGCTCAAGGAGCGGAAACGTTTCTTTCCGGATATGCCGTGGACAATTTCAGGGAGCGGGTTTACCGCTGCCCCGACCGGGAATTCCACCCCGCCTCCGCAATACGATCCCATATACTTCTTGGGGAATTCTGCCGAGCGGCGCGGGAATTGCATATCGAAGGACGCTCGAATCGCGCGCGCCGGGAGGACCGGTGCCGGACCGTTCGTGCCGCGGGCACGGCCGGCGGGGTCCGGAACGGCGCGCGGCCTCACAGCGGCAGTCGGCAGGAAACCGTCTTGGTCCCGTCGAGATGGAAGCGGTACCCCCACGAGCCGGCGATGCTCTCCACCAGGAGCAGCCCGCGCCCGCTTTCCTGGGAGACGGTCGCCCGGTGCGCCCGGGGAGCGACCGCGGAGCGGTCCCGGATCCCGATCGACAGCCACCGCTGCTCGAGCGCGATGGTCACCCTGATCCGGTGCTCACTGTCGGTGTACCGGATCGCGTTCGTGAGGAGCTCAGTGGTCAGGAGTTCGGCGTCGTCGGTGAGGTGTGCTATTTCCCAGTGCCTGAGAATGGCGTTCACGGCACGGCGCACGGGTCCCACGCAGTAGGCCTCCGGCAGGACGAACATGGTGACGCGCCGCCCCCGCGTATCGTGCGGGTCCGAGCGTGGCGAGTCTGCGGAGGTCATGGCCGTCCCCTGGTTCCCTCTCCCGGCAGGGCCGGGGTCCCGTGCTTCGCGGTCCGGCAGTGGCGTGGCGCCGGCGCCACGGAGTGGGCTCATGGGTTCCTCCTCGGCGGTTCGGTGCCGGCAGCGGCGTCCGGCGGCTGGGCCGCGCGCGGCGAGCGGGGAGCGGGGAGGTCCCCTGCTCGGGGCGCGGCCCCGCCGGGGGGATCCGGTGGGGCGTCGGCGGTCAGGCTGATGCCGATGTGCTGCGCGAGGCCGTCGGCGAGAGCTGCCAGCGTGGGGTGGGCCGCGACGAAGTCGCCGGCGAGCCGAACGCCGAGGGAGGCCTCCAGGCGGGTGCGCAGTTCGATGCGGAGCAGGGAGTCGAACCCGAGCGCGTTCAGCGGGGTCTGCGGGTCCAGGGTGCTGGCCCCCAGCCGGAGCACGGTGCGGATGTGTCCGGCCAGGTAGTCCTCGAGGACCGTGCGGCGGGCGAGACCGGGTTCCGCGGCCCGCAGCTCGCCCCGGATGTCGCGCGCCGAGTCCTGCCCGGACGCCTGTACGGGGGTGCCGGGCGCCTCGGGCGTGAGGAGGGCGAACAGCGAGGAGGCCCGCCCGGCCGGGGGGATCCAGGTGTCCGGCGGGCCCGGGATCACGCCGGTGCGTACGCGGCCGTGGGTCAGGAGCGCCCCCAGGGCCTCGAGTCCTTCCGCGGTGGGAATGGTCCGGTAGCCGCGCTCCGCGAAGCCGGTGGCGACCCCGGTCTCGCCCCAGGGCCCCCAGTTCACGGCCAGCGCGGGCAGGTCCAGGGCGGTGCGCCAGGTGGCGAACGCGTCGAGCCACGCGTTGGCGGCCGAGTAGGCGCCCTGGCCCGGATTGCCGAGCAGGGAGGCCATGGAGGAGTACAGGACGAACCAGTCGAGCGGCAGTCCGGCGGTGGCCTCGTGGAGGCGCCAGGCGCCGGTGACCTTGGGATGCCAGACGCGTTCGAGCTGGTCGTCGGTGATGTTGGACACCGCGGCGTCGTCGAGGACCATCGCGGCGTGGACCACACCGCGCAGGTGCCCGCCGCCCGCGGTGGCCTCGGCCACCAGCTGCTCGGCGACGCCGGGCTGCGCGATGTCCCCGAGCACGACGCTGACGCGGGTCCCCTGGTCGCCCAGTGCGGCGAGGACCCGTTCGGTCTCGGCCGAGGGGGACGTGCGTCCGTTGAGGACGAGGTGGGCGGCGCCCCGGCCCGCCAGCCAGAGGGCCGTGGCGAGGCCGACGCCGCGCAGGCCGCCGGTGACGACGTAGGCGCCGTCCGCCCGTACCGGCGAGGGCGGGTCGCGCAGTACGGCGGTGGCCTGGCCTTCGCCGGGCACCGTCAGGACCAGTTTGCCGATGTGCCCGGCGCCGGCCATGAGGCGGAAGGCGTCGGCGGCCTGCGCGAGCGGATAGGTCCGGCACGGCAGCGGGGCGAGGGTGCCCCGGCGGAGTTCGGCCAGGACCTCGCCCAGCAGCTCGGCGAAGGTGTCCGGGCGGGTGTCCTGGAGCTCGACGAGGTCGACCGTGCTCATGGTGATGTTGTGCCGTAGCGGTGCGAGACCCAGCGGGGTGTCGGCGAGGATGTCGCGCACACCCAGCTCGACGAACCTGCCGAAGGGGCGCAGCGTTTCCAGTCCGGCCCTGATGGCGGGCCCGGAGAGGGAGTTGAGCACCACGTCGACGCCCTCTCCGGCGGTGGCGTCGCGGGTCTGCTCGGCGAAGTCCAGCGAGCGGGAGTCCATGACGTGCCGGATGCCCATCGCGCGCAGGTACCGGCGCCTGTCCTCGCTGCCGGCGGTGGCGAGCACGTCGGCGCCCAGGCGCCGCGCGACCGCGATCGCGGCCAGTCCGGTCCCGCCGGTGGCGCTGTGGATCAGGACGCGCTCGCCGCCGGCGAGCCTGGCGAGGCGGCGCAGTGCGTACCAGGCGGTGAGGTAGGCGACGGGCAGCCCGGCGGCCGTCTCCGCGGGCAGGCCCGCCGGGACGGGGGCGACGGAGGCGGCGGGCAGGGTGGCGAAGGTCGTGAAGAGTCCGCCCCGCACGTCGGCGGCGAGGACGCTGTCGCCGACGCACACGTGCCTGACGCCCGCTCCGACGGCGGTGACCACGCCGGTGGCTTCGAAGCCGATGCGGTAGCCCGCCTCGTCGTCGGTCGCCAGCATGCCCATGGCGGTGAGCACGTCGCGGAAGTTCACGCCTGCGGCGTGGAGGCGCAGTTCGACCTCACCGGGGCCGGGGGCACGCCGTGGTGAGGTGGTCAGGCGCAGGGCGTCGAGGTCGCCGAGCCGCCCCGCGTGGAGCTGGAAGCGGTCGGCGCCGTAGCGCACGGTGCGGGTGACGGCGGTGGCGCGTTCGGTCTCCGACAGGGGGGTGTAGGACAGCCGGGCGATGTGCCGGGTGTCGCCGCGCAGGGCGATCTCGTCCTCGGGGGGGTCGGCGAGGAGTTCGGCCGCGAGCCGGTGCAGGCCGGTGTCGGCGCGGTCGGCGTCGACGAGGGTCGCCCGCAGCTCCGGGTGTTCGTGCGTCAGGACGCGCACCAGTCCGCGCAGGGCGCTCTGGGCGGGGTCGGCGGGCTGCCCCGGCTCCGGAGCGTGGGCGGACCGGGTGACGGCGAACAGGCGTGCGGGCGTGCCGCGCGCGATCGCGCTCTGCGCGGCGGCGAGCAGGCGGCGGGTGCGGCGCAGTGCGATCGCGGCGGCGTCGTCCTCGGGCGTGGACGGCGCGGACAGGAGGACCACGGCGCACGGTGCGGGTACGCAGTCCCAGTGCCGGGCGATGCTCTGCTTGAGCGGTTCGAGGGCGGCGCTGTCGACGGGGAGGTCGAGGACGTCGGTGCGGGCTCCGGCGAGCTCGAGGGCGTCCGCCAGTGCCCGGGCGGATCCGTCCGCCTCGCCGATGACGAGCCAGGGGCCCGGGGCGGGCGGTTCGGGGCTCTCCCGGCGCGGCACCGGCTGCCAGCGGGTCTCGAGGAACCACCGGTCGACGGTTTCGCCGGCCCCCGCGCCGTGGCGTACGAAGCGCAGCGCGTCGATCTCGACGAGGGGGTTTCCCGCCTCGTCCAGCAGCCGCACGTCCCCGACGATGGCGTCCGCGTCGGTGCGGGTGAGCCGGGCGTGCGCGTAGCAGGCGTCCTCGGGGGCCGCGAGGATCCGCACGGCGCGCATCCCGACGGGCAGGACCAGGCCGTGGCCCGTTTCGTCGATCAGGCCGGCGACGACCAGCTGGGCGCACAGGTCCAGGAGGACCGGGTGGATCCGCAGGCCGTGGGGGGCGGTGCGGGCCGGGTCCGGCAGCGTCACGCGGGCCCAGAAGCTGTCGCCCCCGGCGCAGGCGCGCAGCTCGGTGATGCCGCTGAAGGCGGGTCCGTGCTCCAGGCCCCGTGCGCGCAGGCTCGCGTAGAGGGCGTGCGGGTCCAGGTCGACGGGGTGGTCGGCGGCCAGTGCGGCCACGGGGAGCGCCGGTGTCCGGGGGCAGGCGTCGGTGCGGCGCAGGACGGCGGTGGCCTGCCGTACCCAGGTCCCGTCCTCGTCCTGGCCGAAGACTTCGCAGTCGGCGCGGTCGGCGCCGGTCAGGGTGACGGTCGTGCCGACGGGTGTGCGGGCGTCGAGGTGCAGCAGCTCGCGGAAGCGGATGTCGGTCGCCTCGACGTCGTGCGCGGCCCCGCCGAACACCTCGCCGGCCGCGGTCAGGGCCAGGGCGCAGTAGGCGGCGCCGGGCAGGACCGGCCGGCCGTGGACGCGGTGGTCGTCCATCCAGGGCAGGACGTCGGTGCCGGCGTCGGCGTGCCAGGTGTGGCGGGGCCGGTCGCCGGGCACCTCCGTGTGCGCTCCCGGCAGGGCGGCGGGGGCGCTCCCGGTGTGCGGGTAGGCCGCTGCGGGCGGGGTGGTGTCGGTCCAGTGGGGCCGGCGGTCGAAGGTCAGCGTGGGTACGTCGGCCAGGCGGCCGCCCGCGTAGAGGCGGGACCAGTCGACAGCGGCTCCCGCGCAGTGCAGGGCGGCGAGCTGGGTGCGGAAGGTGGTGCGGTCGTCCTCCCCCTTGCGCAGTGTCGGCAGGACCACCGGCTCGTGGAGCAGGCCGGTCAAGCTCTGGGCGAGGGGGCGAGTGACGACGGCGTGCGGCGAGACCTCGAGGTACACCTGGTGGCGGTCGGCGGCGGCCGCGGCCACGGCGGCGCCGAAGCGCACGGGTCGGCGCAGGTTGGCGCACCAGTAGGCGGCGTCGAAGACCGGGGTGTCGCGGGGGTCGTCGAGGACGGTGGTGTAGAAGGGGACGGCCGGCCGGCTGGGGGTGAGCTCGGCGAGCTCGGCGGCGAGGTCCGCGAGCAGCGGGTCGACCTGGGGGCAGTGCGAGGCGACGTCGACGTCGATCAGACGTGCCACGAGTCCGCGGGCCTGCCAGGCGGTGGTCAGGTGCCGGACGGCGGCCGCGGTGCCGGCGACGACGGTCGAGTCGGGGGCGGCGACGACGGCCACGGACACCGTGCCGTCGCCGATGGCGGCGAGGTCGTTCTCGACGGTCGCGCTGTCGAGGCCGACGCTCGCCATGGCGCCGGCTCCGGCGATGCGGGTGAGGAGGGCGGAGCGCCGGCAGATGACGCGGACGCCGTCGGCCAGGGTGAGCGCTCCGGCGGTGACGGCGGCCGCGACCTCGCCCATGGAATGGCCGATGACGGCGGCCGGTTCGACCCCGTGGTCGCGCCAGACGGCGGCCAGGGCGACCTGCAGGGCGAACAGCGCGGGCTGCACGCGACCGCAGCCGCTGACGTGTTCGCGGTCGCGCACGGCCCGCAGGACGGAGAACCCGGTCTCGGCGCCGATCAGCGCATCGGCTTCGGCCAGGGTCTCGGCGAAGGCCGGCTCGTGGCGGAGCAGGCCGTGCCCCATGCCCTGCCACTGCGAGCCCTGGCCGGAGAACACCCAGACGGGACGGCGGGTGACGCCCGCGCCCACCTGGCCGTGGACGACGCCGGGGTGGGCGCGGCCGGCCTCGAAGGAGCGCAGGGCGTGCGCCAGGTCGCGGTGGGAGTCGGCCACCACGCCGAGCCGGCCGCGCCCGGGCGAGCGGCGCAGGGCGAGGGTGTGGGCGATGTCGCGCAGGGGGATGGCGCTTCCCTCGGCCTCCAGCCAGCGGGCCAGGCGCGCGGCGGCGGCGGGCAGTGCGTCCGGGGAGCCGGCGGCGAGGAGGAAGACGTGGGGCGGGGCGGCCTGCGACCGCGACGGCGGGGCGCCGGCGGGCACGGCCGCGTGTGCGGCGGTGCCGGCGGTGGGAGTGCCGGGGAGGACGACGGTGCGGCGGCGGGCCGGGGCCTGTTCGAGGACCACGTGGGCGTTGGTCCCGGAGAAGCCGAAGGAGGACACCGCGGCCAGTCGCGAGGCCGTCCGGGTGGGCCAGGCGGACAGGCTGGTGGGGACGAACAGGCGGGTGCCCTCGGCGCTGATGGCCGGGTTCCACCGGGTGAAGTGCAGGTTGGGCGGGACGAGCCCGCGCCGCAGGCAGAGCACCGCCTTGATCAGGCCTATGACGCCGGCCGCCGGTTCCAGGTGGCCCACGTTCGTCTTCACCGAACCCAGCGCGCAGCGCCCCTGTCCGGTGCCGTAGACCGCGGCCAGGCTGGAGAACTCGACGGGGTCGCCGACGGGTGTGCCGGTGCCGTGCGTCTCCACCAGGCCCACGTCGCGCGGGTCGGTTCCGGCTCGGGCGAGGGCCTGGCGGTAGAGGGCCTGCTGGGCTGCGGCGGAGGGCGAGGCCAGGACGTCGGAGCGGCCGTCCTGGTTGACGGCCGAGCCGCGGACCAGGGCCAGGACGCGGTCGTCGTCCCGTAGCGCGTCCTCGAGGCGCTTGAGGACGACGACGCCGCAGCCTTCGCCGCGGACGAAGCCGTCCGCGGCCGCGTCGAAGGTCCGGCACCGGCCGGTGGGCGAGAGCATCCCCATGCGGGCGAAGGACATCGTCGTCCTGGCGCCGAGCATGAGGGTGACGCCGCCGGCCAGCGCGAGGTCGCACTCGCCGTCGCGCAGGGCCTGGCAGGCCAGGTGGACCGCCACGAGCGAGGACGAGCACGCGGTGTCCAGTGCCACGCAGGGCCCCTGCAGGCCCAGCAGGTAGGAGATGCGCCCCGGGGCGACGCAGTGACCGTTGGTCAGGACCGCGCCCTCGAGTTCCCGGGGCTGGCCGGCGAGGGACTCCATGTAGTCGGTGTAGCTCAGGCCCGAGAACAGTCCCGTGGAGGTCCCCGCCAGCCGCTCCGGGGGGAGTCCGGCGTGTTCGAGCGCCTCCCACGTCACTTCCAGGAGCAGCCGGTGCTGGGGGTCCAGGACGTCGGCCTCCTTGCCCGAGACCCCGAAGAAGTCGGCGTCGAAGCCGGCGACGTCGCCGAGGTATCCGCCCCACGGCGGCATCGGCCCGGCGGCGTGGGCCGGGGCCGCGGCCACGTGCCCCGCGCGGCCGATCGGAGGTTGGCCGACCGCGTCCCGGCCGGCTTCGAGCAGCCGCCACAGCGCGGCGGGCGAGTCGATGTCGCGGGGAAGCCGGCATCCCATGCCGACGACGGCGATGTGCGCGTCAGCGGCTCTCAGGTTCTCTGCGTGGCCCATCACAATGCTCTCCTACGCGCTTGCGCGGACGGGGGTGGGGGGGCGCTCGCCGTCCGGCGGTGCGGTCGGCGGATGCCGGGGTCAGTCGACGTCCGAGCTGCCCAGCAGGATCGCGCTCTTGACGCCACCGATCTGGTAGTTGCAGGTGAGCGCGTAGTCGAACTCCAGGTGCCGGGTGCGCAGCCCGGGGACGGGGTCGAAGCAGATGTTGTCGGCCGGCTCCTCGCAGTTCGCGGTGGGGCACACCTCCCCCTGCTCCAGCATCAGGAGGGTCAGGGCGACGCCCAGGGCTCCCGCCGGGGCGCCGTTGTGGCCGAAGCAGGCTTCCTGGGAGGTCATCAGGAGGTCTTCGACGGCGTCGCCGTAGAGCTGTCGGGCGGCGTTCGCCTCGAACGCGGTCACGACGACGTCGCCGTCGCTTCCGCCGTGGATGTAGGGGATCTGGCCGATGTCCCACCGGTCGCCGAGGCACTTGCGGATGGCGGCGACCAGCGAGGCGCCGTTCTCGTCGCTCGCGAGCGGGTTGGACAGGCCGTCGCGGGTCATGCCGTGCGACAGGACCTGGCCGTAGGTGTACGCCCCGCGCTGCTGGGCGTGGTCGCGGCTCTCCAGCACCAGGGTCACCGACCCCTCCCCGTGGTTCACGCAGTCGGCCCGCCGGTCGTAGGGCCTCATGACCCGGTCGAAGGCCGGGAGGAGTTCGGGCATGCCGTCGACGCGGATGGTGTCGTAGGCGCGCTGGGCGCCGTGCAGCAGACGCTGGACGTTCTGGATCACGTCCACGCCGAACACGTCCACGCCGGTGACGACGACGAGGTCGGTGTCGCCGTCCGCGATCATGCGGCGGGCGTTGCCGATCTGGACGGCGGAGGACGCGCAGCCGCACGACACGGTGAAGCAGGGGCCGGTCGTGCGCATCAGCGCCCCTTGGACCAGCGCCACATCGGAAGGGGTGAGCCCCTGCTGGGCCCTGACGAACAGCTCCATCGCCTGGTGCGGCGTGATGGTGCGCGCGTCGGCGTGCAGGACCTCGAGGTAGCTGGAGACGTTGGCGTCGATGCCCCCGCGCCCGACCAGGACGGCGGCGTCGGTGAGGTCGCCGTCCCTGATGCTCAGTTGGGCGTCCGAGCAGGCTTCCACGAGGGACAGCAGCCCGTAGCGGTGCGCGTTGGTGTAGTGCTGGGAGAAGATGCCCGGCAGTCCGGGCAGGCGCTCCGCGAACGCCGCGTCCGGCAGATCGACCGAGCCGTAGTAGACACCGTGGTGTTTGAGGCACGAGCGGCCGTTGGAGGCCACGTCCCAGACCTCGCCTGCGGTGAACAGCGGCTGCTCCTCGCCCGGCAGGCAGAACCCCATGCCGGTGACCATGGTGTCCCGCTCGCCGGTGCCGCGTCGCGGACGCGGGCTGGAGGGCCCGCTCACGACGCGCCCCCCACGGGTGCGGGGCTGATGCTCTGTCCGTACTCGTACGGGACGGTCGCTGGTCATTGCTCACCTCGGAGTGTGGGGTGGGGTGATGCGGGGCGGCGCCGCGTCGGTGTGCGGCTCCCGGGGCCCGGCGCCGGCGTCGGATGCCGGGGAGACGGTGACGGGCGCACCTACTCGGCGATGGCGGTCCGGTACGACCACTGGTAGACGGGCATCAGTACGCCCCCGACGTCCTTGAAGTCCTGCGTGATCTCGAAGTGCTCGTAGCCGTTCCCGCGGGGGATCCTCAATCTGCTCTCGGCGTTCCCGGATTTCACTTCCCGAATCTCAGGAATGTCGATCGGGCCGCCCCTGAGGAAGACGAGCAGAGAGTTGGGCACGACACTCACCTTCCCATTCAGAAACGTAGAGGAATTCTTCAAGACGATCATCCGGCCAGTTGACGGTGCACATACGGAATACCCTCGCGGAAAGCCGTTCAACCCAGGAACACCAACAGCGCATGACGTGAGCCAGGGGCGCACTCGCACCACAGTCACCAGATCACGGGGACGCCCCGGAAGCCGTGATGCCATCCGAACAAAGCCCCGATCCCGAAGCACCGCCAAGGATAAGTACGAAAACTGCTCCATGCTCCCCGAGGCGCGCCGAGCCATGGGCATAGCAGCAGGTCAGAGGGCTGCAATGGCTCGCTTCCGCATACGATCTCCCCAGTTCACGGGCGCTCCCGCCATAATTCTCCACCGAATTCTCGAGAATTCTTCGACGCGCACCCGGGAAGGCACCAGTCCATGCTCACCTAAAATACCCAATGGCAAGCCTCTGGTCGCTTCCGACTCCGCTCGGCGAGGCGTCGAAAAAGTTGTGCGCCCCGATCCGGCCTCGCGCTACCACCCTTATCGAATTCCCTATTGCCACCCACTGGAACCCGAACCTACCGTGAGGAAAACGCCTCCCCGACTCGGCCGCAACGGCCTTGTCAGGCGTTCGGAAGACGGAAAAGAGGAATCCTATGTCCCCGATTCTCCTCGCACTCGTCCCCTCGCAGGGTCCGGCGACCGGGGGTAACCCCGTGCTGCTCGTCGGCACCGGGCTGACCGGGGCCACGGCGGTCCTGTTCGGCGCCACCCCCGCGCTCAGCTACACCGTCCAGTTCGACGGCGCCATCACGGCCGTCGCCCCGCCCGGGACCGGGACCGTCCCGGTCACGGTGGTCACGCCCAGCGGCACCAGCAACAACCTCAGCTACACCTACCAGCCGCCGACCCCGCCGACCATCCTCGCGCTCGTGCCGCCGATCGGCCTGGCCACGGGCGGCCTGCCCGTCCTCATCGTGGGCCACGGCCTGTCCGCCGCAACGTCGGTCCTGTTCGGCGCCACCCCGGCCTCGAACTTCACCGTGCTGGGCGACGGCGCCATCCTGGCCGTCTCGCCGGCCGGATCCGGGACCGTCTCGGTCACGGTGACCACGCCCGCCGGCACCAGCAACGGCGCCACCTACACCTACCTGTAGGACGGCGGCCGAACCGCCGGTCCGTGCGCGAGATGACCCGGCGGGACGAGAACAGTGAGCTCCGACAGCATTCGCTGTCGGAGCTCACTGTCCGTCGGACACCCCGTCATGGACGGGACTCCGATCTCCGCGCCGCTCCCGGAAGCGGCGGCGGCCCTAGATCGCCGGTGCGGCGGTGTAGGTGTAGGCGAGACTATTGCTGGTGCCGCCGGGGGTGGTCACCGTGACCTGCACCGTGCCCGAGCCCGCCGGCGCCGTGGCGACCAGGCTGCTGTCCGACACGGCGGTGAAG
>NZ_JBVHHY010000032.1:0-52457 GCF_055560835.1 Kitasatospora sp. NPDC023120 | reverse complement strand
CCGAACCCGCCGGCACCGTCGCGGTGATCTGCGTCGCCGACACCACCGTGAACGACGAGGCATTGACGGCACCGAACCGCACCGCCGTCACCCCCGCGAACCCAGTGCCCGTCAGCGTCACCACCGACCCCGCCGCCCCCGACGCCGGACTGACCGAACCGATCACCGGAGCGGCGACCGCGTATGTGAACGCCACACCGTTGCTGGTACCGCCGGGCGTCGTCACGGTCACCTGCACCGTGCCCGAACCCGCCGGCACCGTCGCGGTGATCTGCGTCGCCGACACCACCGTGAACGACGAGGCATTGACGGCACCGAACCGCACCGCCGTCACCCCCGCGAACCCAGTGCCCGTCAGCGTCACCACCGACCCCGCCGCCCCCGACGCCGGACTGACCGAACCGATCACCGGAGCGGCGACCGCGTATGTGAACGCCACACCGTTGCTGGTCGCCCCCCACCACCACGCCACCACGGTCACCTGCACCGTGCCCGACCCCGCCGGCACCGTCGCGGTGATCTGGGTGTCCGACACCACCGTGAACGACGAGGCGTTGACGGCACCGAACCGCACCGCCGTCACCCCCGCGAACCCAGTGCCCGTCAGGGTCACCACCGACCCCGCCGCCCCCGACGCCGGACTGACCGAAACGATCACCGGTATGTTGCTATCATGCATGGCTTACCCCCAAAGGGTTGTGCAGTCTTCGAGTTGACGAATGTCGTGCCTGACGAACGTCGTGCGTGCGCAAGCGGCCGGAGAGCCGGTTGTCCGCCCGGGGATGCGCGACCACGGGCGCCGAGGCGGGGAGCCCCGGTCGATGGAGGGAACATCGACCGGGGCTCGTCAGGGGTGTATCGCTGGGCGGGTCAGGCGGAACAGACTGGCTCATCCCAGCGGAGGAGATCGCCGCCGTCCGCCCGGTCGCTGTCGCCGGAAGCCTCCCCGGGGCGGTCGAAACGCCGTCCTCGGCCGATCCGCCCCCGGCTCCGCCTGTGCTTGCCGCGGACGGACTCGGCCGAGCGCATCACGGAGGAGTTCCGTTCGAAAGCGTGGCCGTCGACGGCTGCGGTCGCGCTCTCCGTCGTAGACGGTCTGCTCGGAGGTTGACGGCCCACCAGCACGGTCGGCACGTACCACCCCAGCAGATGCCCCCAGCACCACACCGCTGAAGTCGTCCGTCGACGGTCCGAGGGAGGGGAGCCGGCAGACCACCTGTCCGCCGCACGGGTCAGCACGCCTCGGAGCCTTTGGATCGCTTGCATAACGCCTCCTGGCGTATGTAAGCCGCCGCATCCGCCGGCACCGCTGAGACGGTGCCGGCAGATGGATCCACTTCCTCCACGGGGGTGCCCATCGCGAGCCGTACGTCACCCCGCCGCCTGAAGCAACAGCGGGCGCCGGCTGCGCGCTTCCCCCGGGAGGGATGGGCGGCCCGCCGGTTGGATACGGAAAAGTAATCCAGAGCCGTGAAATCGGTGACAAGTCTTCCGACCCGCTTTCACCCGCTTGGCGCAGCGCCCGGCCACCTCCCGAAATCCGGGAAACGGCCGATTCCGTAGCGCGCGACCCGACGCCGATCAGCGAAAACGGACACCCTTCCGGGGAATTTTCACGCTGATTCCCCACCCGGCGGGATCGCGACTTCCCGACCCGGGTTTCGCGCCGTGGGACCGGTCCGGGCAGGACCTGCGCGAGGACGCTCGGAGGTTGTCGCAGCGGGCCGGGTCGACCGGCCTCACAGCCGTGTCGTCCCCGGCACGCCCGGCACGGGCCGAGTCGCTGACCTGCGAAGTCCCGCCGGCGGCCGCGGGCCGGTCGTCCGCCATGGGATCCGTCCGCGGAAATCCGGGACCCCGGGGACGTCATGTGACGTTGCGGGTGATGTCGACGAAACGCGAGTAGTGGCCCTGGAACGCTACCGTCGCCGTGAATGTGCCGCCCATGCGGTTCTTGGCCACGATCAGGTCCGCCTCGCCGGCGCGCGGAGAATCCTTCGCGTAGGCGTCCTCCCGGTGGAGCAGGATGATTGCGTTGGCATTGGCCTCGATGCCACCGGATTCCCGCAGGTCGGCCATGGCGGGTTTCTTGTCCGCGCGCTGCTCGACGCACCGGTTGAGCTGAGCGGCCACGACCACCGGAATGTTGAAGGCCTTCGCGAGTATCTTGAGGCCGCGGGCGAGTTCGTCCACTTCGGTCGTGCGACTGCCGGCCCGGCCGGTCTCGGGGGTCATCAACTGCAGGTAGTCGACCAGGAGGACGGCCGGGAGCCGTCCCTGGGACTGCAGGCGGCGCAGCCGGGAACGCAGCCGGGGGATGCTGACCTCCTCGCTCGTGTCGACGGTCAGCGGAGGGACGCCGGCCAGGGCGATGGCCCGCAGTCGCCGTGCCTCCTGCTCCTGGTTCAGGGTGCGGTCGCGGATGCCGTGCAGGGGGACACGGGCCTCGGCGGCGACCATGCGCTGGATCACCTGCGTATGCGTCATCTCCAAGCTGTTCAGGTAGACCGGAAGGCGGTGCCGGATCGCGGCGTGCCGGGCCAGGTCGACCAACATCACGGACTTTCCCATCGCGGGCCTGGCGCCCACGACGACGAGGTCGCCGGGCTCGATGCGCAGGCCGGCCTCCAGGTCCACGTACGGGAGGGGCAGGAAGGGGACCGGTCCGGCCTCTTCCGCGGCGAACATCGCGTCGATCATCTCGGCCCAGTCCTTCACTTGATCGTCGGCGGCCTCGATGCCGCAGGTGACAGCCATGACCTCGGCCTGGGCGGTGTCCAGGACGGTTCCCAGGTGGCCTTCGGCGGCGTACCCCATGCCGGTGATCCGGGTACCCGCCACGATCAGGCGGCGCAGCACGGCGCACTCGTGGACGATCTCGGCGTAGTACTCCACGTTGGCCGTGGTCGGGACGGAGTCCACCAGGGTGTGCAGGTACGAGGCGCCGCCGACCCTGCAGAGCTCGCCGCGCTTGGTGAGCTCGTGCGCCAGGGTGATCGGGTCGGCCGGCTGGTCGGCCGCGTAGAGGTCGAGGATCGCCTGGTGGATCAGGGCGTGCGCGGGGCGGTAGTAGTGCTCCGGTCTCAGAGCCGTGCCCGTCACGTCGTTGATGGCGTTCGGGCAGAGCAGCATGCTGCCCAGCACGGACTGCTCGGCCGAGAGGTCCTGCGGGGGCCGCCGTTCCATCTCCCGTTCCTCCTCCCCTCGGTGGCGTCGACGGCCCGGGGGCGCCACCGCGTCCGTCGGCGGCAGGTGCGGGGAGGCTTGCGGGGGAATCGTCATGGCGGTCTCCTGTCATGGCGAGGGGCGGGCCGGCAGGGTCACGGGCGCCGCCTTCCTGCTCTGCGGCGCGCGGGACCGGCCGGTCAGGTGCTGCTGGGAACCGGTTTCGCGGCGGACGTGCAGGCACAGCGATCCGCGGTCTCCATGCCGTTGACCCGGCTGTAGACCCAGCCCTCGTCGCAGTCCCCGCAGAACGGCCGGGAGATCGGCGGCCAGGCGCTCCGCAGGCCCGGCTCGGCCGGAGCACCGGCGTACTGGGCCTTGGTGGCCTCACCCAGGCCCACCCAGGACGGCTGCTCGGTCCCCATCCACGTCGCGACCGCGATCAGCCAGTTCACCGACCGGCCCTGCCGCACCAACGTGGCCGCCGCCGCGGTGAAGTCGCGCAGCGCTGTCGCCCGGCGGTGCGGGCCGAAGCCCGCGGCCTTGCGTGCGTTGGTCCAGGCCGCGACGATCCGCTGCACCTGGGCGTCCTCGGCGGCGGTTTCGCCGCTGTCCCCGAACCGTCCGGGAGCGGTTCCCGGATCGGCCGTGCCGCCCGGCCCTCCTTCCGTGCCGGTCTTCTTCCGCTTCTTCACCGCCCGCTGTCCAGCGAACGGAGCAGAGGAGGAGTGGACTGAGTTAGAGGACAGAGTTGGGGTGCTTGAAGCACCTCCTGACAGCACTTCAAGCACCCCGGTGCTTGAAGCACCCGGGTCGAAGGCCTGTGAACCGGTCGAATCCGGACGGGGGGTGCTTGAAGCACCCGGGGTGCTCGGAGCACCCCCCGGGACGTCCGGTCCTGCGGAGCGTTTCGTCCCCTTGTCGACCCGGGGCTTGCGCGGCGGGGCGGGAGCGAGCGGCGGCCGGTCCTCGGCCGTCAGCGGTCCCAGCCCGCGGTCGGCCCGGTCCTCGTTCACCTTCGCCAGCTGTTCGGGGCTGAAGAACGAGAAGGGGATCAAGATGTCGTACACCTTCGGCCGCAGGGGCTTCGGGATGCGGAAGGCCGCCCGCTGATCGCCCTCACGGATGATGCCGCGGGCTTCCAACCGCTTCAGCCGGCGGGTGACCGTCGACTTGTCGCACAGGGCCGCCATCGCCAGCGAGTTCCGTGACGGATAGGCGTCGGTCCCGTCCGAGTTCGCCTTGCGCGCCAGCACGGTCAGCAGCAGCCGCTCGTAGGGGTCGTTCACCGGCGAGTGCTCGAGGGCCCAGTCCACGGCCAGGAAGCTCATCGCGGCACCGCCGTTCCGTCGGAACGGCGGTGCCGCGTGCCGCCCCGGTCGGGCGCGTGTCCGAGACACGCGCGGCAGGGCGCGCCGACGGCAGGACCGCCGGGGCGGCGGGACGGACCGGGATGCTCCGGGACCGGATCGCCGACCGGACGTGTGGGAAACCTCGCACCGTTGCGTGCGGTCATCGTGTTGTTCTCCTCTTCGCGACTGCAGCCATCCCGAAAGGATCAACCAGTGGCCGCTGCACGCGGACGCCACTCACCGAATCGCGATCAACCCCTCGGAACGGGGCCGGAATCCCCTGGTCACGCGACTCGCGCCCGATGTCCCCCGGCAGGCAGAACCCCTTCTGGGTCGGCAGCCGGCTCCGGAGCCGGAGGCCGCCCGCCGACTTGCCAGAAGATTATGTGTAACGCATAGTCACACGCCAAATGCGGATCGTGGCTGGGCGTGCGGCGGCGCCCTTCACCTCCACGGCGCTTCAGCGCGCCGGGTGAGGTGCCCGACGCGGCCTCGACGCGGGCGTCTGCGTCCTGCGGCCGGCGGCCGTGGACTCGGTACTCGGCCTCCGGTCGAGCACGGCGCCCACGGCCGCCGGCCGCTCCGCTCCTACCCGCCGCCGGGCAACCGGGCGGCGGGTACGGCGGAACGAGACTGCCCGGGCGGGACCGATGACGGTCCCGCCCGGGCAGGCGGCCTCGTCGGCCGTGCGGTCCGGTGGCCAGTGGCCTGACTCCCGGCTCAGATCCCCGGGCCGGCGAGGTAGGTGAACCCGCCCACGGCGGTCGCGCTGCCTCCCGCGGTGGTGACCGTGACGTCGACGGCCCCGGCGGTGCCGGGCGGCGTGACGGCGGTGACGACGGTGTCGCTGACGACGACGAACGGGGCCGGCGTGCCGCCGATGGTGACCGACTGGGTGCTGCTCAGGGCGGTGCCGGTGATGGTCACCGGGGTGCCGCCGGAGGTCGGGCCCACGCCGGGAACGACAGTGGCCACGGTGGGCGCGTCCACGTAGGTGTAGGTGAAGCCGTTGTTGGTTCCGCCCGCCGTGGTCACGCTCACCCCGACCGATCCGGCGGCCGTGCCCGCGGGCACGGTGACGGTGATGAGGCCGTCGCTGACGACGGTCGGCGTGGCGGCGTTGGCCCCGAAGTTCACGGCGGTGGCGGTCGACATCCCCGTGCCGGTGATGCTGACGGTGTTGCCGCCGGCCAGCGGCCCGGAGGTGTCGCTGAGCGCGGCCTTGAACGGCGCGCCGACGTAGTAGAAGTTGAGCGGGTTGCTGGTGCCGCCCGGGGTGGTCACGGTCACCTGGACCGTCCCGCTGCCCGACGGCGCGATGACGGTGACCGAGGTGGCGGTGTTGGCGGTGATGGTGGCCAGCTTGGAGCCGAAGTGCACGGCCGTGGCCCCGGCGAGGTTGACGCCGGTGATGGTGACGGTGGTTCCGCCGCCGGTCGATCCCTGGTTGGGGGAGATGGGCACGACTGTCTCCTTGGACGAGGTGGGTGAATGCCGCGACGGCGGGCCCAGGAGGAATCGCGGGGTACGCACGGTGCGGGTCGGACCAGGCCCCGGCGGGGACGAAACGGACGGCCGAGGCGGTGAACCGGGCGTCGGCGGGCCGGCTCACGGGTGTGGCCGGGCCGCTTTCCGGGCGTGAGGACGAGACCGTCCTGGATGGATTTCGCCGGTCGCGGTGGCGGGCGGATCGTTCACGCCCCTGCCAGGGGAGCCCATGGCGCCACGGTAGTGACCGGCCGTACGGCAGGCCGACGCCCCGCTCCCCCGGAGAGGATGGGCGACCCACCGGTTTGCAGCTTCCAGTAACCCATTGAGGTGACAAGCAGGCAAGGCGCTTGACGTCGCATCACCCGATTGGCGGCACGTTGCGGCCGGCAGCGCGACCCGCGCGGCGCGAACGCCCGGCCGCGCCGGACGCGTGGACCTGCCCGGCCGCACCGGCGGGGCCGTCCGCGGGTCGGCCCCCTGGGGGCCGCGTGCGCTTCCGGTGTGCGGCGCGCGAGCCCACGACGCGTCAACTGCCATTGACGCCCGGACCGGCCGACGTCCGGGCACGGGAGCGGACGGGGGGCGCGCGGGCGCCCGGGCGCGCGTGCACATCGGCCTATGCCTCTGACCGGTTCTCCGAGCGGCGGTGCCGGCCGTGCGACCGTCCGGGATCGCGGCCGTGCGCGCCACCGCTCCCCGGGCACGGTGGCGCGACGGGCGGCCGGATGGGCGCACGGCCCGGAATTCCGGGGAGGAACGCGAGCGCCGTCGCGCCCGCAGAGGTCTATTCCAGTCGACCCTCATTGCGCGCTTGCGAAGATTGTCAAGCATCCGACAGTCGAGATCCGGCCATCCTTTGGCCGATCTCCGCGTGCGACTTGACACGGCATACGCGGGGCCTTTGCCAATTGATTACAGCGCGATTCGCTCACTCAAATTGCACAGCAATCGGCGATGTCTTGAAGAATCCTTTCTGCTCCCGCCTCTGGATTTCGTGTATATTTCCTGGCTTCCCATGGGTCCCACGAGGGAGCCGTAATCCGTATCGGATCCTTACAGGAGCAAAATTGCTGACCGGAGAGGAATACATCAACATCTGTGCCCTGCGATCCCGAGGATTGTCCATCGCCGCAATCGCCCGTCTCCTCGGCCGCGACCGCAAGACGGTGAGCTCCTATCTGAGCGGGAAGCGCACGGTCGGGGTCCGCAGCTCCGGCGGGGGCGAGTTCGAGCGGTTCATCCCCTACTGCCGCCAGCGGCTGCAGGACGACGCCCACTTCGAGGCGTCGGCGCTGTTCGCCGAACTCGTCGACCTCGGCTACAGCGGCGGCTACTCGACCTTCACCCGCGCTCTGCGGACCCATCAGCTGCGTCCCAGGTGCCCGCTGTGCCAGCGTCCGCCCCGCACCCGCCCCGCTCGGCAGGACGACGCGGAGGAGGTGCACTTCCGCTGGTTCGTCTTCTGCGACCCCCCTGCGGACTGGGGCAGCACCCACGCCTGCGTCCTGGTGGGACGCCTGACCCGCTCCGAGCGCTGGAGCGCGGCGCTCGCGGAGCAGATCGACTTCGGCCACCTGGTCGGCTCCGTCGACCGCATCCTGCGCCAGTTGGGCGGGACCGGCTGGCGCTGGCGCTTCGACCGGACGCAGCCGATCCACTGCCCGGGGGGCGGAAAGCCGACCACGGCGCTGGGCAGGGTCGCGAAGCACTACGGTGTCGTCGCGGACCTCGGTCCGGCGCGGCAGGACGCCGACGACGAGGCGATCGGGCAAGCGCTCGCCCTGTGGTGGCGGACCGGTGGTGCGGACACCGGCCCGCTGGAGGCGCAGGAGAGCCTCGACAGGCTGGCCAGGCTCATGCACACCCACCAGGCCGCGGCGCGGGGCGGCCACGACGGGAGCAGCGAGCCGCCCGCGCCGGTCCTGCTCGACCTCCCCCACGACCCGTACCCCGCCAGGATCAGCGTGACCCGCGTGGTCTCGGCCAACAGCATGGTGTCGTACCGGGGCAACCTCTACGCGGTTCCGCGGCATCTGCACGGCCACGCCGTGGAAGTGCGCCGAAGGCTCGGTGACCCCCTCCTGGCGATCGCGACCCCTCGCGGACGGGTGATCGCCCAGCATTCACTGGCGCCCGACGGTGCCGGCCTGTCGGTCATCGGCCACCGGCACGGGATCGGTCTCGAGCGTCCGCTCCCGGTGCCGAGGCCGGCCTGCAACAGCAAGATGTACAGTCCTCCGTCCGCCGAAGCGCTCGCGGCGGCCGACGCGCTCCGACAGGACACCCGCGAAGAGGACGGGTTAGAGCCCGGTCGACAGGCCGGCGGTCCGCCGGGGCGCCCCGGCCGGTCCTGGCGGTGGACGGACGTCCTCGACCGGATCCGGAAGGACCCGCCCGAGGACGACGAGCACGTCCGTTCCGAAGCCGTGATCCACCTCGCCGCGCATCGGCAGCACGACCCGACGCCGTACCGGCGAAGCCACACCGGCTCGGCGAGGCACCCGGGATGGACGAGATAGCGCGTACGACGGCCTTCGGCCTGCCGGACCCTGCACCGGGCGTGATCACGCCCGGTGCAGGGTCCGGCAGGCCGCGCCCGAGGATGCACGGGGTCTCGGCCCCCGTCCTGCGGGCGGGCGGCCGGCCGGAGCCGGGTAGTCTCGCAGACCGGCGGCAAGTAAAACGCCGGGAATTGCTAACCGAATTCCCCATCCCACCCTTCCGGGCCCCGGAGGCCGCTCTCCCCGATAGTGACCCGGATGGAGTAGCGCAACTTTTGTATGAAAACTACTGAATTCACCTTCGATTGCCGGGACATCAATTCTTCGCACCACCCTGCCCGCCCACGCGCCCTGCCATCCGCGCTCGGCGGTGCATTACGTTCCGTCCATGCCGGCGCCCCGCCGGCATGGAACTCTTCTTTTCGGAGGGGATTCGGATGACCCGTTCTCGTCTCGCCGCCGGCGTCGTCGCCGTGGCCATCGCAACCGGCGCTGCGCTCGCCATCGCCCCCGCGGCCCAGGCCGCGGAAGCCCCCGTGCTCCAGGTGTCGGCGTGTGCCGCCGACCTCGCGGCCGCGCTCGACAGCAACGCGGCGGCCATCGAGGCCGACATCGCCGGTGACACCGCCGGCGCCCGCGCCGACAACCTCCACACCCTCGTCATCCTGGCCGGAGCGAGGCACGACTGCGCCTGCCAGCACGCCCAGGTCCGCGCGGACATCATCGCCGCGGCGACCGACAGCATCCGCGCGGCGGTGTCCAACTCGGTCGGCGACTCCGCTGCCGCGCTGGACAGCGAGGACGCCGTGGCGGCCGAGTTGACGGAGGCCCTGGAGATCGTCTGGTACTCCGAGGTGTGAGGCCTCGCGGCGTACGGGTGCCCGTCGTCCGCCTGCTCGGGTGCGGGGCCCCGGCGGTCGTGCCGCGCCTGTGGAGCCCGTCCGCTTCACAGGCGCGGCACGACGGCGCCGGCGCCGGTCGACAAGGCCCCGATCCTCGATGCGACGGACAGGCCAGGCCTACCTGGTGAAGGCCACCGGCCTGTGTGGTCCGCGAAGGCCGGCCGGCGTCCGGCGAGGTGGCTACCGTCTCCACCTCGCCGGCCGGCATCATGACGCCGTGCGGGCGTGAGGCGTCCGCGACGGAGCCGCACCAGCCCATCCACCGAGTGCGCGGCTCCACAGCCACGCACTCGGTGGATGGGCTGGTGCGTGACCCGCCACGGCATTGCCTCCGCAGGGGCCCGTCACTGCTGGGGCTGGCGGAACAGGTCCTGCTGCGTGACGCCGTCCGCGAACATGGCGTTCTCGCTCAGGCACGCGAGCAGGTCGAGGACAGCGGCGAGCGGCTGGTATTCCGTGCGGGTGGCCGGGTGCTCACCGCACTCCTTCAAGTGCTCCCAGAGCACGTGGAAGTAGTCCTCGAGCTCCAGACGCGCGTTGAACTGCGCGCTGAGCCCTTCGGAATCGAGGCGACGCAGGCCGGCGCGGTCGAGCCGGGCCACCGAGTTGATGACGCTGTTGACGATCTCACGGCTCTCGATGCCTGAGCTGGACATGGGTTCTCCTCACGATGTGCGCGGTGGAAGACCGGGGCTGACGCTCGATGCACCGCCCGGCCCGGCTGGATCGCGACCGTCCCGCAACGGTCAGCACGCCGCGGCGCTCCGACCGGACAGCGGGACGGCGGCCCACACCGAGCAGCTGCCGTCCGAACCGAGCCGCACCCCCCAGTCCTGCGAGTAGTCCGCGACGAGCGCCAGACCCCTGCCGTGGTCCTCGTCCGGCGTGGCGCGGTGCAGCTGCGGCACCTCGGAGGTCTTTCCCTGGTCACGGACCTCCAACAGGAGCCGGTCCGCGGTCCTGCGCAACCAGGCGGTGATGTGCGCGCTGTTGGAGTGCTCGAGGGCGTTGGTGACCAGCTCGGAGATCACCAGCAGGACGGCGTCCCGGGTATGGCCGGCCCGAACGCCCTCGGCGTCCAGCCACAGCCCTGCCAGCCGCCGGGAGACCGGTACCGCGCGGACCAGCGACGGCAGCCTGAAGGACAGCGGACGGCCCCTGACCCAGTGGCGCAGGACATCCTCTGCGAGGGCTCCCGTCGGCCGTCCATCGATCTCTGCGGTGGTCAGTGGAATCTCCTCCTCGGTGAACGGCGGGGCCGCTTCTCGGCTCACGGGCCGAATGCGGCTGCCGGTGCGACTGCTCGTGGCTTTCGCGTCCCGGTCCACGCCCGGCGCCTGGGGACCATTCCGTTCGGCGCGCAGCCGGCCGAGCGGGCGCCGGACTGGTGGAAGTAAATCAGAAATAGATTATTCGCGAGGAGCTATCCGCCACAAGAAAAGGGGGCGCATTTATACAATACAGCGCCTAGTGTGAAGGTAGGAATAGTTCACGCCGTCGATGATCCGGCGAAATGAAACGGCTTGTTTCGTCCACTCGGGTCCGGATTTGACGGCGAATGGCGGACATCCGGGCCATTGGTCCCGGCAATCGGTGGAGCCTTTTGGGACGAACGTCCCTCCGGGCGCGCAAGGGCGGTCGGCGACTCGCTCACGGAATTCCGCACCGACCTGGCCGAAATCAGCCGTTCCGCCTGTGCGTGTGGCGGCCGGGGAAACGTCCCGGTCGACGAGGGGCGGCCACCAGCGGCACCGCCACTGCGAGGAGCCGCGCCGCAGGCGCATCCCCGAGAGCGGTCCCGTCGTAGGGCCTCTGATCGACGGTGTGATCAGAGGCGCCGCGCGCGCCCGGGGGGAGGGATTCTGCCGGCTCCTGCTCGTGCGGAGAGGCCCTGCGAGCCGACGCGGGCCGGTGCGACTGTGATCGCACCGGCCCGCGGATCCAATTTCCTCGACCGGGGTACGGCAACGCGCCCCTTCAGCGATTGGGCGCAAGCCGGAAGCGCTGGCGGACACCGCAGCTGCTTACCCCCGGAGAGGATGGGTGACCCACCCGGTTCGGATGCACCCAGTTACTCACCGGACCGGAACAGCCGCAATCCCCCGACCGGTCGGTTCACCCGTACGGCCGAGCGCGCCGGAAATACAAACCGCTTCCGCGACCGGACCGGAAGCCCTCCGCAGGAAATTTTCATATCCCGGTCCGTTCGCTCGGGAAATTGGACACCATATCCGGAGGCGACTGCCCGTTGATCGCGGAATACCGCGTGCGGGAACCGGCCGGATCCGACGGCGGTGATCACGGCGCACCGACCGCGGGATCGACGGGAACGGCAGGAGCCGGACCCGGGGTGGGGATCCCGGCGGGCTGTCCCCGCACCCGCGCCGGCCCCCGGCGCCGGCGGGCGACCGGCGGACCACCGCAGAGGCAGACCCGGCGGGAGGTTCCGTGCCGGCGTCCCACAGGCCCCGGCCGCGCTGCGGCGACCGCGCCGGTCTTCCGCGCATCGGGTCGGCCGTCCCCCCGCGGAGCGGGATCGGACACCGCCACGGCCTCCGGGGGCACGTCACGGGGCCCGGTCCCGGGTCCGGGCGCGCGGTCGGCGCTTCCCCGACCGACGGCCTCCTGGCGGGAGGCCCTGTTGGCGCCCCGCCGGTGCGCAGCGGCGTCGGCGCGGCGGGCCGTCGCCGCAGCCTCGCCACCCCGGGCACAGGTCCGCTCCCGCTCGATCCGGCGAGCGGCGAGCCGCCGGCGAAGGATCGCTCCTTCCGACTCGTCGCCCCCTGCCGCCGACCGGTCGGCGGGTTCGCTCGCACCGGGCGCGACCCGCGCCGTGAGCGGGTCTGCCGGGGGTGTCGCGTGCGGCGCCCGGCCGGACGGCTCCCACTGCTCCCGAAGCCGGCGGCAGGCGGCAGCGGCGGCGGCGGGACCGCAGGAACGGCAGGTTTCCGGATCGTCGGCGTCGCGGACGGCCAGGGGCCCGCGGCACAGTGCGCACTCGGGGCTCCGGACCGGCCTGCTCCCGGTGACCGTCTCGCTCGCCCGGTCGACGACCTTGACCAGCCAGGGCAGCGGGGAGACCACCGAGGACCACGGCACCGCGCCGACCGGCTCCCTGCGGCGCGCGAACTCCCACGCCGACTCGAGGGCTTGGAGGACCACCGCGCCGTGGGCCTCGGGGGATGTGCCGTAGTCGGCGAAGGTCGCGACGATGTGCTGAGCGAGGAGGTCGAGCTGTCGCTCGGTCAGCCGGTCCGCCAGTTGCCTCGGCAGGCGGCTCAGGGCCGACGACGCGGCTTGCCGGCCCCATCGCCTCTGCTCGTCGGTCATCGACCGGATCGTCTTCCGGCCGGTTCGCCGTCCGTCGCGCCCGCCCGGGCCTGCTGCGTCCCCGTCGGCTCCCGCCGCGTGGCCTCGCGCGCGGGTGCGCACGGTTCCCGGTCCGCGGGACGGACAACCGCCCACGACCGCGGGCGTCTTCAGCAGGTCATGTTGGGAGGATCGTGTTTCTGCCACCGAATCGGGGGTGGCCGGTGTCACCGGATCGGGGGGATCGGCTGTCACCGAACCGGCGGCCTCCCGGCCCGGGTCGAGCGGGACCCCGTGCCGGGAATCCGGTCCGGAGCCGAGGGCCTCGACACCGTCGTCTGCCGGCCCGTCCGCGGACCGCGGCGCGGGGACGGGCCCGCTCGGGAGGGACTCCGGCTGCCCGTCCGGTCCGCGGACGGGCACGGCATGGACGACGTATCTGTACGCCCTCCTCTCCCCGGCTCCTCGGCTCACCCACCCCTGGGCCAGGAGTTCGGCCACCGCTTCACGGGCGGTTGCCTCCTTCATCCCGCACTCGCGCGCGATCCGCGCGACGGGAGTCGGTTCGGGGAAGTGCTGCCGCAGGGAGAGCAGGGCATAGACCTTGAACCGGGTACCGGCCAGACACGCCCGGGCGTACGAGCCGACGCACACGGTCAGCTCGTCGTCGGCAGGCGGACGGACACTCCGGTTCATGGTTCCGGTGGCGGGATTCCGAGACGCTCGGACCAGGTCCTTGGCCTTCGCTCTGGCGATCAGACGGTTGACACCGCCCCGTGACAGCCCCAGCTGCCGCCCGATGGTCTCGTCGGCCGCGAAGCAGAATCCCGACTTCCAGCCGTAGTCCTGCACCAGCGTCACCACCCGGATCAGGTCGCCGGTCAAGTCCCTGTCACCGAGCCACACCGCCGGGAACCGGGTGGCGGGCAGGCCGGCCCGCCCGGTCGCACGGGCCTGCCCGCGAGCAGGCCAGGGGCCCCGGGCCCGCTCCGTGCACACGGCGCCCGAGTACCGCGGGCTCACGGAGCACCGCCGAAAGCCCGACGCCCGCCCGCTTCGCCGCCCGGCCCGCCCGGCCGCCCGCCGACGCCCGGATCGGTCGACGGGCGATACGCCGGCCGTCCCGAAGTCGCCGAGGCGGCCCTTTCCCCGGCCCGCTCCATTCGAGCGGTGGTCACTCGCGCTCGAGAGCCCGTTTGGGGAGGTCCTTCGAGGTTTCGCTCATTCAGAGCCCGGCGTCCTCCCCAGGGAAGGACGGAACGGCGGATCACGACATGGCTGGGGAGCGGCTGGCAGATTCTGATTCGGTGATGCAAAATGGCAGTGCCTACTTACGGACGTGTGAGGAGGCAACAGCCCGTCAGGACACAGGTTCTCGCCTGATCCCGAGTGTGCGGACGGGCCGAGGCAGCGGTGAATTCCGTCGTCGACTTCAGGCATGTGGTCGGCGACGACGGATACAGGGCGTTCAGACACCGAGGCATGTGATTGGTACACAGACGGTGAAGGTCCGGTGGTGCGGACCAAACCGTCTCCATGCTGCTAGGTCACGTCAAAACCTCCCCGGCAGGGGGGCACAGTGATTGAAGAGGGTCGAACGAACGAAGAGAAGCGATCACGAGTGGTCGCTTCCGCCTGACGCGGTTTCGAGTCCAGGCGCCCGAGGGGTGATCTGGAACAGCGATGTCGCACCGACTGCACCCCCACAGCCGTCCGGACTCACCGGAGTCCGGACGGCTGATCCACGACTGAACCAAGTCTCGACCAAGAGTACTCCTCCCATCACAGAGTGTGAATACCTCTCGTGTACGACTCATCGTCGGGACCCACTGGATCCGGCCACAGGCAGTGGTTCGTTCGAATCGGCGAGAACGGACAGCTCGAACACTTGGCAGTGGGGTTCGATCGTCCGCCCGGAGCGTTCGCGTCACGGCGACGGCAGGACGCCGACGGCCATGATGCGGCATCCAGCGGTCCTGTCACCAGTCACCCGAAACGGGAAACGTGCAACCGGCCATTTCAGGCACGCAATCCGAGCGTCCGTTAATCGGATGACCGAACGGGAAAGGGGCGCAACGGTGGCCGTGCGGCCGACCGAAGGCCGGCTGCCGAGCGACTCCGCGCGCGGGCGCGCCCCGCTGGGGAGAATTGCAGAGCATCCGGCACCGTTCGAGACCGTCCCGCTGTGGAAGAGGGGAAGCCGAGCGAGCGGACGGGGTTGCGCTCGCTTCGACCATCCCCATCCGAGGCCAGCCGCAAGAACGCCGCACGCCCGGCAAGGAGCTCGGCGGCCCGGGTAAAAGCTCTGAGCGCCGGCAGCCTGAGCATATTTCAGGACACCCGGATGCCGTACATTTCCCGGCGATTAGCCCATCGTTGTCGGGGCATGAGTCCAACAGCAGTCAAGCCGCCTCTTCCATTGCCGCTGGAGCGGGACCGGATCTGCAGTGCCGGTGACAACTGGCTATTCGTTCCGGACCGGACGAATCCCGCGGGCGACCTGGAAAGTGGCTATCTCGTGAAGAACGGCGAACGCGTGGTGCTGACGCATTGCTCACGCCAGCTGGCCGAACTCTTCCGCATCCTGCGCCGACTCGAGTTCGAGTTCTCGACGCGGCTGCAACGATCAGAGGAATAAACGGGCTGATTGAGAGCGCCGGCCGCGATCCACGATGACGCAAACAGGAGGACTGCTTTGTACGAGTCGACGGACATCGATTTCAGCCCCTACTACACAGCCGGATTCAACCCCGACGACAGGGGCATACACAACCGCTCCCTCTGGCCGTCCGCCGGGCAGGTGTCCGCCGACCTGTCCTATCCGGTCGTCAACGGCTGGGCCGAGCCGGTCGTCAACGGCTGGGCAGAGCCGGTCGTCAACGGCTGGGCAGAGCCGGTCGTCAACGGCTGGGCCGAGCCGGTCGTCAACGGCTGGGCCGATCCGGGGATGCTTCCGCATCCTTCGAACGCGGAAGCGGTCGAGGAGGAAGTCGGCCTGCCGGCCATGGGGTTCCACCCCCAGTTGATCGCCGACCGCCGGGAGCATCGCGCCCGCCCGGCACGCCGCCAGCCCGACATCCTCGGAACCGTCATCGGATTCCTGACGCTGACGATCGTCACTGCGGTCTGCATCCTCGGTTGGATGATCTCCTACCATCCGCTGCGGAACGTGGCCCTTTCGCAGCTGCCGAGGGGTCTGTCCCAGTACTGGCCGGTCGTCGTCTACGGACCGTGGATGGTCGCGTCCCTCTCCGTTCTGCGTGCCGCTCTGGGAGGGCGCAGGGTGGCGAACTCCTGGACGGTCATCCTGGTATTCGCGGGCATCGCCAGCCTCCTGTGCATCGTCAACACACCCTGCACGATGCCCGAGGCCGTCGTCGCGGGCCTTCCGCCGGTGACGGCTGTGGTGTCCTTGCAGCAGATGGTGCGCCAGCTGCTCGTCGCCCGGCAGGAGTCCCAGGAGGACCGTCGGCAGAAACCCTCGCACCGGGCATCCCGGTAGCACGTGGACAACACGGCGCCTGCATTCTCCGCCCGTCCGTGCGGGAGCCCGAAGACCGCGGGTGACGGACGCGCGCCGGCACTCCCCTTCTCTGCCAGGAGGGCGCCGCACTGTTCCGGGTCGGCACGCCACCGGGCGCGGGCGGCGTCCGGCCGTTGCTTCGGGTCGAGCACTGCGCCGACTGCACCGTTCCCGATTCCGGTCCGGCAGGGACCACGGTTCACATGCCAGGCCCACCGGGCGCGCTCCCGCATCGGCCTGGCGCCGATCCGCTGCCCACGCGGGACCCCACGGTCGGTGACGATCGCTGCGCCCCCCTTCCTCCCCGCCCACGCTGGTGCCCCTGGGCAACGGATCGGGCGTGCCGAACCGAGCAGCGCCCATGACGAGGCGGGTCACACCAGATTGGCCCAATAGGGTGAATCGTCCATCTTTCGGGTGACCTCACGTTTGGCGCGGGTAGTTACGGAGTGCGCGCGACGGGCTGCAGACCGTAGCCGCACCCCGGCGCTGAACTCATACGGCCGGTAACCATGCTCCGACGGAATTGAAAGGAACGAGACTCATGCTCCTCACTCTGCTCGGTAACATCGTGGCCTTCCTCGGCTGGCTGCTCTAGCGGTTGTCGACCCACCCGGCGGCGAGCCGGCCCCGCCCACGCGTTCGGTGACGGGGCCGGACTCACCAAGAGCCTGCCGCGACTGCGAGACGTCCGGCGACTGACGCCATCCCATGCCGCACGCCGGCCGGGCCTCGCCGACCGGGGCAAGCCGGCGCCGGTCGCGCGATGCCACCGTGACGACCCCTCCGGGCGAGCGCGACGCCTCGGCCGAACGGGTGATCCCACACGACCGGCTCTTGTCACCCATTTGATGGTATGGGTCACTTTGAGCAGTAGAACCGGTGGGCTGCCCATCCCTTGCCGGGGGCCGTGCCTGAGGCGGTCGCAGCGGTTCTCCCGTGTGCTCCTCCGGTCATGAGGACCAGTGAGGGCCGTCGACCGCCTGCAGCACGGGCCGCACCGCCGCGGGCAAAGCCCCGCGGCGGCATCAGCCGCAGCCACTGTCCCATGAAATGCCTTCTACGCCCGGGGCAGTGCGCTGCGAGGCTCCGAACCGTGCTCAGAAAGGCTGCGCCGTGACCGACTCGATCCGACCCCATGCGCTGCTGTCCGCCGTCGCGCTCCCCCGGCAGGGCTTCACCGTGATGTCGTCGGCTGACGCCACGATCCCCGTCGGCCTCTCCCCGCTGGGGGTGGCACTGTCCCCGGACGGGGGACGCGCCTATGTCGCGAACCGGGCGTCGAACACCATCAGCGTGATCGACACCGCCACCGACACCGTCACCGCGACCATCTCCATCGGCAACGGCCCGTTCCTCACGGCGGTCTCGCCGGACGGCACCCGCGTCTACGTGACCCTGTTCGACGACGGCACCCTCGGGGTGATCGACACCGCCACCAACACCGTCACGGCCACCATCGCGGTCGGTGCCGCAGTCGTCGCGGTGGCGCTCTCCCCGGACGGCGCCCGCGCCTACGTCACCAGCCAGAGCGCCAACACCCTCAGCGTGGTCGACACCGCGACCAACACGGTCACCGCCACCGTGACCACCGGCCCCATGCCGATCGGCGTCGCCGTAACCCCCGACGGCACCCGCGCCTACGTCGGCTGCGTCGGAGACAGCTCCGTCAGCGTGATCGACACCGCGACCAACACCGCCACCGGCAGCTTCACCGCCGGCGACGTACCGGTGATCGTCGCCTTCAGCCCGGACGGCACCCGCGCCTACGTCTGCAACGCGGGCGGCGACAGCGTCAGCGTGGTCGACACCGCCACCACGACCGTCATCGCCACCATCGGCGTCGGCAGCCTGCCCCGTTTCGTGACCGTGAGTCCGGACGGGACCGCCGTCTACACGGCGGACTACGCCGACAACGCCGTCAGCGTGATCGACACCGCGACCGACACCGCCACCGGCAGCATCCCCGTGGGCGACGGCCCGGTGTGCGTCGCGGTCGCCCCCGCCGGGAACCGGCTGTACGTGACGGACAACGCCGACAACGCCGTGAGCGTGATCGCCCTCACCCTCGTGCCCGACCGCGGCACCACCGCCGGCGGCACCATCGTGACCCTCCGGGGCCACGACCTGGCCGGAGCCACCTCGGTGCGCTTCGGCGACACCCCCGCCACCATCCTGGCGAACACCGCGACCTCGGTCACCGTCCGCACCCCCGCCGGATCGGGCACGGTCCCCGTCACCGTCACCACCCCCGGCGGAACCGCCGTCCTCGGCACCTTCTCCTACCTCCCGGCCCCGCTGCTGACCGGAATCACCACCGGCGCAGGCCCCGCCATGGGCCCCTACACCGGCGGCGGCACCGCGGTCATCACCGGGTCCAACCTGGCCGGAGCCACCTCGGTGCGCTTCGGCTCCCGACTCGCCACCATCGAGTCCGTCACCGACAGCGCCGTCACCGTCACCATCCCCGCCGTCCCGTCCCCCGGCCCGGTGCCCGTCACCGTCATCACCCCCGGCGGCAGCGCCGACGGCCTGACCTTCACCTACCTCGACGTGCCCACCGTGAACGGCGTCAGCCCCGCCTCCGGACCCACCGGCGGCGGTACCGACGTCACCCTCACCGGCAACCACCTGACCACCACCCAGGAGGTCGCCTTCGACGGCACGCCCGCACCGTTCTCCGTCACCTCCGACCAGATGATCGCCGCCGTCGCCCCGCCCCACTCCGCCGGCGACATCACCATCACCGTCACCACCCTCGGCGGCAGCACCGGCGACACCTACACCTACCTCGACGCCCCCGGCATCTGACCCTGCCACCGACCCGGCCACGGCACCCGCGCAGCGGGCGGACACGGCCCGTCCCCGGGGCGCGTCGCACGCCTGCGCGCCCCCGGGGCGGGGGGACGATCAGGAGGACATCGACACCCTGCTCGACGGCGCAACCCCGGTATGGCGCGCCGCGGCAGATGCCACCTTCGGTCTGCTCGGAGCGCACTTCATCCCCTGACGCATCGGCAGGCCCGAGCAATCCGACGGGCCCCGCAGCGCCTGTGCACTGCGGGGCCCGTCGATGGCGCGCACGTCGGTCAGTCCGCCGCGTGGAGCCACAGCAGGTCGGTGATCCGGACCGCGCGTGCGACCGAGTCGACCGCGTACGAAATCAGGACGGGCTCGCCCTCGATCTCGACGTTGTACCGGTCCCCCATGTCGAAGCCCGGCAGCGGCTTCTCTGCGTCGACCGCCGTACCCACGCGCTCCGCGAGGTCGATCAACGCCATCACCACGGTCTCGGCCAGCACGGCGTAGCCATACCTGTCCATCGCCGCAGCACCGTGGCGGGCCGCTCGCTGTGCAGGTCGAGCGCCCACCGTTCCTACTGACTGTGCCTGAGTTGCACGGCCGGACGCCCCGAACGGTCTTGGGTGTCCTGGTCTCCCGCGTTCGCTCCCATGGTCGGCGGCGCGCATCGTGTGCGCGGTCCGGGTAGGGGAGGGCGGGTTCCCTCGCGCTCCCGGTCGCGGGTTCGGGCCTGGGCGGTCCGATGCCCACCGCGATCGCTCTGGTCGTGGTGGGGCGGTGCCGTCCGACGCCTGATCCGGTGTCCGAGGGCGCGTCGTCCGATCGCCACGGCCGCCGCCTGGTGACGGGTGACGGGGCGGTTCGGTGTGGTGAGGGGCTTTTGCCAGTGCTCGGCCCCCCATATCGAGGTGTAGGCGGGGTCCACGGCGATGATGCTGATGCCGCGCTCGGCGCTCATCGCGAGGAGCCGGGCGCGCAGTTTGCCGGTGGGGATGCCGGAGATCAGCTGCCGGAACCGCTTGCGGCGGCCGTGCTTCTCGCGGGTCTTGGAGTCGGTGAAGTCCAGATCCTCGATGACGATGGCCCGGCATCCGGTGTCCTTGGCCCAGTGGAGGAGGCGGGTGAGGGCGTGGCGGATCTGGGCGTCCCGGTGAGTGGCGGTGCCGGTGAGCCGGTAGTCGAAGGTGTGGGGCTTACCGATCGGGTTGCCGTGGGTGTCCAAGCGCCAGGCGGCGAGGTGGTCGGCGTTCATGTCCACTCCGATCACCTCTCCCGAACGCAACGACTCCACAGGGACGATGGGGAGGTCTTTGCGCTGCCAGCTCGCGTCGAGGTACCAGCGGCTCCGATCCGCGTCCACGTGGATGCGGTAGGCCACCGCCCGGTTCGTCTCGATGCGGTCGCGCCACTCTGCGCCCCGGTGCGGGAACGACACCTTCGCGGTGAGGACATACCGGCCGTGCTTGCCATTGGCCAGGTGCGCCAGTGGCGCGGGCAGCTTGATGCCGACCTCGCCGTCCGGCGTGACACGGATCGTTTCGTTGCCGAACCGCTTGCCGGACTCACCGTCAGCGGACATGAACCAGCGCTGGGCGTTCCAGCGTTCCCGCCACTGATCCTCGGTCAGGTCTGCGGCGTCGAGGTTGTGACGGGTCTTGAGCAAGCGTCGGCCACCTCGGACGACGGAGACCTTTCCGGCCTCACGCTCGGCCTTGACGTGCTCGAACTCGGCCTCAAGGTACGCCAGACGGCGGGACTTGACGAACCACTCGCGCTCGGACCGGTATCCGCCCGGGGCGCGCTTGGTGCCCTTCTCGCCGATCGGTAGGGACAGGCGGTGGCGGATCGTTGCGATACCGGCCCGCAACGAGTCGAGGTGCTGCCACTGGGCGCGGCGGGACAGCCCCCACTGGTCATGTGTGGTCTTCGTGATCGAACCGGCCCAGCGCGCCGATGACTGCGGCGTCAGGTCACGCTTGCGGGCCGCCCACGTCTTGGAGGAGTGCTCCAGGCCGTCCCGGATACGCCGGGCCAGATCCCGGGACGCGAGCGAACCGAGGTGCTCGCCGACCAGCCGCAGGACCTTGCCGTCCTCGGCCGTCAGCCCCTTGAGCCGGTCGCGCACGCACACACCCGAAGCGGGATCGGCGACGAACGGACGGGCGATATCACGCAGGTCAGCCACGCTCGGCAGCCTCCAGCGCGGCCTTCGCCCGATTCTTCGCCGAGGGACGCCCGTACAGGCGGGCACAGAACGAGGTCAGTATCTCGGCCATGTCCCGCACCAGATCGTCTTCGGCCTCACCCTCGTCCAGGACGACCAGGCGGCGGCCCGACGCGGCGAGCGCGGCTTCCACGAGTTCGACGTTCATCCGGCCGAGGCGGTCCTTGTGCTCGACAACGACCGTTGTCACAGCCGGATCGGCCAGCAGACGACGGGCCTTCGACCGGCCGCCGTTCATCCCGGAACCGATCTCCGATTCGACCCGGACGACACGGTGACCACCCTTGGCCGCCCATCCGGCGAGCCGGGCCGTCTGCCGCTCAAGGTCCGACCTCCGGTCATGTGAGGAGACCCGGGCATACAGGCCGACGCCGCCGGTTGTGTCGTCGGATGCGGCGTTGGCCTCGATGCTCACCAGGATCGTGCGCGGCCCCACCCGCTCAGCCGGAACCGGCAGAATGCCCTGACGGAACCAGCGGTAAGCGGTATGGGGACTGATCCCCTGCGCTCGCGCCCACTCCGTCAGATTCATGAACACGATCATCATGCAACTGGATTACGCTCACGCACACTTACGCACAGTCAGACGTCAACAGTTCACCACCCCCCTCGATCGCTCACTTGCCGTACCCCTCCGGGGCAGCCTCGACGGTCCGGAAGTTCCGTCCGGCCTTGGCGTCCACAAAGCGGTCCTGGCGGCCCGGAAGCTGGTTCAGCATGGCCTCAAGCCACCACTTGTGCATCACTGTGTTGATCTCCTCTCCTTCGGTGGCCCGCCCCACCTCGTCGAAGAACTCCATGCGCTGAGCACCCTTGAGTGCGTCGCCGATGGCGTTGATCGTCCGCGGGATAGGGGTAGTCCGGGGATCCGGCCTAGGAGTCGGCGATCCCCATCCATCGGGCATCGCAGCGGTTGCCATAGGCCCCTCCAATTCGGATCGGCTGATCAGTCGGGGGGCCCGGGGCAACGGGTCCGGACCGACCAGGTGTGATGCGCGAGGTGGGCAGCCCCGCTGCGCCCATTCTGCCTCGCCCGATGGCTGAGTGGGCCGCCTGATCGAAATTGTCGCTGAGGCCGGGCAGCCCGCTGGCCGACTGCAGCCGACAGGTCTGGGGTGCTCGGTCACCAAGGCGTGGCCCCGGAGCCAATCGCTCTGAGACAGGGTGACGGCCCCCGCTGGGGTGGGTCGGACGCCAAAAGCCCACTCCGTAACGTGACTGGGTGGGACCGGCCCTACTGGTCGGGCCATGCCACAGGCGTGAAGCGGGACCGGTCGTACGGCTGACCCCCGCTGACACGGGCCGGACCCCGGAGCCGAGCCCAGTAACGTTACCAGGTGCGGCCACCCCCCTGCCCTGAGGCGAACGACTTCCTGGCCTGCGGCGTTCCTACACCTTTGCTTCCTGAGTCTCGGCGGCCGGTACGCCCGCCATCGCGACCAGCGTCAGCCCGTCGAAGTCCACGGGTTTCCGTCGCTGCTCACCTGCCGTCCGCAGCTCGAAGCCCTGCTCGTTCGCCGCGGTGTGGACCAGCACCGCCACGCCGGTCCCGACGCATCCGCTGACGGCCTGCCAGAGCTCCTCGCGCACCTTGGTGGAGGTGGTGCCGACGTACAGCTGGGGTGTGACCTCGATGAGCCGGCTGGTGAGGGTCGAGCCAGGTGGTGCTGAGGGACTCGGGGACGGTGGCGGCGTAGCAGCGGACGCCGCCGGATCCGGCGATGACGACGGTGGTGCCGTGGCGGGCGAAGGCGGACAGGGCCCGGGCGTGATGGAGGTACCGGGGCCGAGGAGGACGCAGCTGAGGGCTGCGGTGGGAAGGTAGACCGCCTCGGTGCCACGGTGCGGGCTGGTGACCTCGGCGCAGACGCCGGTGTCGTCCTGGACGATGCGGACGATGTCGAGGTAGAGGAAGGAGAGGGAGTCGGCGATGCGGGGCAGCATGGCGACGGTGGGGGCGGCCAGTTTGCGGCGGGCGGCGCCGGGGTCGGGGCGGCGGCCGGTCACTGCGGCCCCCGACTGGGGGCGATGCTGAGGAGGCCGCAGCCGTAGGCCTTGCCCTTGCCGATGCCGTCGGTGAGGCGGGTGCGCAGGCGGTCGGCGTCGGTGATGACGGCGGTGCCTTCGAACAGGACGCGGTCGTGTTTGACGGGCCGTTGGTCGCTGCGTCGGTGCCCCTTGGCGGCTTCGAGGGGGGCTGGAGTGGAGGGTGCCGAGGTTCAGGCCCGAGGCCTCTGCCTGGCGGGCCCACCAGTCGTCGGCGGCCGCGCCCTGGAGGGGGACGACGGCTTTGAGCCGGTAGAGCTCGCGGGTGGCTCGGCTGGGCCTGCGGATGGGGTTGGGGCGATGCGGTAGCGGATGTGGAGGCCGGGCCGGAGTGCGTCGAGGAGCGGGGTGAGGGTCTTGGTCGCGGCGTGGCCGTATCCGGCGGGAAGGCGGTCGAGGTCGGGCCGCTCGGCGCTCTGAAAGAGGATCTGGTCTCCGGCTGGCGTGGACTCGGTGCGGAAGAGGACGCCGAGTCGGCGGCGCGGTTCGTCGTCGGCGACGTGGTCGGGGAAGAGCGACATCATGCGGTGGTGCAGGGCGACGGCGCCGACGGTGTCGCGGCGGGCGTCGCGGCTGCGCGGGTCGGGGATGATGTGGGTGAGCCACAGGGTCATGCGGGGATGCTTTCCGGGTGGGCGGTATGCCGGTCGAGGTAGTCGCCGAGGGCGTTCAGGTAGCCGGCGGCGAGGCCCTTGCAGCGGTCGGCGGGCAGGGTGAGGGTGCGCTGGTAGCGGGGACGGGCGCGGTAGGCCCGTCGCCGGGGGTGGATGGCGATCGGGTCGTCGGTGACCTCTCCGGCGGGGGTGCTGCCGTCGTCGTCCCCGGGCTGAGGGTGGTCGCCGAGACGGTCGAGCGGCTGGTCTCCGTGGAAGACGACGTCGACGGTCCTGCTGCCCGCGCGGGCTCGCCGGGCGTTCGGCAGGTGGACGAGGTGGTGCAGGGGGTCGTCGACTAGGCCGAGCAGCAGAGGGCCTTCGGGAGGGCAGGAGCGGCGCCCCAGGTAGGGCGGCCAGTGCGGGTTGCGCAGGGCTTCCGCCCAGAGGTCGAGGGCCTCGGAGTCCGGGGTGGTGACGACGGCGGTGAAGGCCGCGTCGGCGAGGTAGTAGCGGTGGGACAGCAGGGTGGCGTGGTCCCGTGCGGGGTCGGGGCGGTCAGGCCTCGGGGGCGGCGCCGTCCGTGTCGTCGGCATCGTTGGCTTCCGTGGTGTCGCCCTGGTCGTCGTCCTGATCGCGGGCCCGGCGCTCGCCGTCCTTCTGCAGGGCCCGGTGGTAGTCCTGGAGCCAGATCCGCTTGACGGTGCCGGAGCGGCGCCGCCACTGGCAGAGGTCGATGAGGAGCTGGGCCCAGTCGACGTCCACGTCGCAGCCGCGCAGTTGCCTGACCGCGCCGGGCAGGTGGCGGTGCAGGCCGTCGACGCTCTGTCGGCTCAGCAGGTTGAGGCGGGTCTCGGCCGAGGTCGCCCGCAGTCCGGCTCCCGGGCCGCCTTTGAGGACGCCCTCGGCGAAGGCGTGGCCGAGGCTGCGCGGGGGGATTCGCCTGGTGGTGGCGGGCTCCGTGGCCTCCGCGCGGTCTGCCGGGTCGCCGGGTGTGTCCGACGGTGCCTCGGCGGTCGCCTGTGTCTCTCCCGTCGGCTGGTCCGCCGGATCGCCCTTCGACGCGTGGTTCTTCTTCGACGCCTCGCCCTTCGCGGCGGCGTACTGGTCGCGGCGCTGTGCGGCGATCAGGGAGGCGGCGGTGTAGAACGCGCGTTGGACGTCGCGGCTGCGCGTCTGATCGTCAGTGAGCCAGGAGGCCACGTAGCGGTGCATGAACGGCACGGCGTCCAGGTCCTTGCCGACGCCGCGGCGCAGGGCCGCGCGGACGCCGGGGTCGTCGTGACTGCGCTGGTCGATCCTGGCGGTGAAGGCGCGCGCTCGGCCCAGCGAGGGGATGAGGGTGAGCTCCTTCGGCGTGCGGACCGCGTCGTCCGCCGGTTTGGCAGGACCGGAATGGTGCTGGTGTTGCTCACGTGTCCTCCGTGCTGGTGTTGCGGCCGCCGGTGCCGCCGGTCTTGGCCGGGCGCTTCACCGGCCCGCCGTACAGCTCGATGCGGGCGGTGGTGCAGGCCTTGGCTCCGCGCATGGTTCCCAGCGCGCCGTAGGTGACGGTGTCGTACGCCTGCTCGGCGAGGACGCGGAACGCCGCGGCCGCGCCGTCGAAGTCGCGTCCGTCGAGGCGCTTCCAGAACTCGCAGTTACCGCTCCCGCGTGTCCGTGGACCGTGTGAAGGAGCGTGGCCGAGCGGCGCGACGTTCTCCCTGTCTAGTTCTCGTTTATGCCTGTCTTTTGTGTTCACCACCATGGATGCGGATCGTCATTTCGCGTGAAGTCTCACGTGCGCTGAGGGCAGCAGCTCAATCGGGCCCTGCGCTGCCCGCCCAGCCCACCGAAAGCCCGGCACCTGTGCGCGACCACCTGACAGCATGTCGGGGTGACTGGACAGGTGCACAACCGCAGCGAGGGTCCCCCACGTACTTGATCCAAGCGGGGAACATCGGAGAGGTCCGTCTGGGCTCCTCCCCTGCCTCGCGCGGCCGACGTCCGGCTTCCGCCGGCGTCGAGGACGACGTGTTGGACGGACTGGCCCGCGAGGTCCTGGACCAGTGGCGTGGCAAAGCCAATGTCCGCGGCCTTCGCAAGCGGGTCCCGCTGGTGATCCCGTGGGAGCTGGACCACGGACACCGGAACAGCCCTGGTGAGGAGCGCACTGAGCAGCTCGGGCTCGGTGATCTGGTCACCCGGGTCAGAGCGCTCTCGCCGCACCAGCTGGTGATCACCGGCCCGGCCGGCGCCGGGAAGTCCTCCCTCGCCGTCCTGCTCGGGCTCGGGCTGTTGGAGGACAGGGAGCCCGGCTCCGGAGAAGCCGTTCCGGTGATCCTGTCGATGCCGGACTGGGAGCCGGGAAGCAGCATCCAGGACTGGGTCATCAGGCGCGTCCGCGAGGACTACGGGGAACGCGTCGCGGGGCTCGACCAGCACGTGGTGAGGTCGCTCGTGCAGGGCCGACGGATCGTTCCGGTGCTGGACGGTTTCGATGAGCTGCGCCCCTTGGCTCGCGAGGAGGCGGTGGACGCGCTCAAGCGATCGCTTGGCACGGACGGTCCGCTGGTCCTGACCTCCAGGCCGGAGGCATACCGGCATGCCGTTGCCTCGGCGCCGTTCCTGCGGGGCGTTCCGGTCCTGCGCGCCTGCCCGGTACCTCCGGAGTCCGGCCGGGCCTACCTCTCCCGGATGTGCCATCAGAACCGGGTCGGATCCTGGCAGTCGGTGTTCGACGCGGTCGAGAGCGACCCCGCAGGTCCTGTACCACCGTCCTGTCGTCGCCGCTGATGCTCTGGCTCGCGGCGACGCTGTACGCGTCGGAGGAGGCCGATCCCCGTGAGCTGCTCGATGCGGAACGGCTGCCGGCACGAGCCGACATCGAGGGCCACCTCCTGGACGGGCTCATTCCGACCGTCTACTCGCGGGGACCGAGGCCCTCCTACCTCCCGGGGTCGGTGCGCCCTTGGAAGCGCGAGGACGCGCTCACGTACTTCCGCTTCCTCGCCGGTCGGCTCCGTCGACGACGCACCCAGGTCATCGCATGGTGGCATGTGCGGAGCCGGTTGACCGAGCCCGGCGTCTGGGGCTCCGTCGTCCTGGTCGCCGTGGCCCTCCTCGGTACGTCTGCGGCCTACGTGATCGCGGCGCCGCTCACCCTGATCGGAGTACCGTCGCCCGCGCGGCACGGGTCGGGGTTCTGGAGCATCGCCCGGGTGCTCAGCGCGGTCGCCGCATTGGCCGTCATCGCGACGGCCTTCGGAAGACTCTTCACGCGGCACCTCTTCAGCGGCTTCGACGAACGCCCCCGAAGGCCGGCCGGGAGCCACGGCCGGATCGTCCTCGTCCTGGCGGCCGGGGCGACGGCAGCCGCCGGCGTGGCCGTACCCGGCAGCACATCGGCGTACCTGTGCGTCTTCGTTCTCCTCCTGGTCTCCGGTGTTCTTCTGACGCGGCCGACCAAGCCCGACTCACCGGTCAGACCGGAGACACTGCTGCACGGCGAGCGCAGGATCGCGCTCGCCGAAGCCGCAGCGGTTGCACCCGCCGTCGCGGTGACCTCGATGGCGTTCCTCCACTGGCTCGGCGGCCATCCCCTGCTCGTCATCAGCGGTCTGGTCATTGGCTGGTCGTCGTCGGCCATGGTGCTGGTCGCCCTCAGCCGGTGGGGCCGTTGGACCGCCACCCGTCTCGTCCTGGCGGCCCGCGGATGTCTGCCCCGCGACGTGCTCGGCTTCCTCGAGGACGCCCGGCAGTTGGGCGTGCTGCGGCGGATCGGCGGAACCTACCAGTTCCGGCACGCCGGGCTCGGGACCCGGCTCGCCGGGGCCGCGTCGGCGGACACCGCAGGCACAGGAACGCCGCCGCGGGAGGTGGTGCTCAGGAGCAGCGTGCTGAGCATCGGAGCCGTGCGATCGATGGCGTTCGACATGCTGGCTCTGGTCACCGTGTTCCTCCTCGTGGTCTCGCCGATGTCCGCCGAAGGGGGCTTCCGGGCCGACTGGCATCGGACCTGGATGCTCCTGCTCGATCAATGGCCTGTGCTGCTGGGTGTGGTCGGCGTGCTCATCTCGGGTTCGTTCGCCCTGTGGACGGTGGCGCGGCGGCTGCGCATCGACGCGCAGGGCGTGGAGCTCAATGAGGGCCGCAGGCTCCGGTTGCGGTGGGAGGACGTGGCAGAGGTCCGAGTGCGCAGGATCCGGCCACGCAACGGCAGAGGTGACTCCCCCGGTCTGTACGTTGCCTACTGTCTCGCCATGAAGTCGAAGGCCGGCCGGACGGTGCCCCCGTTCCTCGTCGACCGGGACGGCTGGCTCCGGGTCTGGGACTTGGGTCCCACCGAAGTGGTGCCGCTCGAGCTGGAGGCCGCACTGTGCCGGTTCGCTGCCGGCCTCTGGCGTCCTGAGCACTGAAGCGCCGTGCTGAAGCGCCGTGCCGCCCGCGATGGTCGGCGCGAACGAGTCCGGTTGCCCGGCGCTGTGCGGAGTGAGGGATCGGGCCGTCGCTCCGCCTGGCCCATCGTGATTTTCCGCGGAAAATTCGCAGCGCTCCGGGCGACGCTCCTGACCCTGCCCGTCGCCGTCGGCCACGACAGCCGGTCGGCGGCTGTGCGGGAGAGCAGCTGACAGGAGCCCCGGCGGTCCACGGACGCTTGTGCATCGTGAGGGCGTTCGTGAGCGCTCCGGCCTCTCACGGGGCCGGAGGCGGATTTTCCGCAGAAAATTCCGGGACGATGGGGAGCCGAGCCTCCACGGTAGTAGTGCCGGACCGTCAGGTTGAGGCTCGTCCTCCCACGGCCGCCTGACTTCGCGCCCGACGCCCGGCGGCGGACCCGTCAGCCGCGAGGATCACCGTCCCAGCCTCAACCGGACGGACGCCTCGCCAGAATTTTCTGCGGAAAATCGGTGGACCGGCCGGACCCGACTCGGCACGCTGACCGGGCGTCTGCTGGTGCCGCCATCCGACCGCACAGCGGGTGCTGACCACCGTTCCGCTGTCCGGCACTACCGAACGGCTGACGGTGCCGACGCGCGCCGGAAGCGCTCACGGCTGTCAAGCAGGGACCGTGCCGGGTGCCTCCGCGTCCCCGTCACCGGGCCAGCGCCCCTCGATGTACAGCCGGATGAGCGCGGCGTGGGAGAGCGGGCTGGTCGAATCGGTGACGTCCCCGTTGGTGGTGTAGTCCAGCAGGACGACGTCCCCCTTGTTCCTGATCAGCTCGACCAGGTCGGCGACGCGGTGCTCGAGGATCCAGCGGTAGGCCGGCAGGTAGATCCGGCGCCGGGCCGCCTCGTAGGGCAGCAGCCGCTCGCCGTGCAGACCGGTTCGGTGGCCCCGGACGGGACCGTACCGACGGACCGTCCGCTTCAGACCCTTCATCGTGGTGACCCCGAGCTTCGAGGGGTTGACGTCGGAGTCGTGGAACACCTCAACGCTTGCCAGATCCCCTCCACCGACTGGCCGGTCACACCGTCGCTGTAGGGGACCGGGATGCCGCCGTGCGGATAGAACGGGCTCAGCCGCACCCACGGGTCCGGTGCCTTGGAGGTGACGTCGATGATCTCCGCTCCGGGAAACGCGGCGGTCAGCGACGGCAGCGCACGGCGGCGGCTGGCAATACGGATCGACACCTGGAGGGCCCCCTGTCTTGACGGCATCAGTCACCGAGGATCTCCGACGGCACTGACATCCCGCCCCGCCCGTGGAGGCGGCGGCACCCTGGCCGCTCCGCTCACAGGATCGGCCGAGTCCGGGATCGGAAGTCCTCGCTCTGATCGGGGTCCCGTTGGCAACCGGGAGGGAATGCCTGCGGATCCGTCAGTGGCCGACCGCATCGGGATCATCTGCTGGTTGACTGTGCGTCGTGACGGAGATGATCGAGATACCGGACGCGGCGGGTGACTGGGAGCCCGCGACGGAACTCCGGGCGGGGGTGGGCGCAATCCGGCGCGCCAGGTGTCGATGTTCCAGAGCGTGACTTGGCCGTTGACTTCGCTGGCCCTGCTCTCGGTGGACCTGGACGCGGTGGCGCGGCGGCTGAGGCTGACCCTGGAGACCTCGTGGGACGGGCACGGCTGTGTGCGGGCGGCGTTCTTCGTGCTGGACGGGACGGACTTCGTCGTCACCCACCACGAGGGCGACGCTCCGGGAACCCACGTCTGGACCCGGAAGGGCGGGCCTGTCGGTTCGGCGGCCACGCGCGTGGGCAGCCTCCTCGCGGCTCTCGGCGTGGGACCGGAGGCGGTCTCGTACTCCACCTGGGGGGCCGGCACCGACCTGTCGCACATGCCCGCCGCCTGGTGGCGCGGCCGGTCGAAGCCGACGTGGTCGCGTCAGGACTTCTGGGCGAACTTCAAGATACGTCCGGGGATGTTCGTCGGCCGTGTCACTTTCGGGGCCGTGATCGGGTTCCTCAACGGCTATGACACCGCCTCCGAAGGAGCCCTGCTGGACGGGTTCAGGGAGTGGCTCGCGGCCAGGCTGGGAGACGGCTGGAACCTGGTGTACTGGGCCTTGGCCGAGGAACTGATCTTTCCCGACGGCCGTCCCGAGGAGCCCTGGTCGCCCGAGACCGAGCAGCACGCCGTGACCGGCCTGATCGACCTGATCGACGAGTTCTTCGATCAGCTCGCCGACGACCCGAAGCACTGCGCCGGAACGGTCTGATCGAGGGGCCCGGGCCCAGCCCCGAGTGGACGGCGGGCCCGCAGCCGTATCGCCGGCATCCGCCCGGTCAAGGGGCGTTCGGCCATCGTGCGCCAGTACCCGGCTTGGACCCGGGTGCCCTGGCTCCCGCAGTCGGGGCGGCGGACGGCGGGGCCGCGCGCGGCGGCCTCGACCAGCGGCCGGTCCGGGCCTGTGGTCACCCGCTCCGGTCCGAGGTCGACTCCGGGGAACAGCACATCCTCGATCGAGTCGAGAGCCACGCAAAGGCCACCCCGCAGCGGAACGATGCACGCGTGCCGATGACCCGGTCTTCCACGGAACCCCGGGCAGAGCCGAAATTTTCCGCAGAAAATTCGTGCGCCGCCGAGAGATGCCCGGGGACGGGCAAGGCAGTGGGCCTCGGCACTGCCGGAATCGCCGCTCGATCCGGCGCTCGGGCCGGCCGGCGACCCGGACGCAGCCGCCAGGGCCCGTCGGATTTTCCGCGGAAAATCCGACGGGCGAGGCCCAGATGACGCCTGGCCCAGGAGCACGGCTGCGGCCGGCTGCCCCTGGCCCTCGCCCGTCCGGCGAGCGGTGTCAGCAGTGGTGCCCGGAGTTCGCGGATGTGAGACCACCTGAAGAGCTGGACACGATCGACCGCCCATGCCCGGGGGCACGCCGACGGCGATGGCAGCGACGTGCCCAGCCGGATGCGGGGGCAGGGCACCGGAACGGTGCCGGAGCTCGAGGACGGGGTGCGAGGGATGCGCCCACGCATCCGACGAGGTGGGTGGGCTCCTGCGGTTGCTGGGGCGATGACGACCCACTGGTCCGCCAGTACACCGTCCTGATCCGCTCGCCGCCCACTGCCGCCTGCGTTCCGCTCTCACGGACTCGGCGCCGACCATCCGTGCCGAGGCCGGAGGCGACCCGGAGCCGACGCCCTCGCGTTCGTCCCCCGGATCGGGACCACCGAGGAACACGCCCGGATCCTGACCGAGGACGCGGACGCCCTCGCAGCGATGGCCCGCGGCTGGATCACCGAAGGGGACCACCAGCGCCGCGGCACACGCCACGTCCTTCAGCTGTCCGAGATCTGGCGCGACCGCGAGGACGAGACCGTCCGCCTGCTCACCGCCGCCCTACCTCGCAAGCGCTCCCCCGGAGACCTCGGCATCCTGATCGGCACCGTCTCCCGCTGCTCGCCCGGAGCCTGCCACCCCAACCCGGCACTCGCCGACGACCTCCTCCCCCACACCGACGCCGTCTGCGGCCCGAAGGCCCAAACGGCCTCGGTCAGCTCGGTGATCCGCGCCTGCTCACCGACGTTCCCGATCCGAGCCCGGAGGCACTGGCCGCGCTCGTCGTCCGTACCCGCAACCCCGAACACCAGCGCCTGGCCCTGCGACACCCGACGGCACCGGGTTGGACTGCCTCTACGCCAGCCTCTCCCCCGAGGACGCCCGCACCCGGCCGCCGCCACAACCGTCATCGCCGCCCGCCTCACCGGCGATCCGGGCGCAACCCTGCCGCCTGCTGGAGCACCGGCTCGCGAGCTGCGCACGGCATCCAGAGGAGACGGGACACCTGAGCCCGGCCGCCGCTCCCCCGCAACCCCTGACCGAGCAGCACCTCGACGGCGGCGGCTGCTGCTCGGTCGGCGGCACAGCCCGGTGTCCGGGCCGACATCTACGACTGCCACCGGCGGGGGCTCGCCCACTTCGTCGACAACCTGGAGGGCACCGCGCCGTACGAGCCTGTACGGCTGCGATCAGGGCGGGCTTCGCGCTCACCGGGCTCGCGCACGCGCAGGCCGCCGAGCGATGGAACGGGCCCGCCGAGCGCTGACCGGGCAGGGCTGGACGGTCGGTTTCCGCGATCTTCACGACGACATCCAGTTGAAGCTGGCACCCCCGAGCGCCGACCCCGGAGGCGTCCCCGACAACGTCTTCGTCGGCTACTACGACCACGGTGGCTTCTTCACCATCAACGCGCGCGCCGAGTGCGCCCACTACCTCGACGACAGACCCGCTGAACTTCGAGGGCAAGCCGGAGCACCTCGCGCCGCTCCCCTCGGTACCCAGCCGGGTCCGCCGGGACTGACCGTGATCCCCACAGAGAATTTTCTGCGGAAAATCCGGAGCCCACCGGAGAGCGACCTCCGGTCGGTCGCCACCCCGCGGGGCCGTCGGTGGGGGAGAGCGGGCAGGGTCAGGCCCAGCGCCCGGCGGGCACCTCTGTCATCCCTCTGCGATTTTCCGCGGAAAATCCGGCCCACCGGAAGCCGCCTTCGAGGACGGGTGTCCGACGCGACGACGGCACACTATGGACGGCACGAAGCGCTGAACCCTCCCAGGAGCTCCGAGCCCCGAAATTTTCCGCGGAAAATCGAGAGCCCGTCGACACGCCCCCGACGCCTCCGCCCAGCAGGCCAACCGTGAGCGTGTCCGCCGCCGGGCCCTACCGGTGTTCCCGGATCAGAACATCCCCTGCCCGGGAGCCACACGGCAGTCCAGGTCACGCGGCAGTCCAGGTCACGCGGCTTCAGGTCGTCGAGGCCCGAGAGAAGGACGAAGCGGCTCAACACGAGCCACTGACCTCCGATGAGAGAGCGGCGGGACGGTCGTCGCTTCCCACCCCCATGGCTTCGACGAGACGGAACGCCTGCGCGCCGTCCAGGAGGAGGCCGTCGGGGTTCCGCCCGAAGGCGGCCGCAAGAACGACCGGGAGGTCGGCTCCGGAGACAGCGGCACGCAACTCCGCCAGGACACCGGGAAAGTCGGCGTCATCGATGACACCCAGATACTCCTGGCGCAAGCGGTGGATGATCTCCACCAACTCGGGCCGCAGCCGCATCCAGGCACGGGACGTCCGGATCTCATCGCCAACCTGGTCCATGAACCAGCGCATGACCTCGTACGGGATGTCCAGGTGCCGTCCTCGGGGATCGAAGCACACCGTCGGCTCGCGTGCCGGGTCCTCGTCGGGGATGACCGCGGTCACCACGGCCCGATGCTCCCGGACGAGGTCCAGTTCCAGGTACCAGGCGTCGTCAGGCACCGAGTACATCGCGGTGATCGCGTACTCGCGGCTGGGGGACGTGACCATCGTTCTCAGGCCTTCGGGTTGGTCGGCGGTGTGGTGCGGACCTCGGCGTCCGGGGCCAGCCGCAGGCCGGCCATGGCGAGGAAATCCGTGAGGTCGATCCAGCCGCCGCCGGTTCCGTCGTCCCACCTGGTCCAGAGGCTCGACTCCTCGCCGTCCCAGGGGTCGATGTCCTCGCTCGCATGCCGCTCGACGGTCCCCTCACCGTGCCGGTACCGGAGGTACAGGTACTGACCCGTGGTCGTCCAGGCATCCCATTGCGACGGGCAGCTCCCGCAGGTCTGCACCACCCGCGCGATGGTCACGTCCTCGTGCAGATGGGCCTCGACAGCGCCCAGGTGCCGATCGTGCGAGATGAGGAGGTCGTCGACGAGACCGAGCAGGCGGACGCTCCCGCCGGGGAACTGGAGCGTGAGACCGGCTGAGAAGGCGACCCGGCCGTCGTTGTATTCGATCTCCCGGACCGAGCGGATCGGCTGTCCGATGAACCGGGTCACCGGAACATCCGACAAATCGTCGATCACCGAGACACGTCCGTACTCCTCCATCGAGTACGGCCCGTGCGGCTGATCGGCCCGCAGCGACAAGCCTGTCGACGGCGTGTGGAACAGAACCGGGCCCAGCCCCTCGAGGTGAAGCCACAGGTGCACCAGCGACGGCTCGTCGTCTCCGAAGTGGTGCCAAGCCGTGGTCACCTTCAGCAGTCGCCTTCCGATCAGGTCAGGGCTGAAGAGTTCCTCGTCGTCGATCACCCGCCGATGCTCGCACGGCCTCACCACCAGGGCCCCCGAATTTCGACCGGCTGCTCTCGCCTGGTCGGCCGGTTCGACGGACTGGCCACCGCTGATGCCGGCCGTCCGGGTCCGGCCCACGTCATCAGGGTTCAGGTGGGCCCGACCGGGATGGGAGATCGACGGCACAGCGTCGACCGGATGTCCTGACGGCCGGTCAACGCGTCCGGTGTCGACGCCATTCGGCTTCCGGAGGCACCCCAGCACGTCAGGCGACGCGCAGTTCACCGTCCATCGCGGCCACCAGCCACTGGGCGAGGCCGATCCCCAGCGGCCGGCAGTCTCCGTCTGCGGCGGACCACATCGCGCCGTCCGGGTCACGGAAGTCGATCACCGACCACATCGCGCAGCCCCAGTTGTGGAGCGGCACCACTCCGGCAGGCACGCCGCCGGTGGGGTCGGGTCCGAGCTCGTAGGACGTCGATCCCACGCCTCTCCGACCAGCGCCGCTCTGAGGACCCGTGGCCTGCTCCGAGCGTGCCGTCGATGGGCGCCCTGGCAGCGGGGCATCTCCCGATCGGCCTCGAGGGAACGCCGAGCTGAGATCATTGCCGGACGGTGGGTACCGGCCGCCAATCCGTTCGGAGATCGACACGCCCTCTGGCACGCTGAGGGCATGACCTCCTCCGACGATCGGGAACTGGCCGCCGCAGTGCGGGACGCCGACTCACCGCTCTGGTCGGTTCGCGCCTCGGCCGGACGGCAGCTCGCGCTGTCGGACAAGGTCGACGAAGTCGTGGACGTCATCCACCGGCTCCTCCTGGACCCCCAGGACACGGCGGTCACCCAGGAGACGGCCGAGGCCCTGCTCGCACGCGAGGACACCCTCGGCCTCCGGTGTGTGCTGCTGGCCAGAAGCCACGCGACCGAGACCTGCACCGCCGACGAGATCCAAGCCGCCGTGGACTGCGACCCCGGCTGGACGACCACCGAAGGCGCGGACCGGCTGATCGAGGGACTTCACGAACTGGCGGGGGATGAGGACCCTGGCGTCCGCGACGAAGCCCGAAGGCTCCTCGCGAGGCTGCGGCCGCGCGAGGAATGGGCCGACGCCGGCACCTCCTGATCGGAATCCCCCCGTCCAGCGCTCGGGCACGCCTGTCCGCGTACTCGTCGAAGCGCTCGGCCGGGTACACCCGGACGTGCTCGCCGCAGCGGGCATGAGTGCTGTGTCGGGTTCGGTCCGGTCGGTGGAACGGGGGACCGCTGCTCTACTGCTTGGGCGACCCGGCCGGCGCGGGCACGTCGAGGACCCGTGCGAGGGCGGCGGTGACAGGAGCCTGGTGGCCGGGCAGGTGCCGGTGGGCCCAGTCGGCGGCCAGTGCGAGGAAGATCTCGCGGCCGAACTCCTCGTCATCGGGGTCGAGCGGCGGAAATTCCACGATGTCGTAGAAGTAGTCGCCGCCGACGTCTGCGGATGTGTGGAGGACGACCTTGTAGCCCGAGGAAGTCGGTACGACCTCGACCCAACGAATACCGGGAGCATCGGGTTCGCCCGCGGGACCGAGGAACTGCTCGACGGACCGACCGCGGTGCAGGGCGCCGACAGCGAAGGACTCGATCAGGTAGCGCACTCGAACAGCGTAGAAGGCTTGTCCATCGGGGACGCGGTCCCGGATCTCCGGGAATCCCCGTCGGCACCGAGACGCACCGCACCAGGGCGCGCTGACCCCGTCCAACCGCGCCGCGACCTGTTCCGGCCACCACGCGTCCGCCCGTCCGGCTTCCCCTTCGTCCGCATCGAGCAGACGCCGCCGCGGCAGGGAGTGAGTCATCGTGACGACGACCCATTGCCGCCCCCGGCCCAGCCGGTCGGCTCTTTAGCGGCAGAATCGCCTGGTCCGTCGGCGTCCGGTGGCAATCAGCCAAGGCTCGACGACATAGGGCACCGGTCCGTGGCTTCGACGGACCTGCCCCCGTGTCCCGTCTCAAACGAGTTGGTCCCGTCCCAGGTGATCTGGTCCGATTCGCTTGGCATCTCAGCCGGTCTGGGCCTGCGGCGCCTGTTCCCGCGGCAGAGCCTGCTCGCCTGCGCCGCGGTACCCCGGACAGCAACCGGGGACCGGCCAAGACGATACTTCTCACCTATGAGAGTCAGATGCCTGGAGATCATCCATCCCGACGGCGACTTCCCCGTCACGGAGTTCGACGGGATCCGGGTGGGCGGTGTCTACCCGGTTCTGGAGATGGTCACCTACGACATCGACTGCCAGATCCGCGTGCTCGGCCCCGGCACGCCCGACCCCGGACTGCTCTGGGACCCCACTTCCTTCGAGACGGTGGATTCCCGGATACCGCCCGGCTGGACCCTGGTGATCACCGACGGCCGCACCCGTCTCGCCGACGCCCGCTGGCAGCGCCCCGGCTTCTGGACCGACTACGCCCACGGCGACCCACAGGCCCTGGCCGACTACGAGCACGTGAAGCGCGAGCTCCTCGCCGCCACCCCACCAACCGAGAACTGACCCCCGCGCCCAGGCGCCGCCGCCCGTGTCCGGACAGGGAGACCGGCGGCCCGACGGCGACGAACCAAATCAATTGGGACAACGGCTGACATCTGCGCCGGAAAGACCAGATCAACCGAGAAGACCTGCCCCCTGGCTTCTCAATCAATCTGGCCGTCGCTGGTCACAGCCGGGTAGCGGGAGCAGATCATTTGCGACGGGACACCCCACTGGCTCCCCGGGCTCCGATTTTCCGCGGAAAATCCGGTGACGGCGCCGGCCCAGGGGAGCTCTGGCCTGCGACGTCGCTGGCTGGGTGCCTGCGGCCACACGGAGGAAGCGTTCGCAAGCCACCTCAAGCGGTTCGAGCAGCCGACGCACGAAGGCTTCGTGATCTGTTTGCGCAGCACCGGCGCAATCGTCGGCAGCGTCAACACCAACAACATCGTGAGGGACCACGAACCGCTGGGCCATCACCGCGTCTACGGCCAGGGCGGGGAGCTCCCGCCAGGGGTGACCCCGGTCGTCCACCGGACGGCCGGCTGCCAGGGCGGTCGTCCTCGCGGCGCGAAAATGCACGGAAGGCGACTGCCCGTCAGCTGTACGTCCGGACACGTGGCCGACGAGATCTTCACGCACCCGCAGCCGGCGGCGATCTACGACCCGCTCGATCCGGATCGCGGCGATCTCGACGCCTACCTCGCTCTCGCCCGGCAGCTCGATGCCAGACGGGTGCTGGACATCGGCTGCGGCACCGGCGTCTTCGCACTCCTGCCGGCTGATCGCGGAATCGAGGTCGTCGGTGTGGATCCGGCCAAGGCCTCCATCGAGGTCGCCAGGAGCAAGCCGCTCGGCAAACGGGTCCGCCGGATCTGCGGCGACGCGTCGGCCCTGCCACGGCTGCAGGTCGACCTCGTCACCATGACGGCGAACGTCGCCCAGGCGATCGTCGCTCCTGACGCGTGGGAGCACACGCTCAGGGACGCACACCGGGCCCTGCGACCCGGCGGGCACCTGGTGTTCGAGACGCGGGACCCGGCCCAACGGGCCTGGGAGGGATGGAACCGCGCGGCCTCGCACAGGGTCACGGAGGTTCCGGGCATCGGCGTGGCCGAGAACTGGGTCGAGCTGGTCGAGGTGAGCGGCCCCTGGTGACGATTCGCTGGAACTACGTCTTCCCTGACGGGCAGCGGTTTGTCTCCGACTCCACCCTGTGGTTCCGGGGGCGTCAGGAGATCGAGGCGGACCTGACCGCGCAGGGGTGCGTCCCGCACGAGGTCCGGGACGCGCCCGATCGCCCGGGCAAGGAGTTCGTCTTCGTCGCTCAACGGCGCTGGTCCCCACGACGCGCGGACTGATGTCCGCTGGCTCGAAGGTTTCAGCCGACGCGCGTCGAACGAGACCAGGAGATGCCGTTCCCGCTGATCCGGCGGTTCGCCGCCCACGCCACCGAGCAGTCGGACGGCCTTGGGTGGGAGCGGGCCGGAGCGGGCCGGCGGCCAGGTCCTGGAGAGCCTCCTGGCGGGCCGGTCGGCGCTGCTGAAGGAGCTGCGCCGAGAGGGCGGGTAGGCGGCAGGGCGATGGCAGGCGCCGCCGGAGGACGTGACGGTGGGGTGCGACCCGCGTCCGGGCCGCACCCCACCGTCACGTCGCGGCACTCAGGCCTTCGGGAGCGTTATCCCCAGCTCGAGCATCGCCGGCGAGGCCGGGCCGCCCTCGGAGCGCTCGGTCTTGTAGCCCTTGACGCCGGGGGCGACGGTGCGCGGGTCCACGGCCTCCGAGGGGGCGCCGGTGGAGTACAGGCCGTCGGGGTCCTGGTCGCGGTCGTGGGGCAGCAGCCAGAAGACGCGCCGGCGGAAGGTGCCCGAGGCGCGGGAGGACTTGGCGTCCGGGCCGAGGATCGCGTAGCCGACCATGCGGCCGTCGCGGTGGTAGGCGGGGCGGCCGCGCCGGGTGGTGAGCCGGTCCAGCGACTGGCGGACGTAGTCGAGGTCGGAGGTGTCCTCCAGCCAGACGAGGTCGGTTTCGTGGGCGAGCTCGGCCGGGTCGATCAGCGCGCTCACGCGTTGTGCTCCTCTGTGTCGTCGGTGATCAGGCCGATGCCCGGGTAGTACTTGCGGCTGTTGGACAGGACCATCTCCTTGGGAGAGGTCATACCCAGTGTCTCGCGGACTCGTGCGGCGAAGGCACGCCCGGACACGGGATTGGCGCCCTCGAAGCCGCACCAACGGGTGTAGGCGCCGAAGAGCTGGGACTGCTCGGCGCGCATGCCCTCGCCGGTGACGCAGGCCTCCTTGAGGAAGCGGCCGACGTGGTCCTCGGTCTCCGCGTAGGCGGTGGTGGCGGTCTGGACTGCCTGGGGGCCCGCGAGGTCCTTCTCGCCGGCGAAGTAGCGGCGGGCACCGTCGATCAGCCAGGCGAGGATGCCGGGGCCCTCCTCGGCGACGAGGACGTGGGCCAGGTTGTCGATCTTGCGTTCCTCGGGGACGACCCGTTCGAACGGGATCAGGCGCATGCGCCGCCAGAAGGCGAAGCCGCCGGTGCCGACCTCGGGGCGGTGGTTGCCGAGCAGCCAGAGCTTGTGGGTGGGCTCGAAGGAGAAGAAGTCCTGGCGCATCCGGCGGGCCTTGATCTTGTCGCCGCCGGTGAGCAGCTTGACCCGGGCCTCGTCGAAGCGGTCGCCGGGCTTGAGCTCGGAGCAGACGATGATGCGCCGGCCGTGGAGCTCGGCGAGGTCGGTGGGGTGGCCGTCGAAGGTCTTGGCCATGAGGAAGCCGGGCGGGGCCGCGTCGGCGTAGTCGCCGAGAAGCTGGATCATGACGTCGAGGAGGACGGACTTGCCGTTCTTGCCCTGGCCGTAGAGGAAGGGCATGACCTGGGCGCCGACGTCGCCGCTGATGGAGTAGCCGAGCAGCAGGTGGAGGAAGTCGCGGGTCTGGCGGCCTTCCCTGTCGTCGCCGAAGGTGTCGGTGAGGAAGCGGTCCCAGCGCGGGGTGGGCATCCGGGCGGGGGCGAGGGTGGTGGAGCGGGAGTGGTGGTGGACCTTCGGGTCGGGCGGCACGATGGCGCCGGTGCGCAGGTCGACCACGCCGCCGGGGGTGCACAGGGCGTAGGCGTCGGCGTCGAGCAGGGCGGCGTTGAGGACCATGCCGGGGGCGGACTTCGCCTGGGCGAGCATGGCGTTCATGCCGGAGGTGGACAGCGCGCGGCGGCGGTGCCGGCGCAGGTCGGTGTTGGTGTAGAGGCCGCGCGGGTCGTGGGTGGCGATGCTCTCGGCCATCTCTCCGGCGGCCCACAGGACGGTGTCGTCCTCGTCGAGCTGCCAGCGGTGGGCGGACCAGCGGTACCAGCCGATGCCGGGGACGTGGCGGTAGTCGCGTCCGTAGAGGTGGACGAAGAGCTTGGCGTTGCCGCGGTCGGAGAGGGAGTCGGGCAGCAGGCCGTGGAGGCTCGCCTGCGGTCCGGCGTGGGCCTCGGCCGGCTGGGCGGGCTGGGCGGCCGGGGTGCTCTGCGCGGTGTGGAAGCGCTGCACGGGCTGCGGGGGAGCGGGGGAGGCCTCGGCGGGGGCGTCGAGGAGGCTCTCCTGGACGGCGGCGCCGTGCCAGGGGGGCTGCGAGGGGCCGGGGACCGGTGGGTACTCCAGGATCTGCTGGGCTGCGGCCACGGGGTCGAAGACCGTCCTCTTGCGGGTGCTGTCGGTCATCCGCGGGCCTTCCCAATGTGCAGGGGCTGCCGGGCGCCGGCGGCGAGGCCGGAGCGGATGACGGCGGAGCTGTGCCGGTCCTGGGCGGGACGGGCGGTGCGGGCGGCGTCGAAGAGGAGCTGCTCGGCGGCGCTGTGGGTCAGGTGCCCGGCGGAGACGAGGCCTCCGACGGTGTAGGCGGCGCGGTTGAGCTTTCCGGTGAAGCCGGCGCCCTCGGGGGTCGTGGCGCAGTCGGTGACGTCCTGCAGGACGGTGTCGAGGACCCGCTCGGCTCCGCGCTTGCCGCCGCCCGCGGCCACGACGGCCTGCCGGGCACGGTCGGGCACGGGGGTCGGGACGGCCGGCCGGTCCTCCTGCCTTTCCTTCAGGTGCCCGGTGCGGACGAGTTCCTCGGCGAGCCACCGGGGGAGGGGTGCCGGGTTCCAGGCGCCGGGGAGGGCGGTGTAGGTGCCCGCGCTCGTGGTGGTGCCGGGGGCGACGATGTAGCCGCCGTGGGCGCGGACGTCGACCTGCCAGGCCAGGGCCCGTCCGGTGGAGGAGCCGGTGGAGCAGGTGAAGCGGTGGTGGGCGTCGTCCCGGTACCAGATGTGCAGGCCGCCGGAGGGGGTGCGCACGCGCAGCGTGGACGTGTCCTGCGAGGGGTCGGGGGAGCGGCGGAGCGCGGCCAGCAGGGCGAGCGTGTGGTAGCCGTTCTCCAGGCCTTCGAGGTCGACGTGCTCGTGGATCGGGATACCGGGCAGGATCCGGTCGCGGCCGGGCACGGCGCCGGGGTGGCTGTCCACGTCGATGACGACCAGGCCTGCGGGGCCGCAGGCGACCCCGGCGCCGAAGTCGGGGTTGGTCTGCCACCAGGCGGTGATGACCTCCTGGTCGACGGTGGCGGCGTGGAACCCGTGGCACCAGCGACCGAACCCGGGGCAGGCGCACTCGGCGGGGGAGTGCGGGGACTCCTGGCAGGACTGGCAGTTCGCGGGCGGCGTCTTGCGCCCGGGCGCCAGCGGATGGACCGGCCAGCCCTGGGCCGCGCACCAGCGGGCGACGGCCAGCATGTCCGGCCGGCGGCCCGTTCGGTCGCTCCCCACGGCCTGCGGCGCCGTCACGCGGGTCCCTCCCCTTGGTCCAGTAGCTGCTGCAGCTGCTCCGGTAGCTCGGTAGCTGCCCGACTTTCGGTCGCTCGTTCAGTCGCTGAAGGCAAAAAGCCAGGTCAGGGCACTGGTGGGCGCCGGATCAGCGACTGAAGCGACCGAAGTCCAGAAGATAGCTCACACAGACTATCCGAGCGAGCACGTGCGCACCCGGAGTGGCGGCCCTCGCGGGAAAACTCAGCTACCGAACCCTGGCGGAGCGACCGAGTCGCTTCGGTCGCTGTTTTCGGTCCACGGATGTTTTCGCAGGTAGAAGCCGTTTTTCAAGCCAAACAGCGACTGAAGCGACTGAAGCCCGGGTCTATAACGCGCACACGCACACGGGAATGTCTTCATATACCCGAGCTTGAGTCGCTTCAGTCGCTACAGGGGTAGGTTAACAGCCTCTGACCTGGGGTTTTGTCCAGCGACTCAAGCTCAGCGACCGAAGCTACCGAGTCTCTCCCGCCTGGTCGCTCGGCGTGTCGCGCGTGTCAGGACCGCTTGGAAGGCCCCGCGCTCGGTCGCTTGGGTTGTTTGGGTCGCTCCGGTAGCTCCGTCATGGACCGGAGGCCGGTGCACCCCTGCCGCCGGTACTGATGTTCAACCTGCAAACCGTTGCGCGGGAAACCCGCTGCTTCGGTCGCTTGAGTCGCTTCGGTCGCTTGCCTGGCCGCCGGAGGACTGGTGAGGCACCTGGAAGGCCGGACGACTCGTATCCTCCGGGACGGGGACAGTGGGTCGCTTCGGTCGCTGTGGCCGGGCACCAGGAGCGGTCGAGCCCCGGAGCCCACCTGCCTGCCCCGGATTGGCGTTCACAGCGACCGAAGCGACCCAAGCGCGGACCTGTCCGACATCCGTCACCCGCGCAGTGACCGAAAGCGACTCAAGCGACCGAAGCCAGGACACTCCGGGGCCCGATGCTCCCTCGCCGGGGAATCCGCTTCAGCACCGTCAGCACCGTCTGGTAGACCTGACCGCGGTGGCACCATCTCCCGCTCGGCGGGACCCGCGTCGCCGTCAGACCGTAACCACCGAACTCACCACCGCGCGGCGGAGAGTCGAGCCGTGGAGGATCACGACGTGTGCGGCGTCGCCGTGTACTTCCCGCTCCGTCGAAGCGGAACTTCCAGATCGGCCTGCGCGAGTCCATATGGGGCTGGAAGCGCGACACCGCCGACAAGGCCGACACCCCCAAAGTCCTGGCCGAGCTGAAGCCGGGCGACTACATCCTGTTCGGCCACCGGGGGCCGAACGCCCGTGTCCCCGCCGGCGAGTGGGCCGACGCGGTCCTGCGCGAACTGGCCGTCGTCCGGTCACCGGGACCGTGTACCCCGACCAGAGCGAGGTCTGGCCCGACGACACCTACCCGGTGCGGGTTCCCCTGGACGTGCTGGACCTCGAGTCCACCGTCACAGGAGCACAGCTCGGCGACACGGCGATGGAGGCCTTCAGGCTCTCCGACAACAAGCAGTGCGACCCGGTCCCCGTGGCCGACCAGGTCATGACCAGGCTGGCCGACTCGATCGAGCACCAGCCGGAGTCCCCCGAGGAAAGCGGCCGCTGAGCAGCCGGCGCCCTCCATCCCCTGGCACGGCCCGACTTCCGCCCAGAGCCAGGACCGCTACCTCGACCTGGGCGACAACCTGGACCGGGCCGTGGTCACCTTCGCCCGCCGAGAGCAGGCCCGGCTCCGCCGCGAGAAGTTCAACGGGGCGAGCTCCGTCCGCTGCGACCTGTGCGGACGGACGCTGCCTTCCGGGCTCGTCCGCGCGGCGCACGTGCGCAGGAGGTCGCGGTGCAACCTCGAACAGCGCTCCCACCTCGCGAACCTGATGGCCGCCTGCCTGCTCGGCTGCGACGCCCTGTTCGAGGACGGCTTCATCCGGGTGTCCCCCGAGGGGAGCGTGGAGGTCCGGAGTTCATCGACACGTGCGTGGCGCGGTACCCGAGCCCGGAGGAGGTCGGCAGCTGGCAGCGCAGCTGGCCGGTGCTCCTCGACGCGCCGGTCCGTGCCGTGCAGGGGGACCTCGACGTCCTCCTGGAGTTCTCACTCCCGGGAACGGGCGAGCGCGTCGATGCCGCCGTCGTCGGCCAGGACGCGGACGGCGTCCTGACGGTCGTGGTGGTCGAGCTGAAGCAGTGGACGCGGGCGCGGCCTTCGCCAGGACTCCCAGGGTCGCTGGAGGTCGGAGGGCGGACCGTCTCCCATCCCGCCCGCCAAGTCGGCGGCTATGTCCACCACCTGCGGGACTGGGCCGACGGCGGCAGCGGCGTACGGACCAAGGGCACGGTGGTCCTGCACAACGCCCCCGCCGACCTGATCGACCTCCTGCGGACCATGGCGCCCCCCGGCGGACCGAGCGCCGAGTTCCCCCTCCTGGGCCGCGACGACCTCGCGAGCAGCGTGCCCCCAGAGGACCTCGCGCGGCGCCTCGGCTGCGCCGGCCTCAGGCCCGCACCGCAGCACGCCGTCGACCGGTTCCTCGAAGGCCGCCACCGGCCCTCCGAGCGCGTCCTGGAGCGGCTGGCCGCCAACATCGAGAACCGCCGCCGGTTCTACCTCATCGGCGAACAGGACCGGGCCCGCCTGGCGATCCTCGACGCCGTCAGACAGGCGGCCGCCGACCGGAGCTCCGCGGACGGGGAATCCCGGCCGGGCGCCATGGTCCTCGTCACCGGCGGGCCCGGCACCGGCAAGACGGCCATCGCCGCCCGCGTCATGGGCGACCTGTGCGGCATGCCCGGCAGCAACCCCCGCCTGCTGACACCCTCCGGTACCCTCACCCGCCAGCTCCAGCGGCTGCTCAGCGACGATGCCCGCGGCCTCGTCGCGACGTTCAAGAACAAGAACCCCGGCGGCCTGGACGAGAACAGCGTCGTCCTCCTCGACGAGGCCCACCGCGCCGCCACCTACCCGGACCAGCGCGGCCCCGGCTTCCCCATCGTCCTGCGCAAGCTCCTCGAACAGGTCGCCGTCCTGGTCCTCTTCCTCGACGAGCGCCAGATCGTGCGCCCCACCGAAGGCCTCAAAGCCGACGAACTGGAACACCACGCGCACGCGGCCGGGGTGACGTTCCGGCGCATCGACCTCGACACCCAGTTCCGCTGCAACGGCTCCCAGGCCTACCACCACTGGGTCGACACCCTGTTCTCCGAAACCGGCACCCCACCACCGTGGAGCGGCAGCGGCTACGACCTCGCCCTGGCCGACGACCCCGACGCGCTCGCCTCCTGGGTCGACGGCCACACCGCGCGCGGCCACGGCGCCCGGATCACCGCGGGCTTCTGCTGGCCCTGGAACGCGGCCGACGTCCCTCCGCTGGAGCCGGAAGTCGCCATCCGCTGGCACGGCCCGGACCACGACGAGCGCTCCTGGGGCCGCCCCTGGAACCTGCGCGCCGAACAGCCCGTCCCCGGCTTCCCCGACGTCCCGGCCCGCCCCTACTGGGCGACCGACCGCGGCGGCCACGACCAGGTCGGCTGCATCTACACCGCCCAGGGCCTCGAATACGCCTTCGGCGCCGTCATCCTGGGCCCCGACCTCGTCCGCCGCCGCGACCGCTGGCAGGCCCACCCCGAAGCCAGCCACGACGCCAGGCAACTGCGCACCCTCCCGCCCGAGCGCTACCGGTTCTACGCCCTGAACACCTACCGCGTCCTCGCGACCCGGGCCACCCGCGGCACCCGCCTCTACTCCACCGACCCCGAGACCCAGGCCTACCTCGCCTCCCTGCTGCGTGGTACCTGACGCGGCGAGCACCAGGGACCCGGCCGTCAGGCCGTGAGCCGGCCCCGGCCCGGTCGACGGGCAGCCAGTCGGCGCCGAGCGCGGTCAGCAGGTCATCGGGGGCGGTCCCGAGACGGGACCGCCCGCGGCACGTCGTCAAGCCGCACCCACAGGAGGCCGAGGCCCGGTTCCCGTACGCGGTCAGCCACAGGACGCGCGGCGGGTGCGCCACAGGTGGCCGACGGAGGCCTCCGCCTCCAGGCCGACGAACGGCCCCGGCGGGTGCGAGCGCGTGTAGTCGGCCAGCAGGGCGCGCACCCAGGGCCTCACCCAGGATGGGCAGCAGCAGTCGGACGGGGTCATCACGTTCTTGACCACGCTGTTCATCCGGTCCGGGTCGCCCGTCCCCCAGGGGCACGGTGATGGTGACCTCCCGCCCGGTCCAGGTGCTTGGCACCGGCCCGTTCACGCCGTTCGGCATCGCGTCTCGTCCGCTGCAGGCCACGGCCCCGCACCGGTGGGCACCGGCATACCCTGGCCCCAGCCGCGCACGGCATTCCGGCCCGACGAACAGGCCCACGACATACGCGCCCGAACTGTCGCTCGGAGCGGCTACCACCGCCCGCGGCGTGGGCCCTCCCGACCTGACCCGGCCGACCGGCACTTTGTCCCACGGCGGCGGTCCCGGAGACCTGCGAGGGCGGTTTGTCGGTGGCGTCGTGTTGGGTGGCGCCATGACCGTCCACGATCTCGTCGCCGCCCTGCCCCGACCGGACGACCTGCGTGCTCGCTGCCGCGCGGTGGCAGTGCTCGACGCGATCGTCTCCGTGCCGTACGCCCCCGGCCACACCTTCACCGTCGACTGGCGCCCGTGCGTCGACCTGGCCTTCATGGACAACGGCTCCGGTGACCAGTACGCCGTCGTCTTCGACCCGGCCGGCGTGTTCCTCTACGGCTTCGACCACGAGAGCGACGCCACCCCGTGGCGCGAGGAGGACCGCGCCCACTGGCCCGGACTGCTCGACGGCCTGCCCGCCTCGCTCGCGCCCTACGCACAGGCGGAGGAATTCCTCTTCGACGGATTCTTCGACGCGACCGTGTGCGCCTGGTACGAGACCGGATCCACCACCTGGCGGTGCGGGCCGGTCGAGTTCGCCGACGGCGACACAGACGGTGCCGACTGGCTGTTCGACCTCCTCACCGCGACCGACGGCGCCCGGGCCTTCACCGCCTACGCCGAGGACCACTACGAGCACACCGTCGACGAGGAGGCCGTGGCGGCCGTCCTCGAGGGCGCCCCGCTGGACCACCGCACGCTCACCGCCCTCTCGGCCCACGCGGACTTCGCCACCATCGCCGGCAAAGCCCGCGCCCTGGGGTACCCCGTAAAGGACAGCTGACGGTCACCCCGACACCCCCGTCTCCACGGACCTGCTGACGGAGGCCGTCTGGGAGGAGGACGAACCGCCGCGGTCCGCGCGGAAGAACCTCCAGGCGTACGTCTCGGGTCTGCACGGGCCAAGGCGGCGCGGCACCCGCCTGGTCCGGTCGTAACGGCGAGTCGAACAGGGATACAGCACGCCGCTCCGACGAAGGCGTAGATCGAACTGACGAACCATAGCTCCAGCGTGATGATCTGATCTCAGACAGTAATCGACGCGATCTCGACAGTCTCCCTCATCTCCTCATCACGCACCGGCCCTTGCCGCCACGCTGTACCCGCCGCGAGCTCGACGGGCGCGCGAGATCGGGAGGGGATATGACGAGGGGCACCGCCCATCAGGTCGAACTGCTGCGCGCAGAGGTCGGGGCGGCCCTCCAGGCGGGCCTGGAGGAGATCCGCAACAACACCGACAACCTGCGGACCGAACTCAGCGCGACGCTGGCGGTCGGCCTGAGCGAACACCGCGACGAGTTCTTCGAGGCGATCGCCCGAGAGCAGCAGGAAGCCGGCCGCGCCCATCAGGACAACCGCAGCCTCCACCGCCAGCTGGCCAACCTGCGGGCTGAGCTCAGCGCCCTGCAGAACGGCATCCATTCCCCTCTGGGAGTCGGCCACGGCAAGTCGCCACGGCCCGCCATCGACTCGCCCGAGGTCGTCAGCCAGCCGGCGGGAGTCTCGCCGGAGGTGGACAGCCAGAACGACGCCATTCACTCTCCCGGCGACGACGACAACGACGGCTCCGTCGACACCGCCGGGGTTCCCAGCACCGAGCCCCCGACATCCGAGCAGGCCGCAGAGCCGACCACCCCCACCGTGACCGGCGAGGCCGCGGGATCCGACAGCGAGGAGACGACCGTGTCCGAGACCACCCCCGCCGACAACGCGCCGGTCACCCCGCATGCCCTCACCAAGGACCAGCTCAGCCAGATCGCCGCAGAGGTGGCCGCCAGGCTTGCCGAACCCCAGGGCGCCCTTCCGGAGGCTGTCGCACCTGAGCTGGAAGTGCAGTCCGCAGAAGCGCCCGTGCCCGAGCCGATCACCGTCACCGCCTCTCCGGAGGACCAGGCGCGGCTGATCGCAACCGAGCTCGCCGCCCAGCTCGCACATCTTCTGCGCCCCTCCGTGGCAGCGGCGCGGGACGCGGAGGTCGAATCCAAGCGCACGGAAGCAGTCGCACGGGAGCAGGACTCAGTCGATGACCTCCCGAATGGGCACGCCGACGATGTCTCCGGCCTGATCCCGGAGCCCTTCGTCTGGGAGAACCACGTCAGCACCCTCCGCAAGGCCGCCGCGGTGAAGACCGTCTCGATCTCCTGCCACCCTGAGACCTGGGACTTCCTGGCTGCTCAGGTCGAAGGCACCGACCACTTCTCGAAGCCGGTCAGCGACGGCAACGAGGACACGGTCCTGTCCGGCCGCAGCACCCTCGCCCTTCTCAACGCGCTTCGGGAGACCGTGTGCAGCGGCCTCGGCAAGGACACCGGCATCGAGACCTGGACCCTCGCCGTCACCAGCTACGAGCGCATCGCCGCCGTCATCAACAGCACCCGACCCGCTGATGAGCAGATCGGCAGCGACCGACTGCAGCAGCCGCACATCGTCCTCGACGACCGCAGCAGCACCGGCTCGCCCGCCGCCGGCTGACCTGCCGATCAGCAGCCCGTCGGCGTCCCCGTCGAGGGCGGGAGCCCGACGCGGATTTTCCGCAGAAAATCGGCTCTCTTCCGCGGCCACCGACAACCACGGCGGCGCGGGCACGCGCGCATCGGTACGGTGGTCGGGTGAACTGGGCGCATCTGTACGACTGCCATGGTGATGTCGACAGTGTCCCCTTGCTCCTGGACCGGGTGGAACGAGAAGACGACGCCGACGCCTGGCAGGAGTTGGGCTTCCGGCTGTGCCTCGAGAGCGACCTGGTCCTCCCCGCCGGCTTCGGCGCCTTCCCTCGACTGGTACGTCTGGCGTCCAGCAGCGCCCAGGCGCGTGCCCTGGCCGGGACGATCCTGCGGCGTGCCGCCGGTCACCACGGCTGCGACGACCTCCTGGCGCAGTGTGCCGACGCGATCGCGGAGTTCCGCGGGCTGTTGGACCGACACCTGCGATCACGGCCCGCCGACTACCTCGCGACCTTCCGTTCCCTGCTCGCGGCCGACGAGCAGTACCACTGGAGCGCCGTCCTGGACGACTTCTCCGACGACTTCTACGCCGTCCCCTGCCCTCACTGCACCGTGGAGGTGACCGTTGCGATCGGCGACTACGGCCGCTACTCGGCGATCCGCGACTGGAACCTCGGCGACGTGAACCGACGCGACCTGCGCCCGGCATCGCGGAAGGAACTCTCCGGCACCGCACGGTGGATGCACGACACCGCCCTGCGCGACGGGCGGGAGCAGCTCGCCGACGGCATCGCCCATCTCTTCGGCAAGGCCGAATGCCCAGGGTGCGCCGCCGTGTTCAGCATCGCGGACGAGTACGCCTGCGCCAACCGCCCCGTTCCGGGATTCGCCGGGACGGCGTGACCGGCCCGGCTCGCGAGCCGGAGTCGCGACGAGATGCCGGGAGCGGATCGAGGCGCGGCTCGCCCCTGCCGTGGGACGTGGACTGAGCTGTGGGGAAAGCGTCGCGGTGGTCCCACGACGGCTTCCGTGCGGCCGAGCCGGGTCACCGATGACCAGGAATAGCGCGGATCCTCGTCCGACCTCGCGGTCCGGCAGGCTCCGTCAGAACCCGTGCACAGCCTGCCAGGTCTCAAGAGCCGGCATCGTCCGGTGGCCGACGACGACCGGTGCGACGGCCGGCACTCCTCAATGCCAAATGGCTATCGAATTCGAACATCATATCCAGATTTGGTCGGAAGATGATCAAGTATCTTGCCAATTCCTATTTCCATCAGGACTTTCGCCTTGAAGCGCCCACTTCACTTGGAGTGGTCGAAAGATTCATTCGCGAGGAGGGCGAGGGCGCTGCAGGCGCCCTCGCCGAGGAAATCTCCTCGATTTTGGCTGGGGGAATCTCTGAGCGCGAGGCAAGAGAGATGTGGATGGTTGGATTCAGGTCCGAATTCGATCCTCAGGTCGAGGGGTGAACATGCCTTCACTGGTTTCAGTTGATGCTTGATCTCATTAAGAGTGAAATGGATGCGAGCGATTGAATTCAATGTGGATTTCGATGTATTCCGTTCTGTGTGATCCGGATTCTAGATATGCCTGCTGCATCCAGGTGTGCTTCTGAAGTCTAGTGATCATTGAATAGATCGGCGGAATTCGGGGCCTCGGCGTCTCTTCCTCTCGAGATATCGCAGGCGGCCCTGCCGGGCTTGTTTCTGGTAGGGCCGCTCGCCGTCTCCACTCCGCACCACAACATCCCGCCGTAGGCGGCGCGTGGTATATCGCCTACAGCTACACTGATCATCGGCGGCGGGGGCACTGCTCCGGAGGTTTCCTACCGTGACCGCCCCTCTGTCGTCTGAGCCCGCAGGCGACCCGGCGAATCAGCCGCCCGCCCGGGTCAAGAAGGGTCCTGAACGACACGTACCAGGCATGCACGAAGAAAACCTGCTACGACCGCCCACCGCAGAACCCGTCTGCGCGCGGTCTGGAACGGCCCGAGTTCCTCCGGCAGGGTCCCGCCAGGGCGCGCAGGTGCGGTACTTCCATGCGATCGCCTCAAGCGTGCGGCGGTGGTCCGCCCACCGCCGGCCACGGACCGGATCGGCCGGCATCAACGGCTCGATCCGGTCCCACATCGCATCACTGATCATCAACCGCACAGACACGTCCGATCAACTGCTCAGCCCATCAAAGAGACACGCCTTAGCCTCGTGCTTTCACGGGCGGGGCTGTCCGAGGCGTGATCAAAAGAATGAGGAGTGCCTCTGACCTGGGACGATTGGACTTGTCTAGGGTCCTGGTCGCCGTCAAGAAAGCTGCACTCCTCAGGTGAAGAAGCGTAGCGGGTCGTACCCGCGTGTCCGCGTCGAGGGCGGTGGTCGCGGGGTGATCTCGCAGTCCGGCGCCGTGCTGCTGGTCGAGACCGCCCGCAAGACAGGGCTGGACACGGCGATATCGACGGCACTGGCGCCGTGGCGCAAGGCTCGGGCGGTCCATGACCCGGGCAAGATCCTGCTGGACGTCGCGCTCGCGGTGGCCCTGGGCGGGGACTGCCTGGCCGATGTCGCGATGCTGCGGGCCGAGCCCGCCCTGTTCGGACCGGTGGCCTCCGACCCGACCGTCTCCCGCCTGGTCGACACCCTCGCCGCGGCAGGGCCCCGCGCACTCGCGGCGATCCGGCGGGCACGGGCCGAAGTCCGCGAGCAGACCTGGCACTTGGCCGGCGAGGCGGCCCCGGACGCGGACGGCGAAGTGACGGTGGACATCGACGGAGTGCTGGTCCTCGCGCACTCCGAGAAACAGGACGCGGCCAAGACCTGGAAGAAGACGTTCGGCCATCACCCGCTGTTCGCGTTCGTCGACCACGGCCGCGAAGGGGCCGGGGAACCGGTCGCCGGACTGCTGCGGCCGGGGAACGCGGGCAGCAACACGGCCGCCGACCACATCGAAGCGGCCCGGGCGGCCCTGGCCCAGCTGCCGAGGAAGTACCGGCGAGGACGCCGCACCCTGATCCGCACCGACTCCGCCGGCGGCACCCACGACTTCCTCAACTGGCTCACTGCACGCGGCCGATGGCTGTCCTACTCGGTCGGGATGACCATCACCGACGCCATCCACCAGGCCGTACTGAAGATCCCGGCCCCGGCTTGGACCCCGGCCGTCGAACCCGGCGGCGAGATCCGCGACGGCGCCTGGGTCGCCGAACTCGCAGGCGATGTCCTCAAGGGCTGGCCGAAGGGAATGCGGCTGATCGTCCGCAAGGAACGGCCCCACCCCGGCGCCCAGTTGCGCTTCACCGACGCCGACGGCATGCGGCTGACCTGCTTCGCCACCAACACCACCGGCACCCCGATCGCACGGCTGGAGCTGCGGCACCGCCAGCGCGCCCGCGCCGAGGACCGCATCCGCGCCGCCCGCGACACCGGCCTGCGCAACCTACCCCTCCACCAGGCCGCCCAGAACCAGGTCTGGCTGGAGATCGTCCAGCTCGCGCTCGACCTGCTCGCCTGGATGCCCATGCTCGCCCTGACCGGCGACGCCCGCCGGTGGGAGCCCAAGCGCATGCGGCTGCGGCTGTTCTCCGTCGCCGCCCAGCTCGTCACCACCGGCCGCTGTCGCTACCTCCGCTTGGCCCGCCACTGGCCCTGGACCGACGTGATCACCAGCGCGTTCGCTCGCCTGCACGCCCTTCCGGCCCCTGGCTGACCAGCGACATCGCCCTATCGCGACAACCACCCGACCACTTCCGGAGCCCGTGGAACCCGGCGCCCACCCGACGCGACAGCCGGGCCCTCGGCCTGCCCGCCACCGCCCAGAGAAGCCGAAACGGCCCGCCAGATGAACCGACGGACCGTCACGAAAGATCGAGGTTAGCTTGACTCTGTCGGGGATCTTGGTGTTCGGCTGCGGGTGATCATGGTGGTGCGTCAGTCTCGCGGGTGCTGATGATCGCGAGATGTCCGAGG